>CAJMQT010000157.1 GCA_905215655.1 uncultured bacterium | reverse complement strand
GACGTACAGGCAGTTGGGACTCGCAGTAGAAACGCCTATGAATAATGCAGGTTAGATAACAAGCGGATGAAGAGTTATTTTTTTAATAGTATAGAGCGGTAAAAATCATCAAATCCGACCGTAGTATCTCAATTATGTGTATCTTTGTATAAGATAGGATGCGGCTCGGAAAAGCTCAAACAAGTTTGGCTTTTCGCTCACCTTTCACTATCTTTGCCATGTTCTAATTTCTCAATTATGTGTAAAACGATGCCTTCTTTTGGCTGAGTGATGCAAAAATATTGCACGACAAAGATTTAAAAGAAGAAGATAATATTCTTTATCTCCCACTTTATATGACTCCATTGTTGTAGAAAAAACAAAAAAATATATCAATGAAAAACAGACATTTTTTACTTTTGGCGACATTATTTCTGCTGCTGCCCGACGTCTGCATGGCGCAGTATGAGCGCAGGGTGGCACGACGCGACTTCTACGATTACTTCAACAACGCCAACTATGACGAGGCATTAGTGCCCGAATACGTCTTGCCGGACATGATGCTGTGTCTTGACGGCACGAGGGTGGGGGACAGGCAGACGTGGGAGAGCAAGCGCCGACCGGAACTGTTGCGGCTCTTCACGACGTATATGTACGGCAGACAACCGCTGCCGGACAGCACGTTCAGCTTCGAGCGACGGGGCGCCGACCGCATCATAATGAAGGGTAGGGCGGTGCGCCGGGACATCATGCTGCATCTGACGGGCGACGGTCCTGACGTGCTCCTGACCTTGGTATGGGCAAACGACAAGGCACGGAAGAAAGGAAGGAGCGGCGGCAGAGGCAATGCCGAAAGCAGTCGGCGCAAGACGATAATGGGACTGTCGTTCATCCCTAACGACTCGATCCTGACGCTCCGCGCCGACGGCACGCGTCCGAAGGGTGCCGAGGCATGGCAGGTGGACTCCGTGCTCAGTCACGGCTACGCCCTCGCCACATTCTGCTACACCGACGCCGAGGGCGACAAGGCGAGGGACCACTTCCGGTCGAGCCGCCTGCACCGTCATTTTTACAGCAAGGGACAGACGTATCCGCTGCCCGACGAGTGGGGCGCCGTGGCCTGCTGGGCGTGGACGGCAAGCCGCGCGCTGGACGCCCTGACGGCAGTAGCCGCCGACGTGGTGGATATAAATAATGTAAGCATAATGGGACACTCGCGCTTGGGCAAGACGGCGCTGTGGGCGGGCGCCACCGACCGTCGTTTCGCCGCCGTGGTGTCTGTCAACTCGGGCTGCTGCGGCGCCGCCCTGTCACGGCGTTGCGTCGGCGAGACGCTCGAATGTGTCAACGAATGGAGCCATCAATGGTTCTGCGGCAACTTCCGCCAGTACAGTCACCGCGAAGAGTTCCTGCCTTTCGACCAGCACGAGCTGTTGGCGCTCATCGCCCCGCGTCCGCTGATAGTGATAAGCGGCACGGAGGACAACTGGGCGGACCCGAAAGGCGAGGGCATGAGCTGCAAAGAGGCGCGCGCCGCATACCGCCTCTACGGCTGTCCGGAGAACATAAAATATCTGTTGAGACAAGGACCTCACGCGGTATTGAAAGAGGACTGGAATTACATTCTGAATGAAGAATGAAGAATGAAGAATGAAGAATGAAGAATGAAGAATGAAGAATGA
>CAJMQT010000156.1 GCA_905215655.1 uncultured bacterium | reverse complement strand
GGAGAGAACTAAGAGTTTAGAGTCGGAATTATTTAAAATATGCTTTTGTGGTTTTATGTCCTTATATTCAACCTGCACTTTCGCCACTCTCTCCCCCTCGGGGGAGCCGGAGGGGGGCTTACTCTTAATTTATCAAAGTTTTCTTACCAATGTCTTGAATTGCTCGCCGCGGTCTTCCATGTTCTTGAACAGGTCGAAGCTGGCGCAGCAAGGACTAAGAAGAACCGTGTCGCCGGGGCGTGCCATGTCGTAACAAGCCTCGACACACTCTTTCATCGAGTGAGTGTCGCGAACGGGAATGCCCATTCCGTCGAAGAAGTTGTGCAGTTTCGTGTTGTCGGCTCCAAGGTAAACAAGACCCGCGCACTTCTTCTTGACAAGATCTTTTATGGCGTTGTAATCATTGCCCTTGTCCTTTCCGCCGATGATAAGGATAACAGGCGTCTTCATGCTTTCGAGCGCGTACCAGCACGCGTCAACGTTGGTAGCCTTTGAGTCGTTGACATATTCCACGCCACCGACCCGCGTCACCTTTTCCAGACGGTGCTCCACGCCCGGGAAGTCGCTCAGGCTCTTGCGTATAAAGTCCTTCTTGATACCCGCAACGTCTGATGCGATGCCGGCTGCAAGAGAGTTGTAGATGTTGTGTTTGCCTGTAAGGCTCAGCGCCTCTTGCTCCATATTGAAGGGCGTGGGCTCCTCGATTTTGTACTGACCTTCCTCGATGTAACCGATGGAACCGTTCTCTTTAAGCTCCGAGAACGGGTATTGTATCGCCTTGATGTCATATTTGCTCAGTTCACGACGTATTATCGGGTCGTCGTTCCAGTAGATGAACGAGTCCTCGCTCGTCTGGTTTTGCAGGATGCGCATCTTTGCGTCAACATAATTCTGCATGCAGTTGTCATATCGGTCGAGATGGTCAGGCGTGATGTTAAGCAGGATTGCGATGTTGGCGCGGAAGTCGTACATGTTGTCAAGTTGGAACGAACTGAGTTCGATGACGTAATATTCGTGCGGATCTTCGGCTACCTGCAAGGCAAGACTGTTGCCTATGTTGCCCGCCAATCCCACGTCGTAGCCGGCGCTCTTGAAGATGTGGTAGATGAGTGAAGTCGTCGTTGTTTTACCGTTACTGCCTGTAATGCAAATCATTTTTGACTTGGTGTAACGTCCGGCAAACTCTATTTCGCTGATAAGATGAATGCCCTTTGCGAGGCATTTCACAATCATCGGCGCCGTGTCGGGTATTCCCGGGCTTTTTATTATCTCGTCGGCGTTGAGGATTTTCTCCTCCGTGTGCTGTCCTTCTTCCCATTCTATGCCGTGGCTGTCGAGCAATTCTTTATATCTGTCCTTAATCTTCGACATGTCCGAGACGAAGACGTCAAAGCCCTCTTTCTTCGCAAGTACGGCGGCTCCGGCACCACTCTCGCCGGCTCCTAATATTACAATTCTTTTCATATTCATTCTTTTTTTTAAGTAGACGAGCAGACAAGGGACGAGCAGACAAGCCAATTAAAATTTTACGCTCTTGTTAACTTAGTAACAAATGTCCGTTAACTCCCTTTTAACTCCTTCTTAACTCCCTTTTAACTCCCTTTCGACTCCCTTTTAACTCCCTTTAAAATTATCTTATTTTCAGCGTGATTATCGTCAGCGCCGCAAGGATGATTGTGACAATCCAGAAACGTATCGTTATCTTCGACTCGTGTATCGCACTTTTCG
>CAJMQT010000155.1 GCA_905215655.1 uncultured bacterium | reverse complement strand
AACTCGATGGGCAAGTTCGCCCCGAAGTTCGACGTTGTAGGTCCGGTGAAGATAAGCTATTCAAGCACCTTCCCAAGGGGCACGGAATATGCTTATTATTGCGTCAAGGCGGCAGTAGAGGCTGCAAATAGCAAGATTGACTTCTCAAAATACGACGCCAACAACGACGGCTATGTTGACATGTTCTACATCGTCTTCGCCGGCTACGGCAGCAATGTTCAGGGCAATAACTCGGGCTACATCTGGCCTCACGCCAGCAATCTGCAAAAATCCGGACTGATCTACAACGGCAAGCGCCTCGGTCGTTACGCTTGCAGCACCGAACTTGGCGGCAGCGAAAAATACTCGGGCACGACGATTGACGGTATCGGCACAATCTGTCACGAGTTCAGCCACGTGCTCGGTCTGCCCGACCTTTACGACACCGACTATAAAGAAAACGGTCAGAGCCTTCACCCGGGCGAGTGGGACATCATGGCAGGTGCCGGCTATCTTAACAACGCACGCACTCCGGCGGGATACAGCACTTACGAGCGTTACTCGTCGGGTTTTATGACACCCGAACTGATAAAAGAGCCGAGAAACGGACTGACCTTGGAGCCGTTGAACACCTCGAACAAGGCTTATCGCATCAATTCGGCTGTCGACAAAGAATATTTCCTCTTGGAAAACAGACAGAAGACGCGTTGGGACGAATATCTGCCGGGACACGGCATGCTTATCATCCGCGTCGACTCGACAAGCATAACGCCTTGGACAAACAACAGGGTGAACGCCAACCCCGACCATAATTATTACGAGATTGTAAGAGCTTATCCTACCCTTAACTATGTTTCGGGTTATGACGCCTTCCCCGGATTAGGCAATGTAACAGAAATAAACAATGAGACCGAGCCTTCGTTAAGGTCGTGGACGGCATTGGAGACGGAGTTGTCCATCAACTCGATAGCCGAAACCGACGGCATAATCAGCTTTAACGTGGGCGGCAACGACATTGATAAGGAAATAGAGACCTTTGAGAGTATCGGTCTTACCGACGCCGACGCAACGGGCGTTAAGGGCGTGTTCTGCTCATGGGACTTGTCAAAGAGCCGTATAATCGAGGCGACCACCGACTACGGACGCGGCAGCAGAGCCGTCGGCATGGTGCGCAGCGCCACGCTTACATCGTCGGCAATGAGCAAGAAAGTAATTTCTTTGTCGTTCGACTTCTGGAATGCAACGGCGGCGTCGGCGATAATCCGCGTCGAGACATCGACGGATGGCGGCGCGACATGGACGGCTATAAACGACGCGAACGGAAAAAATCAGGTATCAGTACAGGCGGGTAAGAGCGTTACACAGAAATACTCGTCGAGCATACCCGCCGGCGCACAGTTCCGCATCCGCCAGACATCGGGTAATCCCAACGCTTATTGCTACGTTGACGACATAACAGTAATTCTCAGCGGTGCAGACGAAGGTTCGGCGATAGACGCGATAACGGTCGTTCCCAATCAGTCAGACGTTGTTTCGGAAAAATATTATAACGTTGCAGGACAGCGCGTAACAAAAGATACAAAGGGCTTGATAATAACAAGCAAAGGAAAGAAAATCTTGAAAAATTGAAAAAGCAGCCTCACCCCCGACCCCTCTCCCAAAGAGAAGGGAGGAGAAAAAGACTATTCAAATTGAAAGATTGAAAGATTAGGAGCTTAGAAGAACAGAATTAAGGAGTTTAGAAGTACAGGATTAAGGAGTTTAGAAGTACAGAAGTTCAGGAGTACAGACAATAGCTTTAAATGATTGTGAGTCACAAAAGTAATGTC
>CAJMQT010000154.1 GCA_905215655.1 uncultured bacterium | reverse complement strand
CACAGACATTTGGAACTCTCGTAACGAAAGCCTATGAATAATGCAGGTTAAATGATTGTGAGTCACAAAAGTAATGTCTGTACTCCTGTACTTCTAAACTCCTAATCTTTCCATTTTTCAATCTTTCAATCTTTCAATTTGTATGACCTTTCAATTTGAATAGTCTTTCTCTCCTCCCCTCTCTTTGGGAGAGGGGTCGGGGGTGAGGCTGCTTTTTCAATTCTTAATGATTTTCTTTCCGTCGCTTGTTATAACCAAGCCTTTGGCGTTCTTTGTCACGCGCTGTCCGGCGATGTTATAATAAACCGTGGGGGCGTCAGAAGAATTTGTATCTGTTGTCGGCAGAGATATTCCCGATGTGGGCGAGCCGCTGTAAGTTACCTTGATGTCGTCGATGTAACAAGGCGCTGATTTTGAACCTGCCTGCTGGAAGATACGTATCATCGAGCCTTGCGCCATGCGGACGTTGAAAGAAATATGGCTGGTGGTGTTTGCCGAAACAGATATCTGCGTCGAGCCGAGCGGAGTGCTCATCATTGTCCAAGTCTTGCCGCCGTCGGTAGAATAGCCCGTCATTACGGTCGCCGTAGAGTTGGTGGTGTTGTAGAAGTCGTATTCTACGCGTGTCACGGTGTTGGCGATAGCCGACGATGTTACAAAGGCACCGTTCTTTATGCTCATGGCGTGGCTGCCCGTGCCGTAGCCTTCGCCTGTCGCAACGACGCGTGTGCCACTCATGTCCCAGTTGCAGAAGACGCCCTTTATGCCCTTTGCGTCGGCAGAGGTAATGTCCATCGCCTCGAAGTCTTCGACATCTCTGTATATCTCCGTGCCGCCCACGTTAAAGCTGATAATGCCGTCGGTTTCCGTTATGGTGTTTAGAGAGAATTCCGTGTCCGCTCCCGTCCATGATTTCAGCGCCGGCTCGGTCTCGTTGTTTATCTCCTGAATGTTTGCAAGACCGGGGAAGGCGTCATAGCCTGAAACATAGTTAAGGGTGGGATAAGCCCTTAGCATCTGGTAATAGTTATGCTCGGGGTTGGCGTTCACCCTGTTACTTGTCCAGGGCGTGACGCTTGTCGAGTCGACGCGGATGATAAGCATGCCGTGTCCCGGCAGGTATTCGTCCCAGCGCGTCTTCTGTCTGTTTTCCAAAAGGAAATATTCTTTGTCGACAGCCGAGTTGATGCGATATGCCTTGTTCGATGTGTTCAAAGGCTCCAATGTCAGTCCGTTTGCCTTCTCCTTTATCAGTTCGGGTGTCATGAAACCTGACGAGTAGCGCTCGTAGGTGCTGTATCCCGCCGGCGTGCGTGCGTTGTTAAGATAGCCGGCACCTGCCATGATGTCCCACTCGCCCGGGTGAAGGCTCTGACCGTTTTCTTTATAGTCGGTGTCGTAAAGGTCGGGCAGACCGAGCACGTGGCTGAACTCGTGACAGATTGTGCCGATACCGTCAATCGTCGTGCCCGAGTATTTTTCGCTGCCGCCAAGTTCGGTGCTGCAAGCGTAACGACCGAGGCGCTTGCCGTTGTAGGTCAGTCCGTAGTAGCTCAGATTGCTGGCGTGGGGCCAGATGTAGCCCGAGTTGTTGCCCTGAACGTTGCTGCCGTAGCCGGCGAAGACGATGTAGAACATGTCTACCACGCCGTCGTTGTTGGCGTCGTATTTTGAGAAGTCAATCTGGCTCTTTGCCGCTTCAATAGCGGCACGGACGCAATAAAAGGCATAGCTCGTGCCTTGGGGATAAGTGCAGGAGTAATTTATCTTCACCGGACCTACAACGTCGAACTTCGGGGCGAACTTGCCCATCGAGTT
>CAJMQT010000153.1 GCA_905215655.1 uncultured bacterium | reverse complement strand
AGAAGTGCAGAAGTTCAGACAAATGTTTTGTAGCTTTTAATTAAACACACAAAGCCGATGTCTGAACTTCTGCACTTCTGTACTCCTGTACTCCCGAACTTCTGTCTTCTTAAAGACAAAAGTCTTTTTGATTTCTCCGCTGTAAGTATTGATGCAGATCTCAACCTCGTCGCCGGCGGAAGGTTCTGTCGGGAGATACCATACGGGAATGCTGAGGAAGAGTTGGGATGTGTAATATTCCGGCACGGAGCCTTGGTCGTGGCACAGACGCAGACGGAGGAGGCGTGTGCCGTCGGCGCGTTGATCCACGCCGTCGCATATAATGCCGATTGTCTGACCGCTTTCGTCGTCGTCAATCTTGCCCGTCTTGACGCCCAGATCAAAGTTTATGAACCTGCCGTTGGCTGCCTTCCATGCGCTGTTGAACAGCACGGGGTCGGTTTTTATGTCGTCTTTCACCTCCTCTGCGGCTTTTATCTTCGGTGTAAGCACCCGTTGCATGGCGAACGGTTCGACGGCTGTCAGGACACCGTCGGCGGTCGGCCGCTGTTTGTAATACATCAAAGCGCGGTACGACGTGTCGGCTTTCTCCGCCCATTCGGGACTCATCTTCTTCGTCAGCGACAGCCGCGTGTCGTCGTCCAGCGTGATGCTTACAATGTCGGCGGCGGCGTCCGTGTTCGCCTCAACCAGTTCGGCGCGCAGGTAAGAGAGCGCTCCGTCGCCCGTGTCGTAAGCCTCGTTGGTGCAGGAGAGCAGCAATATAGGCAGCGAAAGGAGTGTGATAAATCTTGATTTGAGCATTGTTCGTCGCTTTAAACGGTTGTTGCTTTGGCGTGATTGACCGCCGGATTGGCGTACATCGTGAGTATCCGCTCTCGCAGGAACGCCTCGTCGGCATTTGGAAGGTCGACCATCGCGATGCGTCCGGCAAGGTAACGCTCAAACATCGCTTTCTCCTCAGCCGTGTATTTGTCGGCGTTTGCCTGCTCGCCGCGGAGCATGTCGAGTGCGATGAAGTTGGAAGGATAAAGCTGGTAGTTGCGATGTATCTCGCGGTCGATGTGCTCCGCCACGGCGTCAAACAGCTCCGTCTTCGGCATTTCGGGGTCAAGCGTCCGCAACCAGTCGTCGATGCACGGTGCAAAGTGGTAATGTACGTGTCCCTTATACCCCATAACGCCCGTTTGCATGCTTACAATGTCGTCGCCGGCGGACTTTTTCCAGCCTTCTATGTCACGCTTCTGCTGGAACTCTTTGGCTTTAAGGAAGTCGCAAGGGTCAAACTCATACGATATTGCGAGCGGCACGATGTGCATCTGTAAGAGCTTTTCGATCACGCTGCCGCGGTCGCCTCCGAGGGCGATCATCTTCAAAATGGCCGGCTGAGTGCGGTCGTCGGAGTCCTTGGCGCGCCCCTCCCGCTGTGCAATCCAGATGTTGTCGTGCTTCGTTTCCATGACAAAGTGCATGTAGTCGGACATCACTTTGCTGGCACGCAGCGTCTCGCGGGGTGACAGTCCGCGCTTTACGATGAACGACTTGTTCACCCTTACGAGGTCTTTAACCCACGGCAGGGCGAGCAGGTTGTCGCCGATCGCCACCTCGCAGGTGGTGTCGAAGCCGGCGTCTATCAGCGAAACGCTGAGAAAAGACGGGTCGATGATGATGTCGCGGTGGTTGCTTATGAAGGTGTAACGCCCGCTCTTGTCGAGCGCCGAGGCGTCGGCGGTCAGTCCGTCGGTGCATTTCTTTACCAAGTTTTTCAGGAAACCGTAGCACAGGCGCAACTGAAATTCGAGGTTGTTGGAGCACGAACGTATCGTCTCGCTCAACTTTTCGAACGGCACATCGGGCATGATGTGAGCCAAGACGGTCCTGAACTGCTCGTCGGCGAGCAGCCTCTCATATACCTGCGGCAGTTCTTCCGGCTCAAAAGGACGTATGTCTGCAAATTCAACGGGTATGTTCATAGGAAAAGATTTTATGGTTTTTATTTCTTGGGAT
>CAJMQT010000152.1 GCA_905215655.1 uncultured bacterium | reverse complement strand
GGCAGTTGGGACTCGCAGTAGAAACGCCTATGAATAATGCAGGTTAAGAGTTAAGGATGTTAAAGAACCGGAGGGTCTTTGACATCCTTAACTCTTTTATTTTAAATAGCCGGAGAAACATCTTTTTAACACTTTTTATTATCCGTGTTCAGCAAAAAGCTATTATATTTGCGTGTTTTTTATAAGAAAACGTAATAAAGGACAAGATATTTCAACTGCCGACAGGCATTCCGATGTGAATCGAATGACGTTGAAACAACTTCTGACAGATATCAGAACAAGCTATATTCTAAAAGGTTAAAACTATATTTACAAAACAAACTACAATGAAAATTACTGAAAAAACAATCTGTGGCGTATCGTTCTTACGCCGCATTAAAGCCGTTGCAACAGCCCTGCTGCTCTGCGGAGCATTCATCGGCGCAACGGCACAGACCGTTGACGGTCGCGACTTCTCGATTGACGGTTTCGCCGCCATTGCCGGAACGCCCGGCACAAACCACTATCTGGCAGGAGGAACGACAGGAGGCGCAGGCGGGAAAGTTGTTTACGCCGCCACATTGTCACAGCTCCAGGCCTACCTTCAAGCCAAAGATCCATACATCGTGATTGTCGATAAGGACATGGCCTCTCCCGTAAAATGCTATGTTGACGCACTGGCAACGGGAAATCTGTGCGAAAAACAGGACGGCTCGGAGGGCGTTGAGTCGACCTACGGCGAGCGTATCTTGATTGCCTCAAACAAGACTCTTATCGGCGTTGTCAACAAAGAGACGGGCATGGCACCGCTCTTCACGCGCATAACATTCGTGATGCAGTGCGCCAGCAACGTCATCATACGCAACTGCCGCTTCACGATGAACGGCGTGCCCGTGTTCAAGAGCGGCGAAAACAAGATAGCCGGTTTCCACAATGGTGCGGTGGTGAATAACGGCGACCCCGATTGCATCGGAATACAGGCAGACAAGAAAAGTGCCAAGACCGACTGGGGCGCACACATCTGGATAGATCATTGCGAGTTCTTCAACGGCAACGCGTCAAACAAAGACCGTTATGACGGACTGCTCGACTGCAAGAATAACGTGCAATGGATGACATTCAGCTACAACTATTTCCACAACCATGATAAGACAGGATTATTTGGTAAAGGCGGTTCTGACGTATATGAAAATTGCAGAACCATAACGATGCACCACAATCATTATGAAAACATCGACGGCTCACGCCTTCCTTTACAACGCGGCGGACACCTTCATTACCTCAACAACTATCAAAACAATTGCTCCAAAGCCGACGGCTGGTGTCTTCAAGACGGGGCCGTTGGTTATGTAGAAGGATGCTATTTTAAAAACACAAAAGCCCCTATCCAAACAGATAAAGGCAACTTGGAATTGAACATCAACAAGGAAGACGGTTACGACATATATTATGTTAATTGCCGCCGACTTCTTGACGGATATTCCAATGCCGACGGCAGCAAAATAGACCAAGTTTACCAACTTTACCCCTCTACCTGGACGCCCGAGCAGACTGCTTCGGAATACAAAGTCAACCACAAGGACAAGACTGCCGACGTGCCGGAGATAGTAACGAAATACGCCGGTGCCGGCAAGATTGAGATTTACAAGGCTTACACCGACGAAATTCCCGCCGAGAATATCAACGAATACGCTAATGCTGTGAAGAACGCGCTGACGGGCAGCACCTACGACGAAAACGGCAACAAGATTACCGAAGTAACAACAGGCATCGGTCAGATTGCCGCCGGCAACAACGCCGTGACCGAATATTACAACGTAAACGGCACACGTCTTGCACTTCCCGCAAAAGGCATCAACATACGCAAGACCGTAGATAATGCGGGCAACGTAAACATACAGAAAATCATCATAAAATAATCTGCAAGTCGAGAGCTAAACCTAACTTGCTTGGGCTAAGCCGAATATTGGAAACAAGATTTAACCTGCATTATTCATAGGCTTTCGTTACGAGAGTTCCAAATGTCTGT
>CAJMQT010000151.1 GCA_905215655.1 uncultured bacterium | reverse complement strand
GTTAAGAATTAAGAATTAAGAAAATAAGTCTTGTTGCTATTTTTCTTAATTCTTAATTCTTAACTCTTAATTATAAAATAGCTCCCGCTATTTTATATATTTCTTTCCGTTTACGATATAAATTCCTTTGTTCAGAACATTCAGGTCGTTGCCGATGTAGCGGCCGTCGATGCTGTAAATGCGACTGTCGGTGCGGCTGTTGTCTGCCGATATGCCTGTTATCGCGCTCGGAACGTTGAGGTTTTGGAAGTTGAACGACACCGTTCCGTCGCCGTTTCTGGTTATCTCCGTGATAGGTTTGTTCATGTATTTCGTGCCGTCGGTGTTGGCGTTATAGAGCGTTGCCGCCGGCTTTGATGTGTTTGTCAGACTGTTGTTAGAGCTGTAAGGGTATATGTCTCTTTTCATGCTTGTCAGGCTGAACACGTCGTTGTTGTCGGCGTGGAAGATGGTGCATCTCTGTTTTGAGCCCGTGTTCACCGTGTTTTCGTACCACACTTCGGCGTCGTAATCGACGTGAAGGATGAGCAGTCCCGATCCGGGAAGCTCTGCGTCCCAGCCCGTCTGCCGGCGGTTTTCGAGCAGATAATATTCGTCTTTGTGTGCATCATTATAAATAATGTATGCGTCGCCGCCGTCGCCGAGCGACTTCATGCCCGTTACTGTTTGGTCGGTTGACAGCTCCACGGGCTGCTGCCAGCCGGCGTACATGCGCTCGTAAGACGTGTAGTTGGGCGGACAGAAGCCGTCGCCGTTGTAACTTCCGTAGTCCATGAGGCTCCAAACGGCCATGCCGTAGTTGTCGCCCTCGGTGTCGTACATGTCGGGCAGTCCGAGACAATGTGAGAATTCGTGGCAGATTGTGCCTATGCCGTCTATCGCTCCCGTCTCGCCGAGTTCGCATCCGCAGGCGTAGGTGTCTATCTTTACGCCGTCCAAGACTACCGGCTCATAGTTAGGATACAGCGCCCATTTCAGCTCCCACTCGTGCGGCCAGATGGTGTTCTCGTCGTCTGATGAAGCCTCGCCGTGCCCGGCGTAGAGTATGAACACTTGGTCGGCATATCCGTCGCCGTCCCAGTCGTAATCATTGAAGTCTACTTGGTCATCCACCGCCTTGCAGGCGTCGATTATCATGTTTGCAACGTTCTTGTCGTTGTCGTAACTTCCGTCAGCCGGCGCGCCGTAGTAGGCGTATCCTTTGGGCATGGTGACGGGACCGAGGACGTCGAACGTGAGGTCGAACTGCCCCAGACTTTGTGCCTTGAAATAGTCATGCACGCTGCCGATGAAGCCTGCGCTGCTTGAAAAACCCTCTTCGTTGGCGATGCGTTTGAAGAGAGCGGGGTTGTTGGCGGTCTTGAACTTCACGTCGCTGAACTGCACCAAGATGATAAGACCTTTCTTTGCTCCTGTGTACGAGCCGTTTGTCTCGCCGACTGCCGCCTTCGCTTTTGCCGCCTTTCGTGCCCTTCGCGCCTGCGACGCTGCTCTTTTCTTGGCAGCCTTGGCGGTTATCGCCTCGGCGTCGGTCTGTGTGTAAAGTCCTGTCGCGGTGTCTTTTACGAACAGCCGTCCGTCTTCCGAGCGGTAGTATTTGCTGTATTCGTCACCTCTCATCTCGGCTCTCACCTCCGTGCCGTCGGCAAGTTTCAGCGTCTTCCACAGTCCGCGTTTGGCGGGAACGGCACATATAGCCGTCGCAATCATCACGGCGGCAATTATTGATAATGCTCTTTTCATGATTATTTTTTATTATTTAAGTGTAAATTTAGCGACTTTACGTTTTACAGACAATATTTTCCGTGATTTTAAATGATTTTTGCTTAAATAGGGTTAATTAGGTTAATTCGATGCCTCGGATTTTTTAATATTTGTGAACGACATGCCTGCTGCTTTCAAATACGCGACGTGAGAGGCGTCAAGAGATGGCGCTGTAAATCAGTCACTTACGCCGTTTGCAAGTTTTCCGCCCTCTTTTTATGCCTTCCGGGCTGTCCCTTTGTTCGGCATTATTGTTCCGTATGTCGGTTGAAAGGCGGTTGCCGATGTTGCGAAAGACGGCATATCGCGCGCTGAAAGGTAACCTTTTACAATGCGAAAGACCGCCTTTCGCAATATGAAAGGCGGTCTTTCGCAACATCATCGACCCACGGCGGCGTTTTCACCGGCAGTAAACGCCTGTCTCGTTTCCCGTTTGCAGAAAATCGTGTGTTAATCTGTCGCTTTGTAATGTTAAATAATATTTAAGGATAAACGTCGGCAGATAATTTTCAGGACGTCGTATATGGATATACAAAAAAGCGGAGCAAGACGGGCGTTGAGCCATATCTTGTTCCGCTTTTAAGCTTTTGTCGTTTCCCGACTTACGGTTTATTTACCGTGATTTTCGTCAGAAACGGTAAGTTTTTTACGTCCCTTGGCACGACGTGCAGCAAGCACGCGGCGACCATTCTT
>CAJMQT010000150.1 GCA_905215655.1 uncultured bacterium | reverse complement strand
GGAGTCAGAGTTTTTACACTAAATGCACCCGGAGTGGTGCTACTCTTTATTATCTAATAAAAGTTGCGACATAACAAACTTTTACCGGACTGCAATAATATAGAAGTAATGAAAGAAAAAATAAAAGGTGGCTGCAACATGGCAGCCACCTTTTATAATGATTATAGTCTGAAATTAAACTGTTGTTTAATCTATAACTTCCTGACGGAGAATTAATCGATAGACAGTTTGTCAAGGCTGTCGTTAAAGTCTTTCGGCTCTTTCGGCGCCATGGGGTCGTGGAAGTCCGAACGCTGGTCGTTGCGGTGCTCAAAGCGGCGCTGCTCGCGGTTGTTGTTGCGCTCGCCACGCTCAGGACGCGGACGACGCTCGGGGCGCGGACGGCGCTCACGCTCAACATATCCTTCGGGCTTGGGTATCAGCACGCGGTGAGACAGTTTGTATTTGCCGGTCTTCTGGTCGATATCCATCAGTTTTACGTTGATCTTGTCGCCCTCTTTCAGTCCTGCCTCTTCAACGGTTTCAAGACGTTTCCAGTCTATTTCCGAGATGTGCAGCAGTCCGTCCTTGCCGGGCATGATCTCTACGAAGCAGCCGTAAGGCATGATGGAGCGTATCGTTCCGTCGTAAACTTCGCCTACCTCGGGTATTGCGACGATAGCCTTTATCTTTGATATGGCGAGGTCGATGCTCTCCTTGTTGGGTGCGCTTACCTGTACCTTGCCTACGCCGTCTACCTCGTCGATGGTTATCGTGGCTCCCGACTCTTCCTGCATCTGCTGGATGATCTTTCCGCCCGGGCCTATCACGGCTCCGATAAACTCTTTGGGTATGTCGAATGCCTCGATGCGCGGTACCTGCGGCTTCATCTCTGCGCGCGGCTCTGCGATGGTGTCTGTCAGCTTGCCGAGGATGTATTCACGTCCGCGTTTAGCCTGCATAAGAGCCTTTTCGAGGATTTCAAAGCTCAGTCCGTCGCACTTGATGTCCATCTGTGTGGCTGTAAGACCGTCTTTTGTTCCCGTTGTCTTGAAGTCCATATCGCCGAGGTGGTCTTCATCGCCGAGGATATCGCTCAGCACGGCATACTTCTCTTCGCCCGGGTTCTTGATAAGACCCATTGCGATACCGCTGACGGGCTTCTTCATCGGTACTCCGGCGTCCATCAGCGCCAGCGTGCCGGCACAAACGGTAGCCATTGACGATGAGCCGTTGCTCTCCAAGATCTGTGACACGAGGCGCACGGTGTAGGGGAAGTCGGCGGGTATCTGACCTTTGAGTCCGCGCCATGCGAGGTGTCCGTGACCGATCTCTCGGCGTCCGACGCCACGCTGTGCCTTAGCCTCGCCCGTGCAGAACGGCGGGAAGTTGTAGTGGAGGAGGAAACGCTGGTAGCTCTTGTCGAGCACGTCGTCAACGAGTTTCTCGTCGAGTTTTGTTCCGAGCGTACATGTAGTGAGGCTCTGTGTCTCGCCACGTGTGAAGAGTGAGCTGCCGTGAGGCATGGGCAGGGGGCTTACCTCGCACCATATCGGGCGTATCTCTTCTGTTGTACGGCCGTCAAGACGCTTGCCCTCGTCAAGGATGCAACGGCGCATGGCGTCGCGCTCCACGTCGTGGTAGTAGCGGTCGATGAGTGCGTTCTTCTCTTCCAGCTCGTCTTCCGTCAGCTCTGTGTGTGCTGCGGCGTAAGCCTCGGCAAAGTCTGCCTTTATCTGTTCGAAGGCGTCTTCGCGCTCGTGTTTGTCTCTGTTGCCGGCCTGTGCGATGGCGTAGCACTTTTCATAGGTGGCATTACGCAGCTCCTCGCGCAGCTCTTCGTCGTTGACTTCGTGGCAGTATTCGCGTTTTGTGTCTGTGCCGAGCTCTTTCATCAGCTCCTCCTGCATCTCGCACATCGGCTTGATAGCCTCGTGGGCTGCTTTGAGGGCGCCGAGGAGGTCTTGTTCAGACACTTCGTCCATTTCGCCTTCCACCATCATGATGTTGTCTTTCGTTGCTCCCACCATGAGGTCCATATCAGCCTCTTTCATCTGTTCGAATGTCGGGTTGATGACATATTCGCCGTTAACGCGTGCCACACGCACCTCAGAGATGGGACATTCAAACGGTATATCCGAGCATGCCAGAGCGCTTGACGCAGCGAAACCTGCGAGGGCGTCAGGCTGGTCTACTCCGTCGGCAGAGAAGAGGATGACGTTGACGTACACCTCAGCGTGGAAGTCGGCGGGGAAGAGCGGTCTGAGGGCGCGGTCTACCAGTCGGCAAGTAAGAATTTCATTGTCGCTTGCTTTGCCTTCGCGCTTTGTAAATCCGCCGGGGAAACGTCCGGCAGCGGCATACTGTTCTCTGTACTCAACCTGCAAAGGCATAAAATCTGTTCCGGGAACTGCATCTTTTGCGGCACAAACGGTGGCTAATAATACGGTGTTACCCATGCGCAGCACGCACGAACCGTCCGCCTGTTTTGCCACTTTCCCGGTTTCGATGCTGATGGTTCTGCCATCAGGCAACGATACTGTTTTCGTAATTACGTTCATCTAAATTAAAAATATCTTTTTAT
>CAJMQT010000149.1 GCA_905215655.1 uncultured bacterium | reverse complement strand
GACGCACAGACATTTGGAACTCTCGTAACGAAAGCCTATGAATAATGCAGGTTAGGTGATTAAACATTTTGCTCTGTCGTGCGTGCCGGACGACTGCGGAATTCAGAGTCGCGGAGCTTGGCTATTGCACGGAGGTATTTGCGGATGGATGTTACAATCTCCTGTGTCTCTTGAAGCATATTGACGTAAACATAGAGCACCGACATTGCCGATGTGTCGCCGTCGCGCAAGTGGTCGTGAGCGCGGTGATACGTGTCGGAAATTATGTCTTTTATCTCGTCGCAATGCCGGCGAAGACGACCGACAGCCTCGTTGTCGCCCGATTTTATCAGCTCCAACGTATCGTTGAAGAGGGTGCCGACATGGCTGCGCAACATCTCACACTCCGCAACGTAGCGGGGCGGTAGCGGCATGAAGTTGTTCTCTACGTGTTCCTTGCATACTTCGTTGATGCGTCGCAGGTTGTAAAGGATGTTCATGCAAAGGTTGTTGCTCAGATAGAACCATGTGCTTTTCTCGATCGCCATCTCGCGTGTGAGGTTTCGCAGGCATAGTGTTTCCTTGCGGCGGGCGTTCTTCAACACAGTCTTCTGTTTCGCCAAACTTGTTTCGGCTTTATTCAGCACACCTGCATTGTTGGCGATGAATGCGGATGTAATATTACTGTATTTTTCTTGTGCGAAGTTGAGAAATCTCTCTTGCTGTTCAGTGATATACATGAGCAGCAAACTCCATGTCTGCGTCTTGTCCTGATTGGAGATGATAGTTTGAAACAGTACGTCGCCTCCTTTTTCCGTCTCATTCTTCTTTCGGAATTTGCGATTGCTTTTGATAATAAGGAAAATGGTAAGAACGGCAAGCAGGAACATCACCCAATGACCACCGTAAAACATTGCCGCCACAATAATTCCGGCACCTATAAACGCCGCACCGGCAGTAAGAAACCATCCGCCGATAACAGAAATTACGCCGGTAATGCGGAAAACGGCACTCTCACGTCCCCAAGCGCGGTCGGCGAGTGAGGTTCCCATAGCCACCATAAATGTTACAAACGTGGTAGAAAGCGGCAGTTTAAGTGATGTGCCGAGGGCTATTAGAGCACCGGCAAGAACAAGATTGACCGAGCCTCGGATGAGGTCGAATGACGCCCCTTGATTTAGTATTGTCTCATCGACGTTGAAGCGGCGGTTAAACCAGCGGCGCACTCTCGGCGGCGTTATTCCGCATATCCATGAAAAGAACGAGAGCGTCCAGCGCACGAGGCTACGGCTGATGCGCGACGAGCCGAACATCTCGTCGCCGCCCTGCTGCGAACCGAGCCCGATCTCTGTTTTGCTGACATTCCTTGTTTTCTTTGATGTCGCGAGAGACACAACCATGATAATGCCTGCTCCGATTAAGAAATATATTGGAGTATTGGCGCGCCCGTTGAGCGAATTCATCATAAATCCATGGGCGTCTCCGTTGCCGTTGGCGATGTAATCCTGATATGAGGCAAGTCCGCTCAGCGGCACGCCGATAAAGTTGACGAGGTCATTGCCGGCAAAAGCCATGGCGAGAGAGAATGTGCCCATAAGCACAATCACTTTCAGCACGTTGACTTTGCAAACATGCAGCAGTTGCATCAGCAACGTGAAAAATGCAAAGCAGGAGAGGATAATCACGCCTGTGTGAGTCTTTATCCATACGTTCACCTCAGGAGTCATGAAGGTAAGGTCTTTCGCTCCCTTGATAAGAAGGAAATATACGATAGCCGTAGCACAGATACCGCCGAAGAGTCCTATCTTCCATTTCAGATTACTTTTATAATTGAAAGAGAATATTAATCGGGAAATAAACTGTACCACAGCACCGAAGAAGAACGCTATCGCCACCGACAGGAATATGCCGATGATGACCGAAAGAGCCTTTTCCGTGTTCAATAGTGCGTCCAGCCCGAGGTCGCTGCCATCCGCCATTTTTATTAACGCCACCACAAACGAAGCGCCCAGCAGTTCAAAGACCATCGAGACAGTTGTCGAGGTGGGCATGCCCAGCGTGTTGAAAATGTCAAGCAGGATTATGTCGGTAACCATCACCGCCATAAAAATGCAGATAAGGTCGTAGAACGAGAAATGCTCCGGTCTGAAAATGCCATGCCGGGCAATGTCCATCATTCCGTTACTCATTGCCGCTCCGATAAAAACGCCGATCGAGGCGACTATCAGCACCCTCTTGAATGATGCAGCCCGAGACCCTATTGCCGAGTTCAGAAAGTTTACGGCGTCATTGCTGACTCCTACCGACAGGTCGAAGATAGCCAGCAGGAACAGAAAAATCACTACGCAGAAAAAAAGTATTTCCATTGTTTTCTCAATTAATTATTTCAATGCAAATTAACCGAGAAAACATTTCAAAGATGTTTCAAAATCTTTAATCAAATATTAATTTAACGTGAGTTCGACGAAATATACTGCAAGCCGAACCCACGTTATTTACTACTTTATCATATAACATTTAACCTGCATTATTCATAACCGATTGCAGTTTACCCGAACCATGTTTCACCGTAACAACCTGTCTGCATGCACTTTACCGTGAAGGACGAAAAACACTATTCACAAACGCACGAACTGCGG
>CAJMQT010000148.1 GCA_905215655.1 uncultured bacterium | reverse complement strand
TGGTAAAGCGTTTAAAATTAGCGTGGTAAAGTTACTCCGTTTTCTTTGAAGCTTGAAATATAAGACTATAAATATAATTAAAATATGTCTATTTGGATAATTTTTAAACTCATCGGTTCGCTCGCTCTGCTGATGTATGGAATGAAATCAATGAGCGACAGCCTTCAGAAGATGGCAGGTTCACAACTACGCCACGTGTTGCAGGCTATGACCACCAACAGAATTACAGGCATGCTGACCGGTGTGTTTATCACGGCAGCCGTTCAGTCATCAACGGCTACCACCGTTATGACAGTATCCTTCGTCAACGCGGGACTCTTGACGCTGGCTCAGGCAATATCCGTCATCATGGGAGCCAATATCGGCACCACGCTGACCGCATGGATCATGTCGGCAGGATTTTCGTTCAACATCGCCGACTTTGTCTATCCGGCTTTCTTTATAGCCATATTACTTATTTATAATAAGAAGAGAAAGAACATCGGCGACTTCCTTTTCGGTATCTCGTTCATGTTCCTCGGACTGGGCACTCTGCGCCAGACGGGTATCGACATGCACCTCGGCGAGAACACGGCGGTGCTCGAATTCTTTTCAAGTTTCCCCCCGGAGAGCTTTGTTACGACGATAGTCTTCCTGCTTATCGGTGGAGTGCTCACGATGTGTGTCCAGTCATCGGCGGCTGTAATGGCTATTACGATGATTTTATGTTCAAGCGGCGTGCTCCCCATTTATCAGGGAATAGCCCTCGTAATGGGTGAGAACATCGGAACGACGGTAACCTCCAATCTGGCGGCGCTTACCGCCAACACGCCCGCACGCCGTGCCGCGTTCGCCCACATGTTCTTCAACCTGTTCGGAGTGGTATGGATCCTTTGCGTGTTCCATCCCTTTATCGACATGGTCTGCAACATTGTCGGCTACGACTCGTCAATGACGCCTGAGACGGTAGGGCACTACGCCTTCCTTGCAAACGCCTCAAAGCTCTCGTTCGTGCTTGCGGCATTCCACACATGTTTCAACCTTGCCAACACGTTCATCCTGATATGGTTCATCCCGCAGATAGAGAAGATCGTTTGTTACGTCATCAAATCCAAGACCAACGAGGAGGAAGAGGACTTCCGTCTGCGCTTTATCAGCGGCGGTATCATGGAGACGCCGGAGCTTTCCGTGCTCGAAGCACAAAAAGAGATACTGCTCTTTGCCGAGCGCATACGGCGCATGTTCGGCATGGTGCGTGAGCTGATGATAACGGAGAACGGTGCCGCCTTCACTAAACTGTACAGCCGCATCGAGAAGTATGAGAGTATCTCGGACAACATGGAGATAGAGATTGCGAAATATTTGGATAAGGTCAGCGACGCCCATCTTAGCGACGAGACAAAGGCTAAGATACGTGCCATGCTGCGAGAGATATCGGAAATAGAGAGTATCGGCGACAGCTGTTACAACATGGCGCGGACGCTGAACCGCCGGATGAATGGCAAAGAGAGCTTTACCGAGCGTCAGTGTGAGCACATCAACCAGATGTTTGAACTGACGGATAACAGTATCGAGCAGATGAACATCATGCTCTCCGGACGCCGCGACCAGCTCGACATCAACCGCTCGTTCAACATTGAGACTGAGATCAACAACTTCCGCGACCAGTTGAAGAGTCAGAACATCATCGACATGAGCAGCCATGAATACACCTACGCCATCGGCACGATGTATATGGACATAATCAGCGAGTGCGAGAAACTGGGCGACTACGTTGTCAACGTTGTCGAGGCGCGCATGGGAATGAAACAGAGAGACTGATTATAAAATTAAGAATTAAAAATTAAGAGTTAAGAATTAAGATTACCTTTTTTGATTGTTTGCCGTCAATAGGCGACAATGGTAATCATAATTCTTAACTCTTAATTTTTAATTCTTAATTCAATAAATTATTCACCAGCCGTGAGCGGTGAGGCAGGAGTGTAGGTTCTTGCTCCAAGTTCTTTGTCGAGCATGTAAATACCATATCCGTTGTCTTTAATCATACGGATGTTGTCGATTATTGTCTGAGCCGTTTCCTCTTCTTCTATCTGCTCGTCGATGAACCATTTGAGCATGCTTTGTGTCGCAAAGTCATTCTCTACGTGGGTCAGGGCATAGAGGTCGTTAATCAGAGATGTTACTTTCTGCTCATGAGCAAGTGTGCTTTCAAATACGTCGAGCAAGCCGTTCCACTCGAAGGGCACAGCGTCGATGGGTGCGAGAGTGACGCGACCGTTGCGTGAGTTGATGTAATTGAACAGTATCTTGGCGTGATCCTGCTCTTCCTTAAACTGTACTTCAAACCAGCTTGCCATGCCGGGCTGACCTATCGAGTGGCAGTAAGCAGCCATAGACAAATACAAATAAGCCGACCACATCTCGGCGTTTATCTGCGCGTTGAGCGCTTCTTCAACTTTCTTGTTTAACATAAGCTTTGTTTTTAAGATTATTATTTTTATAAATACAAAGGCAAAAATACAATAAAAAAGCGGTATTGTGACAGACTGATTGCATTTATTTTTATTATTTTTTTCTTTGATGTGCGGAATTTTTTTAACCTTTCAATTTTTCAATCTTTCAACCTTTCAATCTTTCAATTTGTATAACCGGTTGCAGTTTACCCAAACCATGTTTCACCGTAACGAGCTGTCTACATGCACTTTACCGT
>CAJMQT010000147.1 GCA_905215655.1 uncultured bacterium | reverse complement strand
GTATTACAGTTATAGCGAAGAAGGAAGACTGTAAGGATTAAAGAATTAAGAGTTAAGAAACGAACTTCGTTTCTTAACTCTTAATTCTTTAATTAGAAAAATCTTGTTTTGTTGCCTTACATCCGGCTCTCTCCCTCCTCGTATTCTTCAAGGAAGAGATGTTCGCCATCAAACACAACGTAGGTAAATTGCCAAATCCAGTCGCCTATAATCATCATCCGCGTCTTGCGCGAAAGCATCAGGTCAAGCTCTATGTGGCGGTGTCCGTAGATGAAATAGTCGATGTCCGGATGCGTCCGCATGTAGTCTTTGGTGTAACGAACGAGCGCCTCTTTGTCTTCACCTTGGTATGGAGGCTCCTTCCCGTCGCTGCGTTTCATGCGGCTCTTCTTTGCCCATGTCTGTCCGAACCAAATGCCCCAGCGTGGATGTAGGGCGCTGAACAGGCGCTGACAGACCTTGTTATGGAATACGCGGCGTATGAAGTTGAACTTCGGGTCGTGGTCGCCAAGCCCGTCGCCGTGGGCAAGATAAAACACCTTTCCGTATATTTCGGCTGTCGTCGGCTTAGTGTGCAGCGTCACGCCGCACTCCTTTTGCAGGTAGTCATACATCCAGATGTCGTGATTGCCGGTAAAGAAATGCACCTCGACGCCCATGTCCGTCAGTTCGGAAAGCTTGCCGAGAAAGCGCGTATAGCCCTTCGGTACGACGTATTTGTACTCGTACCAGAAGTCAAACATGTCTCCCAAGAGGTAGACGGCAGCCGCCTTGTTCTTTATTTCGTCAAGAAATCTGACGAGACGGCGCTCCTGTGTGCGCTGATGAGGTATCGCCCAAGAACCGAGATGGGCGTCGGACAGTATGTAAACGTTCTTCTTCATAAGTCAAAGAATAATGTTTTCGGGTGATGGCTTTTTGGTGATGATATGTTGTTTCGCGACGTATAAAACGTCAGTTTTTGTCAGACGAGATGTACGTATCAGTCAAAACCGAGCTCGAGACGTGCCTCCTCGCTGAGCATGCTTTGGTCCCATGCCGGCTCGAAGACAAGGTTTACCGTTGCCGATTTCACCCCGTCGAGGCTGTCCACCTTCTGTCTTACGTCTTCGAGGATGAAGTCTGCCGCCGGACAAGTGGGCGCTGTGAAGGTCATATCGATGTCGACGGTGCTGTCGTCTTTGACGTCTATTTTGTAGATAAGTCCCAAATCATAGATGTTTACGGGTATTTCGGGGTCGTAAACGGTCTTCAATACGTCAACGATCCGTTCTTCGATGCGTGTTCTTTCTTCCTGTGTCATGGTGCGGTATGTTTTAAATGAATTAAGAGTTAGGAATTAAGAATTAAGAAAAATACAGCCGAGACAGGCTTTTTCTCTTAACTCTTAATTCATAACTCTTAATTTTAAGTCCTCTGTTTTACAGCAGACTCATTGTGTCTGTTGCAATCATCAGCTCTTCGTCGGTAGGAATTACGCAGACGGTTACTTTTGAGTCAGGTGTCGAGATGACAGCCTCTTCGCCGTGTATGCCTTTGTTTTTGGCTGCGTCGAGCTTTATTCCCATGTATTCCATGTTCTTGCATACGTATTCACGCATCTCGGCTTGGTTCTCGCCAACGCCTGCGGTGAAGACGATTATGTCGCATCCGCCCATTGCAGCGGCGTAAGCTCCGACGTACTTCTTTATTCTGTAATTGTACATTTCGAGAGCTGTCTTTGCGAGTTCGTTGCCTTCTGCCACTGCCGCGTCAATCTCGCGCATGTCTGACGATACGCCCGAAACGCCGAGCAGTCCGCTCTTCTTGTTGAGCAGGTTGGACATTCCGTCGGCGTCGAGACCGAGTTTCTTCTGTATGAAGGTTATCGCTCCGCCGTCGATGTCGCCGCTGCGGGTGCCCATCATGAGTCCTTCGAGGGGTGTCAGTCCCATCGACGTGTCGACGCATTTGCCTCCTTCGACAGCCGATACGCTGCCTCCGTTGCCGATGTGGCAGGTTATTATCTTTTTGTCAGCGGGGTTGACGCCGAGGAATTCGCATACTCTTTGTGACACGTAGCGGTGGCTTGTGCCGTGGAAACCGTAGCGGCGCACGCCGTACTCCTTGTAGAGCTCGTAGGGAATGGCGTACAGATATGAGTGTGCGGGCATTGTCTGGTGGAACGCTGTGTCGAAGACGCCTACCTGCGGCAGTCCGGGCATGAGTTCGCTTACGGCTTTCACGCCTTTCAGGTTTGCCGGGTTGTGGAGCGGTGCGAGGTCGCTGCACTCTTCAAATGCTTTGAGCACTTCGTCGTTGAGCAGCACGCTCTTGTTGAATTTCTCACCTCCGTGCACCATGCGGTGACCTACGGCGTCGATTTCTTTGAGGTCTTTGATGACTCCTATCTCGGGATCTGTGAGCAGACTGAAAATGAATTTCACTCCCTCGGTGTGCTCGGGGATGTCGTGCATCACTTGTTTCTTACTGCCGTCAGCGAGCTTTACTTTTACAAAAGCTCCGTCGAGACCTACTCTCTCTGCGCCTCCTGAGGTCATCACGGACTTGTTGTCCATGTTGTAGAGGGCGTATTTTATTGATGAACTGCCACAGTTCAATACTAATATTTTCATAATTGGGTGGATTTTTAGTAGTTAATTATTTTTTAGGAGTTAAGGAGTTAAGAAGTTAAAGGAGTTAAGACAAATGCTTTGGTTGTTA
>CAJMQT010000146.1 GCA_905215655.1 uncultured bacterium | reverse complement strand
CTCTTAATTTAATTACCTCTTAATTCTTAATTCAAACTACGCGTCAATATTAGCGTATGTGGCGTTTTCTTCGATGAACTGGCGTCTCGGTTCTACGTCGTCGCCCATCAACATTGAGAAGATCTCGTCGGCTTCGGCGGCATTTTCTATCGTAACCTGCTTTAAGAGACGCGTCTCCGGGTTCATTGTCGTATCCCAAAGCTGCTCCGGGTTCATCTCACCAAGACCTTTGTAACGCTGCGTATGAATGCTCTTGCCGTCGTCAACGCCGTTTCCGTATTTGTCAAGGAACGCCTGACGCTGCTGGTCGGAGTAGCAATATTCCTTCACCTTGTTCTTGAACGTGCAGAGATAAAGCGGCGGAGTGGCGATGTAAAGGTGACCTTCCTGAATAATTCTCGGCATGAAACGGTAGAAGAGAGTCATTATAAGGGTGTCGATGTGAGAGCCATCGACGTCGGCGTCGGTCATTATTATGATCTTGTCATAACGCAGTTTGTCGATGTTTGCCTCCTTGTCGCCCTCGCCGTCAACGCCGAAACGCACGCCGATACTTTGTATGATGTTCATCACCGACTCGGCTTCGAACACGCGGTGCCATTGCACCTTCTCCACGTTAAGTATCTTTCCGCGCAACGGAAGGATAGCCTGCGTGAACCGGTCACGACCTTGCTTTGCCGAACCGCCTGCCGAATCACCCTCGACAAGGAATATCTCACACTCTTTCGGGTCTTTGTTCGAGCAGTCGGCGAGCTTTCCGGGCAGTCCGCCTCCCGACATGGGGTTCTTTCGTTGCACGCTTTCACGTGCCTTGCGGGCGGCGATACGCGCTGTGGCGGCAAGTATAACTTTGTCGCAAATCATCTTCGCCTCTTTCGGATGTTCTTCCAGATAGTATGTCAAAGCCTCTGAAACGGCTTGGCGAACGGCGCCCGTTACCTCGCTGTTTCCTAACTTTGTCTTGGTCTGTCCTTCGAACTGTGGCTCTGCAACCTTTATCGAAATGACGGCAGTAAGTCCTTCTCTGAAATCCTCGCCGGCTATCTCTATCTTTGCTTTTTCTATCTGTTTTGAGATTACGGGGTCGTTGTCGGCGTACTTTTTGAGGGTGCTTGTGAGCGCCATACGGAAGCCCACGAGGTGGGTTCCGCCTTCGATTGTGTTGATGTTGTTGACGTATGAGTGTATGTTTTCGCTGTAATCGGTGTTATACATTACTGCGACTTCGATGGGAATACCTTGTTTTTCTGTTTTCAGGTAGATTTCATCGTCGAAGAGATGTGTGCGGTGTCTGTCGACGTAACGCACGAATTCTTTGAGCCCGTCCTTTGCGTGGAAGACTTCCTGCTTGGTCTTTCCTTCTTCGTCGGGGCGCAGGTCGGTGAGCGTTATCTTTATTCCTGCATTGAGGTATGCAAGCTCGCGCATGCGCTTTGCTATGATTTCGTACTTGTAGACGGTGGTCGTAAAGATGGTGGCGTCGGGCCAGAACTGCTGGCGTGTGCCTCGAAGTTCGGTCTCACCGACTATTTTCACGGGATAGAGTGGTTTGCCTTTCTCGTATTCCTGCTGGTAAATCTTACCATCGCGGAATACTTGGGAGAGCATGCGTGAGGACAATGCGTTGACGCAAGAGACGCCTACTCCGTGCAAACCGCCTGAGACTTTATATGAGCCTTTGTCGAATTTTCCACCGGCGTGGAGCACGGTCATTACGACTTCAAGCGCTGATTTGTGTAGTTTTTTGTGTTCGTCGACGGGGATACCGCGTCCGTTATCCTGAACGATTATCGAGTTGTCTTCGTTTATTGTCACTTCGATGTGTGTGCAATATCCCGCCATTGCCTCGTCGATGGAGTTGTCTACGGTCTCGTTCACGAGGTGATGCAGACCTTTTTCGCTTATGTCTCCGATGTACATTGCGGGGCGTTTGCGCACCGCTTCCAATCCTTCCAGCACTTGGATGTTACTGGCTGAATAGTTGTTCTCGTTGATTTTATTTTCTGCCATTGTATTTCTTAGTTATTAGCATGCAAATATACGAAATATTATTGATATTTTAACATGGATAAAATGAAAAATGAGGAATGGGTGAATGAAAAATAAATGCTTTTCAACAGTTTATGGTTTTACCGTGGCGTTGTATTGATTTTTCGTTTTTCTTTTCTCTTTTTTCATTAAAAAAAGGCTGCAACCCTGACGGATTACAGCCTTTAATTCTCTTATTTATATTTCGTCTTTATCCCAATTTGTTGATGTGGTTAGCCAGGCTTGACTTCAAGTTAGCTGCCTTGTTCTTGTGGATAATATTGGTTTTGGCGAGCTTATCGAGCATTTTCTGTACGCTCGGATAGAGCTTCAGTGCCTCTTCCTTGTCTGTGATTGCGCGCAGTTTGCGAACGGCGTTACGCATTGTTTTTGCATAATACTTGTTATGCAGTGTTTTCGTCTCTGTCTGACGAATTCTTTTAAGTGCTGATTTGTGGTTTGCCATTTTGTGTTTTATTTACTTGTTTTTCTTAATTTATGAGGTCTTGTGCAATCTCTGCCGCCTCAATCTGCCCTACCCGGCGTGCGGATATAGAGCCGTGCCATCTTAGCCCTTGGCATGCTGTGCATGCTTCGTTGGCGCATCACTGCGCGGATGACGTTCTTTGGAGTAGTCCCTAGGAGAGTCGAACTCCTCTTTAGAGAATGAAAATCTCTCGTCCTA
>CAJMQT010000145.1 GCA_905215655.1 uncultured bacterium | reverse complement strand
CATCGGCGGCGGCAACGTGGACAGCATGGTCAGCCACTATTCCGTGGCAAAGATCTATCCACAAAAGTAAGACAAAAAAAGATATTATCAAAACAAAATAAACATTTTTGACGATTTAAAAGAACAATAAACACGTAATCCGACATCTTCAATAACAATCGCTCCGACTGCCGAAAAACGTCTCTTGAAATATGACATGCCTGCAACCGTTTTCCAAAAGGCGGTCTTTTGCCTTGTAAAAGGCTACCTTTTAGCGTCTAAAAGGCGGTCTTTTGGAGGCTAAAAGACCGCCTTTTGCAATACCACTGATTATCAATGAGTTACAAAGGATATTTCTTCCATATTCAAAGCTGCATGAAAACGGTGTGGCTCAACGGCTTTTTCATCAGGAAACACACCTTATTATATATAAGGAGCGACGTCTCACGGCAAATCCTCGGCAGGCATATTAATTTGTCATGTACGGCGTACTTGCCGATGGCGGTTAACGTTAATTTATCTTTTTACAAGTCTGACGCTTTGCATTATCGGGAGATTTGATTACTTTTGCAACACTTTCGCCCCGGCGGAAGCAAGCGAAATAACTGAACAAAACTAAAAAAACGATATATGAGAAGCAGAACAACATCATGGTTTGAGTGCAAGATCCGTTATGAAAAGACGATGGAAGACGGCACGCAGAAGAAGGTTACAGAACTTTATACGGTCGACGCGCTTAGCTTTACCGAGGCAGAGGCGAGCATAATCGAAGAAATGTCGGCATACATCAGCGGAGAGTTTGAAGTTAGAGATATCAAGAAAGCCGCCTACGGAGAGATATTTTTCAGCGACGCTCCGTCTGCCGACCGCTGGTATAAGGCAAAACTTATGTTCATAACGATCGACGAGAAGACCGAGAAAGAAAAGCGCTCAAGCGTCAACTATCTCGTTCACGCCGACACGTTGCAGACCGCCGTCAAGAACATCGACGAGGTTATGGGCGGGACAATGATTGATTACACAATAGCAAGTCTTGCCGAAACACAGATAATGGATGTCTTCGAGCACAACAAAATATTGAAAAAGCCCGAGACAGACGACAAGCCCGAATACGAGCAGGAGGCTCCGGCAAAGGAGGAAGCGCAGTGATGAACACGGACGTAGCCGCCAACCTGCGTGGCATTCTCTCCACGCTGCAACCGGGAGTGCGCCTCGTCGCCGTGAGCAAATACCACCCCGAAGAATACATCGAGGCGGCTTATGCCGAGGGACAGCGCATCTTCGGCGAGAGCCACGTGCAGGAGTTGATGAGAAAAGAGCAGGCTTTGCCGAAGGATATAGAGTGGCATTTCATCGGTCATTTGCAGACAAACAAGGTGAAATACATCGCTCCGTTCATATCGTTGGTTCATGCCGTGGACACGATGAAACTGCTCCGGGAGATCAACAAGCAGGCTCTGAAATGCGGACGGACGATAGACGTGCTGCTCGAACTGCACATTGCGGAGGAAGAAACGAAGTATGGTTTTACGCCGAATGCGTGCCGCGAGATGCTCGAAGACGGCGAATGGCGCTCTCTGAACAACGTAAGGATTTGCGGACTGATGATGATGGCGTCGAACGTCGACGACGAAGCACAGATAGAACGGGAGTTCCGCATGGCGGCAAAACTGTTCGATGAGCTGAAAGAAAAGTATTTCCCGAACGACGATTACTTCTGCAAACGCTCGTGGGGAATGAGCCACGACTACCTTACGGCGATGCGATGCGGCAGCACAATGGTACGCGTCGGCACCTCGATATTCGGAGAAAGAGTTTATTGAGACATTTTAAAGGGAGTTCAGAAGTGGCAGAAGTTCAGGAGTTCAGACAAATGTTACGTTGTCTAAAACAATAAACGAGATTTTTAAAGCATTTGTCTGAACTCCTGAACTTCCGTAACTTCTGCACTTCCCAACAAAAACATGAACTTTTTAAACATTGATATTATGAAAGTATTATTGGTCAACGGCAGTCCGCATAAACACGGATGCACATACACGGCGCTTGATGCAGTGGCGAAAGAACTTAACGAATGCGGTATTGAAACAGAGATATTCTGGTGCGGCAACCAACCGATAATGGGTTGTATCGGCTGCGGCAAGTGCTCCGCGACAAAGCGTTGTTTCTACGACAAAGACACCGTTAACGAGTTCCTTGCCAAGGCTGAGAGCGCAGACGGTTTCGTCTTCGGCACTCCGATACACTTTGCCGGTCCGTCGGGCTTTATCAAATCGTTCATGGACCGTGCTTTTTGCAGCAAAGGCGGACTATACACCAACAAGCCGGCGGCAACCGTCGTAAGTTGCAGACGCGGCGGAGCGACAGCAGGTTTCGACGATATCAACAAATATTTCGGAATCAGCAACATGCCCACCGTCCCCTCAAACTACTGGAATCAGGTGCATGGCAACAAGCCGGAGGAGGTTCTTCAAGACGAGGAAGGCATGCAGACGATGCGCCGTCTCGGTCAGAACTTTGCCTGGCTCCTTAAATGTATCGAAGCGGGACGCAACGCCGGAGTACCTCTCCCGAAAGAAGAGGCGAAAATAAGGACCAACTTTATAAAATAAAACGAGGGAATTAAGAGTTAAGAATTAAGGATTAAGAAAGCATGCTTGGTTGTCTTTGAATGAGTTTAAACATTCATATAATACATTCATAAATGACGTCCAAGCATGCTTTCTTAATCCTTAATT
>CAJMQT010000144.1 GCA_905215655.1 uncultured bacterium | reverse complement strand
TAAGTTTTTTACGTCCCTTGGCACGACGTGCAGCAAGCACGCGGCGACCATTCTTTGTAGCCATTCTCTCGCGGAAGCCGTGCTTGTTCGCTCTTCTTCTGTTGTGCGGCTGAAATGTTCTTTTCATTTTGATTTATTATTTTTATGTTATTATTTTCTCACTTTGGGCTGCAAAATTAAGAATTTCTTTTCAAATAACCAAAAAATGAGCGTTTTTTAGACCTCTAATTAATGTTTTTTTCTAAAAATGTCGTAACTTTGCGCCCTGTAAGTCAGTAGTTTGCATAATTAACGACTTGACCCCTCGACCGACAATACAAATTATATTACATATTCGATTATGATCAATTCACAGGAAATTAAAAAAGGAACATGCATCCGTATGGACAATGCCGTATGGATTTGCATAGATTTTCAGCACGTAAAACCGGGTAAGGGAAACACCGTGATGCGCACAAAATTGAAGAACGTGACCGACGGTCGTGTGCTCGAGCGCACATTTCAGGTAGGTTTCAAGCTCGAAGACGTGCGCATAGAGCACCGTCCTTATCAGTATCTTTATGAAGACCCAACAGGTCTGATCTTCATGAACCAGGAGACATACGAGCAAATTCCAATCGCAAGAGACTCTATCATCGGCGTTGACTTCATGAAGGAGAGCGACATCGTAGAGGTGGTTACCGACACAACCGACGGCACGATACTCTACGCCGAGATGCCCGTCAAGACCAACCTGCGCGTCACTCACAGCGAGCCGGGCGTAAAGGGAGACACCGCAACCAACGCCACCAAGCCCGCAACACTCGAGACCGGCGTCGAGGTACGCGTGCCGCTGTTTATCAACGAGGGCGACCTCATCCAGATAGACACACGCGACGGCAGCTACCTGAGCCGCGTTAAGGAATAAGATATAAGGTGAAAAGGTGAAATATCGAAAAGGTGAAAAAGATTGGGATACTACGTCTCAGTGTCTTTTTCACCTTTTTAATATTTTAATCTTTCAATTTCTCCATCTTTCAACTCTTCAATTTTCCAACCTTTCAACCTTTCAATTTTTCAACCTTTCAATCCTTCAATCTTACCATGACCTTCTCTTTCATCGTTCCAGTATTCAACCGCCCCGACGAGGTGGACGAACTCCTGAAAAGTCTTACGGCGCAGACCCGCAAAGACTTTGAGGTGATAATCGTCGAAGACGGCAGCACACGGACATGCCGCAGCGTATGCGAAAGCTACAAAGGCAGCCTCGACATACATTATTATTTTAAAGAAAACAGCGGACCGGGACAGAGCCGCAACTACGGCGCCGAGCGCGCACGGGGCGAATATCTCATCGTGCTCGACTCTGATGTCGTGCTACCCGAGAGCTATCTCGCCGCCGTCGGGAGCGAACTGCAACACGAACCGGCAGACGCTTTCGGAGGTCCCGACCGCGCGCACGACTCATTCACCGACGTGCAGAAGGCTATAAGCTACTCCATGACGAGCTTTTTCACCACCGGAGGAATACGCGGCGGCAAGAAGAAACTCGACAAATTCTACCCCCGTTCATACAACATGGGCATACGCCGCGACGTCTATCAACGCCTCGGAGGCTTCTCGAAGATGCGTTTCGGCGAAGACATTGATTTCAGCATACGTATCTTCAAAGCCGGCTGCCGCTGCCGCCTGTTTCCCGACGCATGGGTATGGCACAAGCGCCGTACCGACTTCCGCAAGTTCTTTCGCCAGGTGTTCAACAGCGGAATAGCCCGCATAAACCTTTATAAAAAATACCCCGAGTCGCTCAAGCTCGTACATCTCCTGCCCGCCGTGTTCACCATCGGCGTCATCGCCCTCGTCCTCACATCCGCCGTCGGGCGCGTTCTCATGGAGTACGACGGCGTCGACCGCTGGTACAACCTCTGCGCCCTGCCGTGGCTGCCCATACTCCTTTACAGCCTGATAATCCTCGTTGACTCCGCCATATCCTCCAAGAGCCTGCGCGTGGGACTGCTCAGCGTCCCCGCATCCTTCATCCAGCTCTTCGGCTACGGCTGCGGTTTCCTCACCGCCTGGTGGCGCCGCTGCGTGCTGAGGCACAGCGAGTTTCATGCGTTTGAGAAAAACTTTTATAATTAAGAATTAAGAGTTAAGAATTAAGAATTAAGAAAAATAGTCTTGTCGCATATTTTCTTAATTCTTAACTCTTAATTCTTAACTCTCAAATTCTATACAATGGAAAAACTGAACATAAAAGATTGGGCGGAGGCTGACCGCCCCAGGGAGAAGATGATGAGGCTCGGAGCCGAGGCGTTGTCCGACGCCGAGCTGCTCGCGATACTCATCGGCTCGGGCAATCCGCAGGAAAGCGCCGTCGACTTGATGAAGCGTCTGCTCAACGACTGCAACAACAACTTGAACACTTTGGGCAAAATGACCGTCGACGAGCTTACCGCCGGACGCTACAAAGGACTCGGACCGGCAAAAGCCGTGACCATTATGGCGGCCTGCGAGATAGGCAAACGGCGGCAGGCGGAGAAGGCGGAAGAGCGTAAAAGGCTTGACTCCGCGTCGGCGATATACGACTTTATGCTGCCGAAAATGCAGGATCTGAGTGAAGAAGAGGCGTGGATATTACTTCTAAATCAAAGCTGTAAACTGATAAAAGCCGTTCGATTGTCGCACGGCGGGATAACAGAGACTGCCGTCGACATACGTCTCGCAATCAAAAACGCCTTGCTTTGCAACGCCACCGTCCTCGCCCTGTGTCACAATCACCCGAGCAACAACCCGCGTCCGGGCGCCGATGACGACCGGCTGACAAAGAAGTTGAAGGACGCCTGCTCACTTATGCGCCTTCATTTTATCGACCAC
>CAJMQT010000143.1 GCA_905215655.1 uncultured bacterium | reverse complement strand
TTGTCTGCCTGTAAGGTAGTTCGGTACTGCGTACTGTTGATTGGTGACGTCGGTCACCCAGTAGTATGAGTTTACGTTGTTTATGCCTAAAAGGTTACGACAGTCTATGCCAAGCCATATATTTTTGAATATCGATTTGCTCTCTCTCTTCTCGTTGTTCAGCAGGCGGTAGCTCATTCCGATGTCCGCACGCTTGTATGCAGGGGCGCGGAAGGGCTGTTTGTCGAGGCTGCTGTGAGGAGCACCGAAGGGCAGTCCGTCGGCAAAGGCGAGCTTCAGAGACATACGCCAGCGGTCGGTGCCGGGGAAGTAGTCGGTGAAAAACAGGTTCAGCGAGTATCTCTGATCCGTGGGCAGCGGTACGCTCTTGCCGTTGATGTTAATCTTTGTGTCCATCACCGACACGCTTATCCATGAGTCGGTGCCCGGAACAAACTCGCCGTAGAGTTTCATGTCGAGACCCATGGCATGACCGCTGCACTGACGGGCGGCGTCATATACTATCTTAACGTTGTTCACTGTGTAAGGAACGATGTTTGACAAAGCTTTGTAATAAGCCTCCGCCGTAAACTTATACGGACGTTCCTTCATCTTGAAGCGGTAGTCAAATCCGGCGATGAAATGTATTGAACGCTGGCTCTTTATCTTACGGTTCAGCTCAGCGCGCGTTATGCCGTCTTCGGTGATGGTGTCGCGCAGCTCTTTGAAGAACGGTGCCTGATAATACAGACCGGTTGCCAGGCGCAGCGTTACGTCGTGGTTGAAGGCGGGCACAATGCCGAGCGACACGCGTGGGCTGACAATGCTCTCTTTATTGAAATTCCAATGACTGAACCTTATTCCGTAGTTCAGCGTGAAGAATGTGTGCTCTCCTTTGCTGCTGAATTTCCACGTGTCTTGGATGTAAGTCTCGATACGGTTGGCGTCGAGCGTGTTCTTCGCTCTCAACGAATAAATCATTTTAAGGTCTTCGCCTGTGTGCGGAATGCTGTAACCGCTCGAGTCGCGCATCTCATACTCCTTGCTGTTTTCCGTGATGTCTTCTATGCGGTAGGTCAGTCCCGCCTGTATGTCATGTCTTTTTGCCTTGTGGCTGAATTTGGCTTGAAGGCTCTTTACCGTCGCTTTAAGATAGTTGCGGGCGTGCTCCATGTATGTTCCCACGCCGAGGTTCTCGCTTGTTTCGGTCTGCGTCAGCCAGTATTGTCCTTGTATGTCGTACTTTTCTTGCTCGTTGGTGCGGAACGCCGAGGCGGTGAGCGACAACTTTGTCTTCTCGCCAAGTTTTCTCGTTATGCTCAGAGAGCCGAAGAATGTGCGGAATATGTCTTTCTCCTTACCGTCGAAATATACTTTGAACGACTTGACGTTCTCCATCGTTCCGAATTTTGTCTCGCGGTCTTCGGGGTAGAAGTTATAATGATTGTCGGATATGTCGCCGATGAATTCCACCGTCCATTTCTTGTTCGGCTGATAAGTGAGATAAGTCTGATAGTCAAGGAAGTCAGGCTTGTATTCGCCTTTTGTTTCAAGACTTCCCAACAGATATTTGTTTGTTTTGTAGCGTATGCCGTTACTCCAAGAGAATTTCTTTGTACTGAACCCCACGAAGGCGCTTGCTCCGAGCAGGTTTGCCGATGCCGTCGCCTCAAACTTCTTCGGGCGTTTGTAGGTTATGTCGAGCACCGACGACATCTTGTCGCCGTATCTTGCTTCAAAGCCTCCGGTCGAAAATCCGATCGTTTCCACCATGTCGGGATTGATAATCGACAATCCTTCCTGCTGTCCGCTGCGCACGAGGAACGGGCGATAAACTTCCACATTGTTTATATAGACGCTGTTCTCGTCGAAACTGCCGCCGCGAACGTTATATTGTGAAGACAGCTCGCTGTGTGTCGACACGCCAGCCTGCGCCTGTATCATCTCTTCAACGGCGTTACCGGTCACGCTGGGCGTGTTCTTCATATCTTTCGTATCGAGCTGTTTGGTGCTTCCCGTCTCACGTTTCTTTTCCGTCACCGTCACTTCCGAGAGCACGTTGTCGTCAAACAACTGGATGAGCAGAGTCTGTTTGCCGCGTGGATTTCTCAGCACACGTGTCTTTGTCTTGTATCCCACCATGGCAAATCTCACCACCACGCTGTCTGCCGAGTGCAGCTGCAACGAGTATTCTCCTTTCAGGTTTGTCATTGTAACTTTACCTTGACCGAGCACCGACACCGTCGCCAGCTCAATCGGGTTCATCTCGTTGTCTGTAACTTTTCCTTGAAGGGTAAACGTCTGTGCTCCTGCTGCAAGGCATAACAAGAGCATGATTATGGTTGTGTAAAAGTATTTTCTTTTCATCTCGTATATAACGAGAAATCTTTTCTATTATTGCATTGGGGAAATTAAGAATTAAGAGTTAAGAGTGAAGAATGAAAGTTATCAAGTTAAATTATATGATTTACGTGAGTTTAACGTGAGTTCGACGAATTCAAACAAGTTGACTGCCTCTGTTAATCGTTACGTCCGCAAAGTAGGGGCGTTAATTCATTACGCCCGCACGTTTTGAAAAAACGTATAAAACATTTTTGGAACGATGTTCGGTGACAAAGCAGCTTGCGATACGCCCCGGCGGGGCGTGCGGGCTTAATGAATTAAAGCCCATACGACGGGTCGGTCGGGTTGCGTGACTTAATCTGACAGTTTGCTTGATTTCGTCGAACTCACGTTATTTTATAAGTAAAATCGCTGTTATATTTATGTAGCACCACTTCGGGTGCCTCTGATGTGTGTTTGGTTTCCGGGCGTGTCGTCATTACGTTCCTCCACACCCGGTTACTGATGGTTCAGCCTTTCAGGCTGTCAGCTGTCGTACAAATTGAAAGATTGAAAAAAGCAGCCTCACCTCCGACCCCTCTCCAAAAGAGAGGGGAGGAGAGAAAGACTATTCAAATTGAAAAGGTTGAAAGATTAGGAGTTTAGAAGTACAGAAGTTCAGGAGTACAGACATTACTTTTGTGACTCACAATCATTTAAAGCTATTGTC
>CAJMQT010000142.1 GCA_905215655.1 uncultured bacterium | reverse complement strand
AATGAAGAATGAAGAATGAAGAATGAAGAATGAAGAATGAAGAATGAAGAATGAAAATTACCAAGTTAAACTATTTAATAAGGTAACTTTGATTTCGCGGCGGAGCCGCTATTCTTCATTCTTCATTCTTAACTCTTAATTCTTCATTTATTTATCACTCTTCCAGCGTTCCGATTATCTCTTGTACCGACTTGCATCCGTGGCTGTCGAGCCAGTCGTTAATGCCGTCGCGCACCTTTATCGTCACCGCCGGATCAAGGAAGTTGGCAGTTCCTATCTCTATTGCCGTAGCTCCCGCCATAAGGAATTCTATGGCGTCGCGGGCATTGCAGATACCTCCGAGACCCACGACGGGGATCTTTACCGCCTTTGCCACCTGCCAGACCATACGCAGGGCGACTGGCTTCACAGCGGGACCGCTCAATCCTCCCGTGCCGATACTGAGCAGGGAGCGACGCTTCTCAATGTCTATCGCCATGCCCATAAGAGTGTTGATGAGCGACACGCTGTCGGCTCCCTCAGCCTCGACCGCCTTCGCTATATCGGCGATATTGGTCACGTTGGGCGACAGTTTCACGATAAGCGTCTTGTCGTATCTCGCCCGAACGGCGCGTACTACGCTTGCAGCGCCCTCACATGTGACGCCGAACGCCATACCACCTTGCTTTACGTTGGGGCAGGAGATGTTCAGTTCGATTGCCGGAATATTGTCAAGCGCGTTGATGCGGGCGGCACATTCGGCGTAATCATCAGGCGAAGAGCCGCTTACGTTGACAAGGATGTTGGTGTCGATGTCCTTTATTTCGGGGTAAATATGCTCGCAAAAATAGTCTACGCCCTTGTTTTGCAGCCCCACACAGTTGAGCATTCCCGACGCCGTCTCGGCCATACGGGGATAGTCGTTGCCCTCGCGGGGCTTCAATGTGGTGCCTTTCACGATTATGGCTCCAATCCCGTCGAGGGGTACGAAATCGGCAAACTCAGGTCCGTAGCCGAACGTTCCCGACGCCGTCATCACCGGATTTTTCAGTCTCAGGTCTTTTATTCTTACGCTTAAATCTGCCATGTCAGGTCTTTTATGTTGATAACAGGTCCTTCTTTACATACACACACATTGCCGCGGGCGGTCTTCTCGACGCAGCAGAGGCAGGCACCGACGCCGCAAGCCATCTTGTTTTCGAGCGACACCTCGCAGTCTATGCCGTTTTTAGAGGCATATCCCGCAACGGCTTTCATCATCGGCTGAGGTCCGCAGGTGGCGATACGGTCAAATCGCGTCTCGCCGAGCACGGAATGGTTGGTGACAAATCCGCGCTCGCCCATGCTGCCGTCTTCCGTGGTTACGCACACCTTGCCATACTTCTCAAACTCGTTGAGCAGCAGGAGGTCCTTCTTTGAACGTGCGCCGAGCAGGAAAACGGGCTCACAGCCCATGTCTTTCATCCGCTTGCCGAGGTAGAGCAGCGGCGCCACGCCGACTCCTCCGCCAACAAGCAGCACTTTCTCGTCGGCACGCTTGGGCAGCGTAAAACCGTTACCGAGCGGCAACATACAGTTAAGTGTGTCGCCGGCTTTCAGGGCTGCAAGCGCCCGCGTGCCGTCGCCTACGGCGGCAACAAGCAGCCAGAGCAGGTTATTCTCGTAATCGACAAAGTTTATTGATATCGGTCTTCGCAGGAATGTGGATGGCGAGCCGTCCACTCTCAGCTCCGCAAACTGCCCCGGCAACATCTCGGGCAGCGGCTCTTGCTGCGTCAGTTTGATTAGAACATACTTTTCGTTGATATGTTCCACAGAGACGATGTTTAGGTCAAGAACGTATTTTTTCATTATAATCGGATTAATCTTTACGTTATGTCACGGCATTTCGGAACTACGCCGGCATGTCGGCGGCAAAGGTACGGAAAATCCGCGGAAAAGAAGAAGAAAAGCAGAAGATAGTATATAAGCCAAAACCTGTCATCTGCTTTGCTTGAAAGAGTTTCTGTTATGCCTTCACCTCATTGGTCAGATTGGCGCCTTCAAGATATTCCCTTACGTTACCGAGGGTGGTCTCGGCGATGTTGTGGAGTGCCTCGCGGGTGAAGAAAGCCTGGTGTGACGTGATGATTACGTTGGGCATCATAAGCAGCAGGGCGAGCTTGTCGTCGTCAATCATACGGTCGCTGCGGTCTTCGTAGAAGTAATCCTGTTCTTCTTCGTACACGTCCAGGGCGGCACCTCCCACCTGATGACTGCGCAACGCATTGATAAGGTCTTCGGTGTGTATAAGTTTTCCGCGTCCGGTATTTACAATAATTACGCCGTACTTCATCTTCATTATGCTGTCGGCATTAACCAGGAACTTGGTGTCAGGCGTCAAAGGACAGTGCAGCGATATGATGTCGCTGCCGGCATAAAGCTCGTCCAGCGATACCATTTTCACGCCGTGGGCGTCGGCGAAAGCCATGTCGGGGTTAAGGTCGTAGGCAAGAATATTCATGCCGAAGCCTCGCAGGATTATAATCAGTTCGCGCGCGATGCGTCCCATACCTATTATTCCCGCCGTCTTGCCGTACATGTCGAAGCCTTGCAGACCGTCGAGCTTGAAGTTGGCGTCCCTCGTCCGCTGTACAGAGCGGTACACCTTGCGGTTGAGGGCAAGCATAAGTGTGACGGCAAACTCGGCAACGGCGTGGGGAGAGTATGCCGGCACACGCACAACACGCAACCTGCCGGCGGCTGCTTTAAGGTCGACATTGTTAAAACCGGCACAGCGTAAAGCCAACAGACCAACGCCCTCGCTGACAAGGGCGTCGATAACGTTATGGTCGCACTCGTCGTTGACAAAGACGCATACGGCGTCGGCACCCTTGGCAAGCGCCACCGTGCCCATGCTCAGGCGGTCTTTGTAATAAGCGACGTCAAAGCCGAAACTCTTGTTCACAGCGTCAAAAGACTCGCGGTCGTAGTCTTTCGCATCGAAAAAAACGATTTTTCCCTTCATAATTCCATACATTATTTAAGATATTTTCCCTTGACAATGCAAGACCTTTA
>CAJMQT010000141.1 GCA_905215655.1 uncultured bacterium | reverse complement strand
TTAATTTCCTCATTTCCCTCCCACGATGCGCTTTATGTCGTCAAGTTTGTTGAGCGCCTCCATGGGCGTCAGGTTGTTGATGTCGAGGTTGAGTATCTCGTCGCGCACCTGGCAGAGCACGGGGTCTTCCAACTGGAAGAAGGAGAGCTGCATGCCGTCGCGGCTGCGGTTGATGGTATCAGCCGAGGGCTTCCCTACCCCACCCGTCTGCGCGTTGTCCTGTTCGAGCTGACGGAGTATCGTCTCGGCGCGGCGGATAATGCTCTTGGGCATGCCGGCGATGCGGGCGACGTGGATACCGAAGGAGTGTTCCGAGCCGCCACGCTCCAAGCGGCGCAAGAAGATCACCTTGTTGTCCACCTCTTTGACCGAGACGTTATAGTTCTTGATGCGCGAAAAATTCTTCTCCATCTCGTTAAGCTCGTGATAGTGGGTGGCGAAGAGCGTGCGCGCGGCGGCTTTGGGGTGCTCGTGCAGGTGCTCTATTATAGCCCAGGCTATGCTTATTCCGTCGTAAGTCGACGTGCCGCGGCCCAGTTCGTCGAAGAGGACGAGCGAGCGCGGCGTGACGTTGTTCAGTATGTCGGCAGCCTCGGTCATCTCCACCATGAAGGTACTTTCGCCCAAGGAGATGTTGTCCGACGCTCCCACGCGGGTGAATATTTTGTCCACCAGACCGATTTTAGCGCTCTCTGCAGGCACGAAACATCCTGTCTGGGCAAGTAGTACGATGAGCGCCGTTTGACGCAACAGAGCCGATTTACCAGCCATATTGGGACCTGTTATTATGATTATCTGCTGCTTCTTGTCGTCAAGGTATATGTCGTTGGGCACGTATCGCTCGCCCACGGGCAGCTGTGTCTCTATCACGGGGTGGCGCCCCTGCCTTATGTCGAGCACGTTGTCGTCGGGCTCTATCACGGGGCGGATGTATCCGTGCTCCTCGGCTGTCTTGGCGAACGACAGCAGGCAGTCGATGTCGGCTATGAGGGCGGCGTCGGTCTGTATCGGCGCTATAAATCTTTGAGCCGACTGCACCAGTTCGTTGAACAGGCGTGTCTCGAGCGCGAGTATCTTGTCTTCGGCTCCGAGTATTTTCTCCTCATATTCTTTCAGTTCCTGCGTGATGTATCGTTCGGCTTGCGCCAGCGTCTGCTTGCGCACCCACCCGGCGGGCACCTTGTCCTTATACATGTTCCTTACTTCGAGGTAATAGCCGAAGACGTTGTTGTATCCTATCTTCAACGATGCAATGCCGGTCTGTTGTGCCTCTCGCTCCTGTATCGTCAGGAGATAGTCTTTGCCGTTGTACGCCATGCGTCGCAGCTCGTCCAGCTCCGTGTTTGCTCCGCCGCGTATCACTCCGCCCTTGCTTACCAGCTGCGGAGGGTTGTCCTCTATCTCGGCGTTTATCCTGTCGCGCAGCTCCTCGCAGAGACTGAGCCTCTGCCCTACCCTGCTCAGCTCGGCGTTGTCGGCTTGCATGCAGGCTTGCTTGACGTCGACCATTGCCTGCAATGCCGTTTTGAGCTGCACCACCTCACGCGGCGATATGCGCCCCGTCGCCACCTTTGAGACGATGCGTTCAAGGTCGCCCATGCGTGATATGCAGCCGTCTACGAGAGTCTTGAAATCGGGATTACGGAAGAAATATTCCACCACGTCGAGGCGCCGGTTGATCGTCTCGGCGTCGCGCAGGGGGAAGAGCAGGCGTCGTTTCAGCATGCGGGCGCCCATCGGCGAGACGGTGCGGTCGATGACGTCGAGCAGCGACGAGCCGCCGTCCTGCATCGTCTGTACCAGCTCCAAGGAGCGTATGGTGAACTTGTCGAGCCTTACGTAACGCTCCTCGTCGATGCGGGCGAGCGACGTTATATGACCTATCTGCGTGTGCTGGGTCAGTTCGAGGTATTGCAGTATGGCTCCGGCGGCGGATATGCCGCTGTGCAGATGGCTCACGCCGAAGCCTTTGAGCGACTTTACGCCGAAGTGTTTCAGCAGTTTCTGTTCTGCCGTCTGCTCCGCAAACGCCCAGTCGTCAAGTTCGAAAGTAAAGTATTTCGTGCCGAAGTAGCGCTCGAAGTCGCCCCTCCTGCCCCGCTGGAAGAGCACCTCCTTCGGCGAGAAGTTGACGAGCATCTTCTCTACGTAGTCATAACTGCCCTCGCCCGTGAGGAACTCTCCGGTGGAAATGTCGAGAAAGGCGACGCCGCACGCCGCCTTGCCGAAGTCAATCGCCGCGAGAAAGTTGTTCTCCTTGTAGTTCAGCACGTTGTCGTCCATCGCCACGCCGGGCGTCACAAGTTCCGTAATGCCTCTCTTTACGAGCTTCTTGGTCAGCTTGGGGTCTTCCAGCTGGTCGCATATCGCCACCCTTCTGCCGGCTCTTACGAGTTTGGGCAGATAGGTGTCGAGCGCATGATGGGGAAATCCCGCCATCTCGGCGCCCGTGGTTCCGGACGCTCCGTAGTTGCGATGAGTAAGTGTTATGCCGAGGATGCGGCTGGCGTCTACCGCGTCTTGAAGGTATGTTTCGTAGAAGTCGCCGCAGCGGAAGAGGAGCATGGCGTCGGGATGTTTTGCTTTCAGCTCCATAAACTGCTTCATCATCGGCGTCAGCTCGTTGTTTTTCTTTGCCATTACAGTAAATTTGTGAAATGCAAACTTACGAAAAATAAATCAAACAAGAAAAGATATTCAAAAATTTTAGTTTGTTGTCTCTGTGAGAGACGGGCAGGTGTCTGTCAATATTTGATATGAAAGTAATCCAAGATGGATTTGTAATCTTGCCGGTATCGGCAAGAAATCGCGACATTTTTACTCAAATAGATCGTTTTTTATGCCGATATCGCCGGAGACAAATTACGATTTCCGACTTCCTTTTTTCTGCCTCGTGACTGAAAAATAGTACTCGTTGCGAACATATCTTGCACAAAAGACCTGTAATTTTGCCGTCGAAAGGATAACATCTCCCGACAAGGACATACGTGAGTTCGGGATAAGAAAAGTGTGATAAAAGTTGGTAATCTCGCGAATATTTTGTAACTTTATAGTTGAAAATC
>CAJMQT010000140.1 GCA_905215655.1 uncultured bacterium | reverse complement strand
GATTACACCGGTTCGGGAATTAACATCGTTGAGACGACTGACAAAGCCTCAGACAGCAGCGAAATCATGTTCAATCTTGCCGGAATGAGAGTACAACCGGGCTACAAAGGCATTGTGATAAAGGGCGGAAAGAAATATATCGCCAAATAAAATAAGATATAAAATAAAACAAGACAAGGCGCTCGGGATAATCCAGAGCGCCTTGTCTTGTTTTATTTTATGATGTCAGAGCAGTCTTTTTGCAAAATATCTCACGGGATACCAGACGGAAATGAAACCGACGGCAAGGACTGTAAGGAAGACTACGACGATGTCTTCGGGGTGAACGCTGACGGGATAAGCATCGACAACGAACGAGCCGCTACTCTGTCCGAGCGCCACAATGCCGTAAGTCTGTTGCAGCCAACAGAGCAGAAGTCCCAGCAATATGCCGAGCACGGCGCCGATGGCAGAAATCATTCTGCCCTCGAAAAGGAAGATGCGTATTATCTGTTTGTCGCCGGCGCCGAGGTTGCGTAGCGTTGCCACGTCGGCTTTCTTGTCGATAATGAGCATGGACAGCGAGCCGATGATGTTGAAACACGCCACGGCAAGGATGAATGTCAGGAAGATGTAAGCAATAAACTTCTCGATTTTCATTATGCGGAAAGTGTCTTCCTGCTGTTCCATCCGGTCGAGAACGCGGTATTTCTTGCCTGCTATGCGCGTCATTTCGGCTTTCACGGCATCAAGGTCGGAACCGGGTTTCAGTCTCAGTTCGAGCTGCGAGAGCATGCCCTGCTGTCCGAATAGGTTGCGGGCGAAGGCTATCGACGTAAGCATATAGTCGCGGTCGTAGCGCGCCTGACGGACAGAGAACACCACGCCGGGTGAGATCAGCGAGTCCTCGACAAAGCTTTCGGCCGGATTCATGATATCGGGCTGTCCCTCTCTCACGGGCGCATAAATTTTCAAATATCCCCGCCAAGCCGCCGACATGCCGAGTTCGTCGGCAAGACGGATACCGGGCACGCCGTATTGGAGGTTGGCGGCGTGGAGCGAGAAGCTGCCGTCGCCGTAAAGGATGTCGCCTATGTGCGACAACTCGGCAAAGTTGTCGTCAACGCCCTTCACCATAACCATCGCCTGACGGTCGTTATAAATGGCGAGCGCCTGATCCTCCACGCACTCCGTAGCGACGTCGACCTGCGGCAGGCGGCGTATCTCCGTCAGCACAGGATCGTCGGCGGGAGCCGTCTTCCCCTCGACGGGCACGACTTTAAGCTGCGGATCAAAAGCCGTGAGCAGCGACGCCACAAGGTCGTGAAAGCCGTTGAAGACGCTCAACGTGACGACAAGCGCCATCGTTGCTACTGCAACTCCGACGACGCTTATGCCGCTGATTATGTTGATTGCGTGGGTGCTTTTCTTCGAGAAGAGATAGCGCCGGGCGATGAAAAACGGGAAATTCATTTCTTCAACAGTTCGTCGATGCGGTCGATATAGTCCAGAGAGTCGTCAACAAAGAAGCGCAGTTCAGGGATGATACGCAGCTGGTTGCGCACCCGCGTACCGAGCTCGTAACGTATTGTCTTGTCGTTTGCGGTGATATTTTTGATTATCTCGTCGGCTCTTTCAGAGGGGAATATGCTAAGATAGGCGGTGCAGATACTGAGGTCGGGACTGATGCGGCAGCGTGTCACGCTGACCATTACGCCGTGCATGGCGCGCGTCTGCGACTGGAATATCAAACTGAGTTCTTTTTGAAGAAGTCTCGCTATTCTGTTTTGTCTTGTTTCCTGCATGTTGATTGCTTGTTTTGTTTATAATGCAAAAGTACATAAAAATATTAAAATCAAGAATGTTTTTTGGGGAGTTTCAGAAGTTCATTGACGCCGTAATAGTGGCAATCACATATCATTTATGGTGTAAAGCCGGGGTTCAATATCATATCCGGATAATATCTTAGCTTTTATGTGCTCGATTTTAGCCATGAACGACTTGTTGTCATAGTTACGGGCATTGCGTTTCACTTCGGCTACGAGTGCGGATTTTCCGGCTGTCCGTATGCCAACTATATCTATCTCATTGGCCTCTTTCCCAGCCTTTGCTTCCCACCAAGAACCAATTTCGCGAAATCCGCCATCCTCCGCGAGCTTCTGCCGGAAATACTTTTCAAGCATCATACCTGAATATGTAGGGTAATCCCGCATGACAACTTCACGTAAATCCTCATAGTTGTCAAGCTCAATCATTGAACGGTTACGCTCTATAAAACGGAACCAAAACTGCATGAAGTTGTCGCTTATGCGGAAACGTACGGTGTTCTTGCTTCCCGGTTTGGACATGACCGGACGGAATTTTGATATTATATTATATGTATTTTCCAACCTTTCAAGATGTCCGCCAATAGCCATACCACCCAAAGCCGCAGTAATTTGAGACTGTGATGTACGTCCCTGCGCGATGGCGAGAAGAATAGAGAAATAAGTTCCGTAATCACGCCCGAACTCCGTAATAAGCAAATTGCGCCCTTCGTCAATAAATGGAGACATATACGACACGGAGAAACAAATCATGGAGTCACTCGTCACATGACCATTGTCACAAAAAAGCTCGATATACTTCGGTATTCCACCTGTTATGGAATACAGAGTCAAAAGATCCTCGTTGGTATATTCCGGATTATAATCTTTCAGAATATCCTTAACAACCTTTATCTTGAAAGGTCGCAGATTGATGATATTGTCGGCTCGTCCGAACAATGGCTCGTGAGCATCGGTAAAAATACGACGCATCATCGACATGACTGAACCGCTTAGGACAAGATTCATTCTTGTATAAGAACGGTAGCTGTCCCACAAGTTCTGCAAGTCGCTGAACACGGACGGATTGACTGATGTGAACTCCTGAAACTCATCAATGACAAGAGTGAAGCTCTCGGTTTTTGCAAGTTCAAAAAGATGTCTCAGCACTCCTGTTACCGACTTCAAACCTTCCGGTACATATCCATGCAGTTTGTCGTGTATCTCTCGGACAAAATCTTCCACAAGGGCGGCTTCTGTCTTTCTTCCTGTAAAGAAATACAGCATCGGTGCATCGCTGTTCTCAAATGCCTTCTTTATCAGACTTGTCTTGCCGATACGCCGGCGTCCTGTCAAAACCGTCATACGGGAATTGTGCGTAAACGAAAGATTGCATATACGCTTCAACTCGGATATTTCATTTTCTCTGTTATAAAATCTCATAGCTCGCTC
>CAJMQT010000139.1 GCA_905215655.1 uncultured bacterium | reverse complement strand
AATCAGAGCCGTTATCCCGAGTGGGATAACGGCTCTTTCGTTTTACGTTAGTATGTTATGAAAAATTTGAGAAAAGTTGAAACTTCACAGTTTCGTTTTGTTTTACTAAACATGATTTATAGAGAAAGCATAGAAAATATTCTTTTTAAACTTTTTCGGGATAAGGTCGGGAGGGGACTGTCTTTTCACCCTCTTCAACAAACCATTCATCACCTCAACATCTCAACACCTCAACATAAAAAGGCAAACCATTCATTACCTCAACATCTCAACCTTTTAATTCTCCTCCCCTCGGGGAGGTCGGGAGGGGGCTTGGGGCTGTCAGTTTATCGCCGCGTGTTTCAGCGTGTCGCCTTTTACGGAGTCGCTCATCGCGACGGCAGGTCCCTCATGGGGCTTCTGTATGCCGGCGGTGTTGCCCGTGGCGTCGTTGTCGGCAGCGAAGGGCACTTGGGCGGCGTTACCCAGCGTGAGCAGTATTGCCACGACGGCGGCTGCCTTGAAGAGCGGGGCGAGGCGCTGCGTCAGACTGATGGTGCGCGCCTTGACGGGCTGCGGATCGTCGACGAGGGCGAGGAGACGGCTGTCGAAGTCGTCACCGAGAACCTCGGTCGTTGTTGCCGACTGCTCGTAAGCGAAGATGTCGCGGTAGGCAAGGAGACTTGCGGGCACGTCTTTCTGGCTGAAAAACGTGCGGAGGATGTTCTCTTCTTCAAGAGAGGTCTCGCAGTTCCAATAGCGTTCGAGCAGTTGTTCGATGTATTTATAGTCCATATCCTTCAATCTGTTTGTACTTTTGTCTTACTGTCTGCCTTGCGCGGAAGATGTTTATTTTTACCTGTTCTTCCGTCATTCCGAGGGTCTGTGCTATTTCGCGGTAGCTCTTGCTCTCGATGTCTCGCAGCTGCATACAGCTCTTTTGTTTCTCGGGCAGGGCGTCGATGATGCGCCTCACCGTCTCTACCTTGTCTTTCTGTATCATCCGCTCGTGCGGGTCGGACGTTGTGTCGGCTGTCGCCGCGTCCTCATCGTCGATGGGTCGGTTGTCGCTGCCTGCTCTTTTCATTCTGTCGAGCGCAAGGTTTCGGCATGCTGTGAGGCAGTAAGCCTCGATGGAGTCGATGTTTTGGAGGTCGTCACGCCTGTTCCATACTTTTATCAGCGTGTCTTGTACGATGTCTTCCGCCTCTTCACGGCTGAGCGTGATGCGCAGCGCCAAGCGGTAGAGCACGTTTTTCAACGGCAACACATCGTTTCTGAAACTGATATTTTCCATCGGCTCTCTATTTAAATGACGATTTGGTCGGCTGAAAGTTACAATTTTTTTGTGATAATTTTCAGTTTTTCTCTGGCGGTTAACAATATTTTGCGTCAACGCGCTGATATCCAGCGTGTTGCAAAAGGCAGTCTTTTAGCTCGTAAAAGACGGTCTTTTACAATGTGAAAGGCGGTCTTTTGGAAGGTAAAAGGTGGTCTTTTGGAAAGCGATAGAAAATCGGTGCAATATCGAAATCTTTCCCGGACAAATTTATTTTTAGCCGTCCTACCTTTCGTAGGCTGTTCACCATAAACATGGAAAATTGTCAGCGTATCACCTTATTACGCGACATATTGTCATAAAAGTTTAAAATAATTATACTTTGCTGCCATTATTTCATAACAATCTGTCAATAATCCGGTTACAAGTCTCATGGCACGCATATTGCATTTTACGCTATTGAAACCGAAAGCCAAAAGGCTGAGGGATAACAAACAAGAAACAATGACGAGACCGACATTTACAGATTGCGCACAAAACGAAAGATTTGTAAGATGCAAGCCTCTTTAAAGAAAGGAGATTTTATTATGTTACCAGTAATGAGCAGAAGATGGTTCCCGACAGAGTTTGACGAGTTCTTTGACAACAACGACTGGATGCCGCGTATCAACGCCACAGCTCCGGCAGTAAATGTAAAGGAGAGTGCAAAAGATTACACGATGGAAATAGCGGCTCCGGGCATAAAGAAAGAGTTTTGCAGAGTGCACATCGACAACGAGGGCAACCTTGTGGTAGCCATCGAGAACAAACTCGAGCACAAGGAGGAGGACAAGAAGGAGCGTTATCTGCGCCGCGAATTCTCTTACACCAACTACCAGCAGTCGTACTCGCTGCCTGAGAACATTGACAAAGATAACATTGCGGCGAAGGTTGAAAACGGCGTGCTGTCTATATGTCTGCCTAAGCTCACGGCAAAGGAAGAAGTCCAGACACAACGGATGATTGAAATAAAATAACCATAGATGATTGAAAAAAGAGGATGCAGTTCCGTAAATCGGTCTGCATCCTCTTTTGTTTTATTGTAACGTCAGGCTTACAGCAGCGCAAGCTCTGCCACCTTGTCAACGTCAGCCGGCAGTCCGGCGCAGGTTGTCAGTCCTTGATCAACGTTCCTTGCGTTCCGTTTATGTCGTCCGCCCGGGTTATTATCACGCGGCTTACACCGGCGTCGAGGGCGTGGAAGGCGTTTTCGAGCTTGGGGAGCATGCCGCCGGAGATGGTGCCGTCGGCGGTGAGGCGGGCGAAGTCGGCGCGCGTTATGACGGGTATCACGCTGTCGTCATCATCGGGATTGCTGAGGACGCCTTTTTTCTCAAAACAGTAGACGAGGGTGACGTCATAATGGGCGGCAAGCGCCTTGGCGGTCTCGCCGGCTATGGTGTCTGCGTTGGTGTTGAGCAGGTTGCCCTGTCCGTCGTGCGTCAGCGGCGCCATGACGGGCGTTATGCCTGCCTCGATGAGCATGCCGAGGCGGTCGCCGTCGGCGCGGTCTACGTCGCCTACAAAGCCGTAGTCAACATCTTTGACGGGACGTTTGTGCGAGCGTATCACGTCAACATCGGCGCCTGTCAGTCCGAGGGCGTTGACGCCGAGTGCTTGGAGGCGTGCCACGAGATTTTTGTTTACCAGTCCGCCGTAAACCATCGTCACGACGTCGAGCGTCTCGCGGTCGGTGATGCGTCGCCCGTTGACCATACGGCTCTCTATGCCGAGGCGTGAGGCGACAGCCGTGGCGCGGCGCCCGCCACCATGTACGAGGACCTTACGCCCCTCGATGGCGCTGAACTGAGCGAGCAGGAGGTCGGTAGCCACCGGGTCTTCAACAACGGCGCCACCGACTTTGATAAGGGTGAGGGGAAGCCCCCTCCCAACCTCCCCGAGGGGAGGAGACAGCCTCACCCCCGACCCCTCTCCCAAAGAGAGGGGAGAAGAGGTAGCAGCCCCC
>CAJMQT010000138.1 GCA_905215655.1 uncultured bacterium | reverse complement strand
GAGAGCAATGAAAACTCATTTTCATATTGCCGAGTGCAGCTTGTTTTATGCAAAAGTAATAAAAAAGCTTGTCCCCAAAGGCTTTTTTTCTTACTTTTGTATTACAAAATCTTATAAACGAGACAACATGAAGATTTTAAGAAGTACTGTTTTTCGCGCCATTTGCGCCATTGCCGTAGGCATTTTGCTTATCAACAACCCCGATAGCACGGTTAAAGGTATCACCATCGCAATCGGCATTCTGTTTCTTGTGTCGGGCGCAATATCGTGTGCCACGTATCTGAACGCCAGAGCCAACAGCGGCGACGTGGAGGTTTACGACGCCAAGGGCAACCCTATTTTACAAATAAAGCCCTCTTTTCCTATCGTAGGACTGGGCAGCGTGCTCTTGGGAGTGATACTTTCCGTAATGCCGGGCACCTTTGTCACGTCGCTGATGTATATCCTCGGAGCAATCCTTATCTTGGGAGCGATAAATCAGTTTATGACTCTTTTGAACGTAAGAAAGACCGCCCGGATATCTCTTTGGTATTGGGTGTGCCCGTCGATAACGCTGATTACGGGACTGTTTGTCATCATAAAACCGATGGAGACGGCGTCTCTGCCACTACTGATCATCGGTTGGTGTCTTCTGTTTTACGGCGTTACAGAATGTATTAACGCGATAAAGATTTATTACTTGGGACGCAAGAAGGCGGAATATTAACAGTTCGGAGAATAGCAATCAGGAGTTTAGAAGTACAGAAGTTCAGGAGTTCAGACAATAGCGCGCCTTGCTTTATCTGCAAAACATTTGTCTGAACTCCTGAACTTCTGTACTTCTGTACTCCTAAATTCTATCTTCTGTACTCCTAAAACATTACTTTACAAGCGTCTCAATATACCTGCACATAATATTAATTCCCTTCAAATTCTCGCCACCCTGCGGTATAATGATGTCCGCATACTTCTTTGTCGGCTCGATAAACTGCTCGTGCATGGGTTTGAGAACATCGAGATAGCGGTCTATCACCATATCGACGGTGCGTCCGCGCTCGATAACGTCGCGCCGGATGTTGCGTATCAGGCGTTCGTCTGAGTCGGTATCGACATAAATTTTCAGGTCCATCATGTCGCGTAACTTCTTGTTCAGCAGCGTCATAATGCCTTCAATTATTATTACGGGATGGGGCTCGACATGCAGAGTTTCCTTCAATCGGTTACAGAGCAGATATGAATAAGTGGGCTGTTCGACAGCAATTCCGTTTCTGAGTTCGTTGACATGCTTGATCAGCAACTTCCAGTCGAACGCGTCCGGGTGGTCGAAGTTGATTGCATGGCGTTCCTCTTCCGTCATGTGTGAGGTGTCATTGTAGTACGAGTCAAGCGGAACCACCACGACATAGTGCGGCGGCAGCGCTGCCGCTATCTTATTTACAACGGTGGTTTTGCCTGAGCCTGTACCGCCGGCTATTCCTATTATTGTCATAATATCTTGCTTTTTTATTTATGTCTGAGGATTTTAGAGCCGTTACTTTGTTTGGCTCTGAAAGACTGGAAGCCCCATTTCACGGAACATCCGTTCGTAATGTGCCGACTTTTTGTCTATCGACAAGGGATATGCTCGCGAGCTGCTTGGCATTCTGTAAAGCCGCATCTCGCGCCCGTCGAAAGTGAACGGCGACGACATTCCGACCTTAGGAGTATCCACGCCGAAGAGTCCTGTCATCACGTCTGTAGCCTTCTGTCCTGTCGTTACCACCGCGCGGCATTGCGGAATGCGGCGAAGCAGCTCAGCGACATCGGTCTCTTTCACTATTTCGAGGTCTTTGTCAGATGCCGTATTCTTTGTTCTGCGCACGGCGCAAGCCGTGTCATACAGTCCGATACCGACCTTTTCAAGAAACGCTATGATGTCTTCGCGCCGAAAGGTCTTTGCATCCGTGTCGACAAAATGTTCTTTATCACCGAAGAAGACGATGCCGAATATGCGCCACATGTCGTTGATAAAGTTAGGGTAAAAGAACTCCATGCTCCAGCGTCGGCGCGCGGGAGGAAAACTGCCGAGCATCAACAAGCGTGTGCCGTCGGGCAGAAACGGTTCAAGCGGATGGAGTTCAACGTCATTCATTCCACCTTAATTCTTGATTATTTCTGCTCTTTCACGAGATAAACCACTACGGGCAAGTGGTCGCTATATCCGTCGAGCCACACTCCACCGGCGTGAGTACGCTTGGGATTGCCTTTGTATTTTCCCTCCGTCTGGAAGAGATAGTCGCGGCGGAAGATCTGGTTTTTCCAGAATTTCAACGTCGAATAATCTTTCTTTCCATTCCTGTCAAGAACGTTCGGCGTCATTACAATCTGGTCAAACAGATTCCATGAGCCTTGATAAGTGAGCGTTCCCGTTCCCTGTTTTACCAAAAGGTTGTACCACGGATTATACATATCGCCGTCTTTCACGTCCTTTATTTCGGGGCGTGCGCTCAATATGTCTTTCATACTCTTGTTGGTCGGGTCGTCGTTCATGTCTCCCATGACAAAGACCTTTGTCTGCGGGCGTTCAGCAATGATTGAGTCTTTGATATCCTTGACCAGCTCCGCCGCTCTCTCACGGTACGGAGAGCCTGCGAAACGGCTGGGCCAGTGGCACACGATCACCGTCACCGGCTCGCCTCCAAGTTCGCCGTCAACGGTCAGGAAGCCACGGGTAACATAATTTTCAGGCATATCTTTCGCGGGGATATACGGCAGAAGTTTCTGTCCCGTGACCTTAAACAGCGCTGGGTTGTAAAGCATCGCGCAGTCGACGCCACGTTTGTCGGGACCTTCTATATGTACATATTTAATATTACGCGCGCGAAGCGGTTCCTCGGCAACAAGGTCGTCGAGTGCCCGTGAGTTCTCTATTTCAGACACGCCGATAACCGCACAACCTATATTTGGCAGCACATCGGTACCCATATCCGAAAGCACGCGCGCCAGATTGTGCAGTTTGTGCTTATATTTGAGTGAATTCCAACGGTACGAACCGTTCGCAAGAAACTGATAATCGTTCTTACCCTCGTCATGGCAGGTATCGAACAAGTTTTCAAGATTGTAAAATCCCACGCCGTAAACAGAATACTTCTTCTGTGCGTAACCACTCAATGCCACCATGCATAGGAGCAGAGAAAGAAACAAATTAATCTTTTTCATAATATAATAAATCGATTTATGCAAAGATAGTGCAAGCGAGAGCAATAAAAGTTTACTTTTAATTGCCGAGCGCAGCCTATATTATGCAAAGATAGTGCTAACCGAGAGAAGAATTAAACAAACTCGTTTGTTTATTATTCCGAGGCGCCGCCTATCT
>CAJMQT010000137.1 GCA_905215655.1 uncultured bacterium | reverse complement strand
GTACAGGCAGTTGGGACTCGCAGTAGAAACGCCTATGAATAATGCAGGTTAAATTCTAATCAATTCAAACATGCCGAAGGCATGTCCCTACTCGTCATCCGTCTGTTCGCAAAAAAACAAATTGACAGCCAAACACCGGTTTTGCTGTCTTTCTGACTTTTCAAAAACGTTCAAAAAAAATCGGAAAATAGAAATAAATCTTGGATAAAAGCATGTGAAAAAGTAAGAATGTTTTACATTTTTGGTAAAAGTGGCACTTTTGCAATGTAAAAGAGGCACTTTTGCAATGTAAAAGAGGCACTTTTACGAGACAAAAGTGATACTTTTTCAAGCAAAAAAACGTGATTTCAGGGCTTTTTTCAGACTTTTTTCTTGCACACTTTCGTTTAATTTTACGTAAGCCGCTATTATGGCGCGTTTTATAATTGCACACGATATTTTAAAAATTTTCGTCCTTCGGATTTTATTTTTCAAATTTTCAATTCTGAGAGCGTCAGCCAAAATCAATGTGTAAGCAAAAAGCGGATTTTGCTTACCATTATCATTGCCTAATTCTTTGTCCGGCACAACACAACACACGTCTTGCAGGTGACAGATTTATCTTTATAAGAACCTGTGTTTTTTCACAAAATATTCATTTATTTCGGTCAGCCGGCAGAAATCTTGATAAATTTTATTATTTTTGCAAATGCGTGAAATCAAATCGAGGTGTGCAGGCAAGACGCTGATGCGTGGAACGCTTGCCTCGATGCGCAAACGAATGAAAATCAAATACAAATAACCTTATAAAATTAACTTAAACTACTTGTCATTATGGAAAAAAGCATACTGCAACAAGTCAGAACAGCTTATGAGCCCAAGCTGCCGGCTGCTCTCCAAGGGTATGTAAAGATTAAAGAAGGAGCACCCACAGAGAGCGTGGACAACAGGGACGAAATAAAAGCGCTGTTCCCCAACACATACGGAATGCCAATCGTGGAATTTGAGACATGCGACGCGAAAGAGGGCGTGGAGATGAACGTTGGCGTAATACTCAGCGGCGGACAGGCGCCCGGCGGACACAACGTGATAACCGGTCTGTTTGACACCATCAAGAGACTGAACCCGAATAACAAACTCTACGGTTTTATACTCGGTCCCGGCGGACTGGTTGACCATAATTATATCGAGATAACAAAAGACTTCATCGACGACTACCGCAACACAGGCGGATTTGACATGATCGGCTCGGGCAGAACGAAACTTGAAAAGACGGAGCAGTTTGAGAAGGGTTATGAGATACTGAAAGAGCTCGGTATCAAGGCGCTCGTCATCATCGGTGGCGACGACTCTAACACCAACGCTTGCGTGCTCGCGGAATATTACGCTGCAAAGAAATACGGCGTGCAGGTTATAGGATGTCCGAAGACCATCGACGGCGACCTTAAAAACGCGCAGATAGAGACCTCGTTCGGTTTCGACACGGCTACCAAGACATACTCCGAGCTTATCGGCAACATTGAGCGCGACTGCAACTCGGCACGCAAATACTGGCACTTCATCAAACTGATGGGTCGCTCGGCAAGCCACATCGCCCTTGAATGTGCTCTGCAATGCCAGCCCAACATCTGTCTGATTTCCGAGGAAATAAAGGCTAAGAACCTTACGCTCAACCAGATAGTTGACAAGATCTGCGACGTTATCGCCACACGTGCCGCCGACGGAAACAACTTCGGCGTAATCCTCATTCCCGAGGGATTGATAGAGTTCATACCGTCGATAGGCAAACTAATCGAGGAGCTTAACGACCTGCTCGCAGCTCACGGAGACGACTACAAAGGACTCGACGACGAGGCACAGCGCGAATATATCCTCGCACACCTCAGCGACGAGAATAAAGAGACTTTCGCCACGCTGCCCGCTGACGTGGCACGCCAGCTCTCATTGGATCGCGACCCGCACGGAAACGTACAGGTTTCGCTGATCGAGACGGAGAAACTTCTTTCGGCAATGTGCAAGGCAAGACTGGAACAGTGGAAGAAAGACGGAAAATATGACGGCAAGTTCGCACCGCTGCATCACTTCTTCGGATACGAAGGACGCTGCGCCACACCGTCAAACTACGACGCCGACTACTGCTACGCTTTGGGCACAAGCGCCGCCCACCTCATCGCCAACGGCAAGACGGGCTATATGGCTATCGTACAGAACACCACACGTCCGGCAGCTGAATGGAAGGCAGGAGGCGTGCCTATAACAATGATGATGAACCTTGAAAGACGCAACGGCGAGATGAAACCCGTTATCCGTAAGGCTCTCGTCGAACTGGAAGGCAAACCGTTCAAGGCTCTCGTTGCCAACAGAGCAAAGTGGGCTAAGGAGACATGCTTCGTATTCCCCGGTCCTATCCAGTATTGGGGTCCGACGGAAGTGTGCGACCAACCGACCAAAACACTTGCCTTGGAACAAGAATGATATAAAATTGAAAGATTGAAGAGTTGAAGGATTGAAGAATTAAGAATTAAGAATTAAGAAAATAAGCTTTGGAGCATTCTCCAAATACTCAATCTTTCAACTTTTCAACTTTTCAATTTTTCAATCTTTCAATCTTTCAATCTTTCAATCTTTCAATTTTAATAAAGTGTCTGTAAAACGAAACAACGGAAAACAACGACGACGTGCCGCTTCGCAAGGACGCGGCTCGCGAAAGCGTGTGACCGACAGACACGGCAAACATCACTCTTTTTTTCATAAATATCCGAGGTGGACATGGTGGGCAGGCGGACTTGCCGTCGTAGGCTTCTACATCTGGATATTTTATTATGTTTTCGTAAGTCCCTTCGGCTTTCGTTGGCGCGCGTTATACGGCGACGCGAAATATCCCGAGGGCTACGAGATAAGAGGCATTGACATCAGTTATTACCAAGGAAACATCGATTGGGAACTTCTGCGTAACGCGATGATAGAGAAGTGTCCCGTCCGTTTCATCCTTATCAAGGCGACGGAAGGCACCAGCAGGATAGACCCGAAATTCAGGCACAACTTCACTCAGGCTCGCGAATATGGCTTCATAAGGGGCGCGTATCACTTCTGGAGCAACAAATCGACCGCCCGCGATCAGGCATATTTCTTCTTGAAAAACGTGAATTTGGTTGAGGGCGACCTGCCCCCCGTGCTCGACATCGAGCACAAGCCGAAGGATGTAAGCGTGGAAGACTTCCAAAGGGACGTGCTGACATGGCTCCACATCGTTGAAGACCGGTACCATGTAAAGCCGATAATTTACACTTATTACAAATTCAAGACCAACTACTTGAACGCTCCCGTCTTCAACGACTATCCTTACTGGATAGCCCATTACTACGTGGATAAAATCGAATACACCGGCGAGTGGAAGTTCTGGCAGCACACGGACGCCGGTCGTCTGCCCGGAATAAAGGGCTACGTAGACTTCAACATCTACAACGGAAGTTATTATGACCTTAGGAAATTTACACTGAAAGAATGAAGAATGAAGAATGAAGAATGAAGAATGAAGAATGAAGAATGAAGAAT
>CAJMQT010000136.1 GCA_905215655.1 uncultured bacterium | reverse complement strand
TGTCGTCACGATGTTCCTCCACACCCGGTTACACAAAGTTCAGCCCTCCGGGCTGTGATTGACGCCGGCACTAAAAACTCAATGACTAAAATAGCGTGATTTCGTCGAACTCACGTTAATTTAGGAGTACAGGAGTGCAGAATTTAAGGAGTACATGAGTTCAGATTTTAAGGAGTACAGGAGTTCAGAAGTGCAGAAGTGCAGGAGTTCAGACAATAGCTTTTATAGATAAGAAACAAAGGTAATGTCTGAACTCCTGCACTTCTGAACTCCTGTACTCCTTAAATTCTGCACTTCCTTAAAAAAATACCTTTGACCTAATCGCGCATAAGGGTTATCGTGAACAACAATCCGCCCGTGGTGATATTTTCCACCTTGATGGTTCCGCCATGCAACATTACGGCATTTTTTACGATTGACAGACCGAGACCGGTACCGCCTACGGCACGGCTACGTCCTTTGTCGATGCGGTAAAAGCGCTCGAACAATCTTGGCAGATGTTCTTCGTCAACGCCAATGCCATTGTCTTCAACCGTCAGGACAATGTTCTTCTTGTCTTCATGCAGCAAGCGTATTTTTACGGTTGTGCCACCGCTATAAGTAATGGCATTTTCGATAAGATTGTTGAACGCAACTTCAAGAAATCCGGGGTTACCCGTCATCGGCAGTTTCTTCGAGACTTCATTTTTAATGACAACTCCTTTCGTTCCGGCTATCAACTGATGTTCTTCGGTAACCGAGCTTATTATTTGCGCCAGATCAACAGGCTCCTTTCTTATCGAGGAACGACCATCATCCATCCGGGTAATAAGAGAGACATCCGTCAGAAGATGTTGAAGTCTGTCGACGTTAGAAAGACAACGCCGGAGGAACTGACCGCGTTTCTCTTCGCTCATGTCGGTGTGCGCGAGCAGTGTTTCCACACAAATCTTGATGGATGCCACCGGCGTTTTCAGCTCATGATTGATGTTGTTTGTGAGTTGTTTCTTTATCCGTTCCTTCTCCTGTTGTTCAAAGAGAGCCGCCTGATGCTCATGGTCCCGGTCGATGTTGGCTTGTTGCAGCTGGGCGTACAAACGTACGATATTGTTTGAGATAGACCCCAATTCGTCATTGGGGAAAGGTTCCGTATCCGAAATTCTTGTTCCTTTCTCCACATCCTCTGCAAACTTGTTAAGGCGCGTGATATGAAGCCCGACCCTGCGTGTGGCGAAGTAGCCCAACACACACATGACAAGTGCCACGAAGCCCATAATCCACAGAAAGTTGATGTCGGGTTTTAGCAGCGCGCTCAAAGATATTGAATAAGGAACTGCCGTCCGTACAACGTATCCGTCGTTTCCTTTTGTCGCGGAATAGAAATAATATCCGCCGGTACTTTCGCTGTGTCGGCGCACGGTATATCCTGAGTTCGATTTCAGCGCGTCGCGTATTTCTTCACGGTTCAGATGATTTTTATTTGAGAAAGAGTCAATGGAGTTGTCATAAATCACCGTTCCGTCAACTGAAATCACACTTATTCTGATATCTTCAAACGGATGAAAATCCGTAAGGCTGATATTCTGAATATCCGTGCCGTTTCTCAGTTCGGTCAGTATGTAAGTATTTATTGTCTGCAATCTGGAATTCATCTCCTCCGCCTTGAATTCCTTTTCACGGTTATATTGGAACGCGATGAAACATCCGACAAGCAGGACGGAATAACCGAGCAGCCACAAGAAAAGTCTTTGCGGATATGTAAGCCTATTCAACGAAAATGTATCCATAGCCCGAACGTGTGACGATGTTTTTACCGTATTGTCCGATCTTCTGACGAATTCTGGTGATGTTGACATCGATTACCCTGTCAAGCACCACCACGTCGTCAGTCCAAATTGATTTTAGCAGTTCTGCCCTTGAAAACACCCTGCCTATATTTGAGACAAGGCGTAAAAGTATCTCAAACTCCTTTTTGGGCATTTTCACCTCATTGCCATCTACAAAACAAGTTTTGTCCCGCAAAGACAGGACGAGACCTTTATAAGATACTTTTGTCGTTTCTTCGGGCATATTAGCCGGCTGAGTGTATGTACGGCGAAGCACGGACCTTATTCTCGCAAGCATTGCTTTGAGGGAATAAGGTTTCATGATATAGTCGTCCGCGCCCAAGTCAAGCCCTTTGATCATATCCTCTTCGGTGTCTTTTGCCGTGCAGAATATTATAGGAACTGCAGCCGTAGCCGGGTTCGACTTCATTATACGCGCAAGTTGCGTTCCTGATATCTCGCCCATCATGATGTCGAGGAGCACCAGATCATAACGGGATAAATCCCGACTGAGCGCCTCTTCGGCACTATAAGCCGTTTCCACATCATAACCTTCCGCTTCAAGATTAAAAGCCAATGTGTCGCAGAGGGTTTCCTCATCATCGACAACAAGTATGCGTTTTTTTGTTTCCATAGCGCAAAGTTACACCGAAATATCTTATTGCGACACCATCGTCCGGAAGTTTAATAAAACTTTAATAATGCCTTTACTCTCCTACCCGACTGTCAATTCTTAATTCCTAACTCATAACTCTTAATTCTTAACTCTTAATTCTTAATTCCATCAGAATTGTTCAAGTATTTCAATTCTTTTCCGCGTGTCAGGATGAGTGCTGAACATAGAGTTGAAGAAACCCATCATACCCCCGGCGAAGTGCTGCGGATGTATGATGAACAGCTGCGCTATGTCATCGCGCTTTACGTTGGCGAGACCGGGATTTCCCGATATCTTGCGCAAGGCAGACGCCAAGGCGAGCGGATTGCCGCACAGTTCGGCGCCGCCGGCGTCAGCCATGTATTCACGTTTCCGCGATATGGCAAAGCGCGTCACAAGGGTGAAGAAGTAAGCGATGGCGCAACATACGGCACCGACAACAAGCACGAGGAGTATGCCGAGCCCGTTGTTTTTCTCGTTGTCGTTGCTGCGTCGACCTCCGCCGTACCACATTACATTATACATCATTTGAACAACGATGCTCATGACGGTCGAGACTATGCCGACAAAGACGATGCTTGTTATCAGCAATCGGGTGTCTCGGTTGCGGATATGTGTCAGCTCGTGGGCTATCACCCCTTCCAGTTCGCTGTCGTCGAGGCGGTTGATTATGCCCGTTGTCAGCGTCACGGCGTAGCTCTTGCGGTCTATTCCGCTGGCAAAGGCGTTGAGCTGCGGGTCGTCGACGATGTTGATTTTGGGCATGTCCATGTTGCACGCCATGCAGAGGTTTTCCACCATATTATATATCTTCGGGTTCTCTCTGCGCTCCAGCGGGCGTGCTCCCGTGGCGGCACGCACCATCGACGAGTTGGCGAAATAAGCTATTGCGAACCATATCCCGACGCCGCCCACTACCCATGGCACGGCGTTCATGAAGTAATAGTTCACCGTCTCGGCGTCGAGTTGGTGCACGACGTTGCCGTATTGGTCGTAATATCCGTTGCCGAAGTAGTTAAGCAGGGCAAGAAATACCCACACCATGCCCAGGATAATCAGCGGGAACGCCACGAGAAGTATTACTGTCTGCGTGTTGTTCCGCTGGATCTGAGTCTGCCTTCCAACGTATCTCATCTTTCAATGTGCATCAGAATTGTATTTCGGGAGCTTTG
>CAJMQT010000135.1 GCA_905215655.1 uncultured bacterium | reverse complement strand
ATAATATAATAAGGTGTCGATTACTTGTCGCCGCCTACATTGGTTGCCTTAAGCATTTCGGCAACTTCGTCGTTTACTTTCTTTGCAAAGTCTTCCTTGCTCATCGTACCTTGGTCGCCTTGTCCCTGCTTGCGCACGGATACGGTGCCATCAGCCTGTTCCTTCTCGCCGACAATGAGCATGTAAGGTATGCGTTTCATCTCATTGTCTCTGATCTTGCGACCAATCTTCTCGTTGCGGTTGTCAACGGTGGCGCGCACGCCCTCGTTGTCAAAGTATTTGGCGAGTGATGCGGCGTAGTCGTTGAACTTCTCCGAAATCGGAAGGATTACCACTTGGTCGGGGATGAGCCACAAGGGGAAACGTCCTGCCGTATGCTCGATAAGCACGGCGGTGAAACGTTCGAGCGAACCGAACGGAGCGCGGTGTATCATCACAGGCGTCTGCTTGGTGTTGTCTTCCGCCGTATATTCCAGCTTGAAACGCTCGGGCAGGTTGTAGTCTACCTGAATTGTGCCCAACTGCCAGCGACGACCGATGGCGTCTTTTACCATGAAGTCGAGTTTCGGACCGTAGAAGGCAGCCTCGCCGTATTCCACTTTTGCCTTGAGGTTCTTCTCCTTGCAAGCCTCGATGATAGCCTGCTCGGCAGTTGCCCATACTTCGTCTGTTCCGATATACTTCTCATGGTCGTCGGGGTCGCGCAATGAAATCTGCACCTCAACGTTGTCATCGGTGAAGTTGAAGGTTGAGAAGACGGTCTGGATAATGTCGATAACGTTCAGGAACTCGTCCTTAACCTGGTCGGGACGACAGAAGATGTGTGCATCATCCTGCGTGAACGAGCGCACGCGAGTCAGTCCGTGCAGCTCTCCGCTCTTCTCGTAGCGGTAAACGGTGCCGAACTCGGCTATGCGCAGCGGCAGGTCTTTGTATGAACGGGGCTTCCATGCGAACACTTCGCAGTGGTGAGGACAGTTCATCGGTTTGAGCATATATTCCTCGTCTTCCTCCGGAGTGTGGATGGGCTGGAACGAGTCTTTGCCATAATGAGCGTAGTGACCTGACGTTACATAAAGGTTCTTGCTGCCGATATGGGGCGTGATAACCTCCTGATATCCATAACGTTTCTGTATCTTGCGCAGCATTTCTTGCAGGCGCAGACGCAGCTCGGTACCCTTCGGCAGCCAGATGGGCAGTCCCTTACCCACTCTTTCGGAGAACATGAACAGCTCCATCTCCTTACCTATCTTTCTATGGTCGCGCTTCTTAGCCTCTTCGAGCATTACGAGATACTCGTCGAGCATCTTCTTCTTCGGGAAAGTGATACCGTAAATACGGGTCATCTGCTCGCGTTTCGCATCGCCACGCCAGAAGGCTCCTGCGACGCTTGTTATCTTGATAGCCTTTATCGCGCCTGTCGACATGATGTGCGGACCTTTACAAAGGTCGGTAAAGTTGCCCTGTGTGTAGGTGCTTATCGTGCCGTCTTCGAGGTCCTGCTCGATGTGCTCGCACTTGTATTCCTGACCGTCGGCCTTGAATTCTTTGAGGGCGTCAGCCTTGGAAATGTCCTTACGAACCACCGGCTCGTCTTTTGCGGCAAGCTCCTTCATCTTTTTCTCGATTTTCTCGAAGTCGCCTTCTTTAATGACATCGCCCTCTTTGGGCATCACGTCATAGAAAAATCCGTTCTCGATGGCAGGTCCGAAACCGAACTGTATGCCCGGATAGAGCTCTTGAAGAGCCTCTGCAAGCAGGTGAGCCGATGTGTGCCAGAAGGCATGCTTGCCCTCATCATCATCCCACTTGTAAAGCTCGATCTTGGCGTCTTCGTTGATCGGTCGGTTAAGTTCTACTGTCTCGCCGTTTACTCCGCAGGCCAATACGTTGCGTGCCAAAGCCGGTGAGATGCTTTCGGCAATCTGAAGTCCCGTCACGCCCTGCTCATACGAGCGAACAGATCCGTCGGGAAAGGTAATGTTAATCATATTTACAATATATGTTTTGGTTTAATCGCTGCAAAGGTATATATTTTAAATAAAAACAGAAACAAGAATATGATGTTTTTCTTCCATACCGTCTTTTTAACAAAAAAGAGCGTCCTGATCGGACGCTCTTTATCTGTTTTTGTATGAAAGAACCGAGTCTCGTCGGTTTTCACACATACTTTTGCAAATATTATTTCGCGCTATTCATTCTTGCTTTAATGCTTTCAAGTCTTGACAGGAGCTTGAAGAGCTTCAATCCGTGCTTTTTGTTTCCGGCTTTTGCTTTTACGAAAGGTGCTTTCTCGCTGTCCTTGTCACCATTTACGAATGAATTATAGCTGTAATATTGCCAGCTTGAATAGTTGTTTCTTTCGCTGTTAATCGTACCATCATTGTTGAGAGTGAAGGCAAAGGTGCACGTATAAGGACGTTCATGACCGTCCTCATCTTCAATTTCCGTGGATGAATTTACAAGTTTTGAAGAGCCTTTACCCAACAAGCCGGCATATCCCATACCGTCGGTTTCCATTATTCCGTCTTCCTCTGCCGTCGTCCATTGGTTAAACTTGTTATCTATGTCGCTGACATTGAAGTCGATAACGCTTGCATAAGTCTCCTTATCTCCGTCCTCTACGTCTTCCCCTTTATAGGTGTAACGTACCAACGAACCATCTTTCCACGTAACCTTTGTATCACCTTTCTCCGAGTACGTATAAGTGTCACCATCAGCGACTAATTTCTCCGAGAAGTTGCTGCTTATTGCTACAAGATGTCCGCTGCCATCGTAGCTGAGCTTAGTGTTTTCTTTAAGATCGTAACTGTCCTTTCCCTCACGGAGATTATAACTACCCGTCAGCGATGTAATGTATCCCGCGCCATTGAATGACACTTTGTATTCAACATCTTTTGCACCCATTGAACCCATTTCGCTAAATACCATCGTGCCCTTTTCATAATCAATCTTCACATAATCGCTGCTTCCGTATTTTGCTTCCACGCAACGTCCTTTACTGTCATATTTCATCGAGTAAGGACCTACGGACGTAACAAGTTTGCCATTGAATGTTGCAACGGGACCTTGGGGAGTGCTGCCACCGTCACCGTCATCATCGCTGCACGCCGTGAAACCACAAGCAAGGATAGCCATTGCCGCAAGGACAGCGGCACGAGTCAAAATAAACTTTTTCATTGTATTTGTTTTGTTTTTGTGACAGAACGACACCCTTATTCTGTCGTATTGTTTGAATTGTAAAATTTAAAAAGACGTGGGTATCGATACTCTTCGCTTATCCCACGTACAGGCTCTCGCATTGCCATCGACAAGGATAAGCAACGCAGTCGACCCACGCCATGAGATATCATAACCCGGCGTGCCCTTTAATCTCGGACACGCACGGGTACAATACGCCCTAACGTGAACGTCACGTTGCGTCTCTTCCTGTCTAAGTGCAAATTTGCGAGATTTGTACGTAGAAGATAACGTTCGTAAACGCCCTTTTCTCAGATATTTATCCCCAACCGCCCTTAACGGGCCGTCGGCGTCATTGCAAAAGTATTAATAAATTTTAATTCGCACAAATTTTGTGCTTTGTTTTTTACATATTTTTGTTTACAATAATGCCTTTTTAGGGTATAATAGCA
>CAJMQT010000134.1 GCA_905215655.1 uncultured bacterium | reverse complement strand
ATAAAAATTAAAGTTCGTTTCACTTACTTTAATTTTGTATTTCTCTCACCTTTCATAATCTTTTCACCTTTCTTTAAAAAAAACTCCGGCGGTCTGTACGTCTACATCCGCCCTTACCTATTAATACTTCTTACTGCGGCGGACATCACCATCCGCCAAGACATTCACACGGGTTATCTCAATCCTGAGCTTTTATCTTTTACCTTTGTTACATTAATGCCAAAGAACTGTCTTTTTCTTGTGCAAAGATATTGCGAAATCAAAAATCTTGTATCATCCGAAATCACGAAAATACGTTATCGGGCTTAAAAGTTGACATCCGTCAAGTCTGTTGACCAAAGTCAATCTTTTTGCCAATAAAACGACGTAAAAATAAAAAAGGTGTTTTTATTTGCTTTTTCTCCTGACTTATAGTAATTTTGTGGATTAATTAATGAGTTGACAAGGGACAAGGAAACAAGGAAACAAGCCTATATGCTTGTTAAACGATAAGGCTAATCGGCTTGTCTACTTGTTTACTCGTTTACTCGTCAACTTTTAAAAAAATAATATGCCAAAATATAAAAATACATTACCGCCGGAATGGGCGGAGCAGAGCGCGGTGCAGCTGACATTCCCGCACAAAGGGACCGACTGGCGCGACTGTCTGGACGAAATCCTTGCGACATACGTCGAGTTTGCCGACGCGATAACACGTCACGAACGGCTCATAATCGTGACACCTGAACCTGCGGAGGTAAGTGACTTGCTCGCCAAGAAACTATCGACGGAACAGATGGAACGGGTTACGATGCACCGATGTGACACCAACGACACGTGGGCGCGCGACCACGGGTTTATCACTCTCACGACGCCGGACGGCAGCCCTACCCTGCTCGATTTCCGGTTTAACGGCTGGGGCGAGAAATTTCCTGCCGCTCTCGACAATGCAATTAACCGCAGCTTGTACGACAGCGGCATTCTTACAGGAGTTTATGAGGATCACAACGACTTTGTGCTCGAAGGCGGCTCCATCGAGAGCGACGGACACGGCACGGTGCTTACTACGAGCTGTTGTCTGCTCGCACCACATCGAAATCAGCCGATGACACGCAACGAAATAGAGCAAAAGCTGAAAGACACGCTCGGCGCGGAGCAGATTTTATGGATTGAGCACGGACATCTTGAAGGCGACGATACGGACGGACACATCGACACCCTTGTCCGGACAGCGCCTAATGACACCTTATTATATATTTACTGTGCCGACAAGGATGATGAACATTACGATGACCTGCGCCAGATGGAGGAGCAACTGAAAACGTTCAGGACGGTTGACGGCAAGCCTTACCGACTGCTCCGTCTGCCCATGGCTCGCCCGATTTACGACGGCGAAGAGCGTCTGCCGGCGACATACGCCAACTTTCTCATAATCAACGGAGCCGTAATTTACCCGACATACGCACAGGCGGACAACGACGCCGAGGCGGCACGGGTACTCAAAGAGGCATTTCCCGGCAGGGAAATGATAGCCATTGACAGCCGCACGGTTATCCGTCAGCACGGCTCTTTGCACTGCTGCACCATGCAGTTTCCTTTTACAGTAAACAGATAGACAAGGTATAAATATTTTTATAGCAAACAAGGGGCAAGCAAACAAGTCTATTTGTTTGTCAGACAATGAGGCTGATAAGCTTGTCAACTAAAATAAAAACATGAAAACAGGAATTATACAACAGCACAATACGGCAGACATCAAGGACAATATGCGCAGGCTCGAAGCCTCGATAAGACAGTTGGCGGCGGAAGGAGCCGAACTGATAGTGCTCCAAGAACTGCACAACTCTCTGTATTTCTGCCAGACGGAAAGCGTCGATAATTTCGACCTTGCCGAACCGATACCCGGTCCGTCGACCGATTTCTACGGCGCTCTGGCAAGAGAGCTCGGCGTGGTTATCGTCACCTCACTATTTGAGAGACGCGCTCCGGGACTGTACCACAACACCGCCGTGGTAATTGAACGCGACGGAACGATAGCGGGGAAATACCGCAAGATGCACATTCCGGACGACCCCGCTTATTACGAGAAGTTCTACTTCACGCCGGGCGACCTCGGTTTCCGTCCCGTTCAGACATCAGTCGGACGTTTGGGCGTCCTCGTATGCTGGGATCAATGGTATCCCGAGGCAGCGCGCATGATTGCCCTTCAAGGTGCGGAGATACTGATTTACCCAACGGCAATAGGTTTCGAGAGCAGCGACGAGCCGGCAGAACAACAGCGACAACGTGAGGCATGGACCACGGTACAGCGCGGACATGCCGTTGCCAACGGTCTGCCCGTGGTGGCGGTAAACCGCACAGGACACGAGCCGGATCCATCGGGACAGACCGGCGGCATACAATTCTGGGGCAGTTCGTTCGTTGCCGGTCCGCAAGGCGAATTTCTATTCCGTGCCGCCGAGGATGAAGATGTATGCACGACGGTAGACATCGACCTTAAACACAGCGAGCAAGTACGCCGCTGGTGGCCGTTCCTTCGTGACCGACGGATAGATGAATATGGCGGAATAACAAAAAGATTTTTGATTGATTAGGAATTAGCCATAACAAAAAAGACGTCGCAAGACGCCATTTAATTCTGATTAAAAATGATATTGATTGGACTTCTCATACCCTTATTGGGCACGGTTTTAGGCTCGGCTTTTGTCTTCTTGATGAAGAAAGACATGGCTCCGCGAGTACAAAAGGCGCTGTTGGGCTTTGCCTCCGGCGTCATGATTGCCGCCTCGGTATGGTCGTTGCTTATGCCGAGCATGAATATGTGCGAAAACATGGGCAAGTGGGCTGTCATGCCTGCGGCAGTAGGTTTCATGACAGGAATAGGATTTCTGCTCCTTATCGACCGCATCACCCCGCACCTCCACCTTGGCGACAACAGGCCCGAAGGTCCGCGCAGCCATCTGTCAAAGACGGCAATGCTCTCGCTTGCCGTTACCATTCACAACCTGCCGGAAGGAATGGCGGTTGGCGTCGTGCTTGCCGGTGCTCTTCAAGGAGACGCCGACATAAGCATGGCGGCGGCACTCGCAATGTCGCTCGGTATCGCGATACAAAACATCCCAGAAGGTGCCATTATATCAATGCCCGTCAGAGCGGCGGGCAACAGTAGCTTAAAGTCTTTTATCTTAGGCAGTCTTAGTGGAGTGGTTGAGCCGTTAGGAGCGTTAATGGTAATTCTTCTTGCCTCTGTCCTGACACCCGTCCTGCCCTATCTGCTCGCTTTTGCCGCCGGCGCAATGTGTTACGTCGTTGTAGAAGAACTTATACCGGAGGCGTCGGAGGGCGAACATAGCAATATCGGCGTGCTCGGTTTCTCATCCGGCTTTGTGCTTATGATGGTTCTGGATGTTGTGTTGGGATAAAAACAACACAAGGACCAATCCTAATAATCTACAACTATAAGACCCGCCTCTGCTCCCATTTGTGAGTATTGAGGCGGGTCTTATAGTTGAGGTAGGTGTCATTATTTCATACCTTTTATTTTGTTCTTCTCTCGGTTTGCACTATCTTTAAATAAGGTAGGCGGCGTCTCGGAAAAGAAAATAAAAGTTCGTTTCACTTCCTTTTATTTTGCTTTTCGCTCGACTTGCACTATCTTTGCA
>CAJMQT010000133.1 GCA_905215655.1 uncultured bacterium | reverse complement strand
CGTTCTTTGTCTCGTTGTTCTCGGCGTTATAGTCGAGCACGGCGTAGAAACGACCCGTGTCCTCGTCGTAGCTCCATCCCATTCCGATGTATCCGTTGAAGTAGTTGCCGAAGTTGGCGTCTATGATGTCGGCCTCGCTCTCCTGATAGTCGGCGGAGCTAACCCAGTATTGTCCCACGCCGGGGTTGTCAAGGTCGACGGTCAGCGGGTAGCGTGCCACCACGCGTCCGCGGCTCTTGTTGAAGATGACAGCCTGGATTTCCAGCGGCGTCTTGTCGTTGCTATACATCTCGAGGTTGCCGTATGTCAGGAAGCCGTAGCCGTAGGCGCTCATGTCCTGACCGAGGAGGAAGCTCTGCACCTTGTTGTCGGTGGCGGTGAAGGTCTTGTTGAGGGCTATCTTCTTGTCGCCCTCGTTGCCTGCCGAAACGCAGATTATGGCGTTGAGGTCTTTCGCCACCATGTCGAAGTATTGGTTTATCATGCCTTTGCCATCGTGCGCTCCCGAGTTGCTGCCCAAGGAGAGGTTGATTACCGACGGCTGTTTCTTGTACTTGGCGTAGTCCAGGATGTAGTCCACGCCGTAAGCTATGACGGCGTCGTAGAGGTCGCCGCATCCCACGGCGATGTCAGAGTTGTACGCCATGCCGTAATACGGGTTGTCGGCGTTGCTAAGGGTTACGCCGTTGATTATGTCGCCCGATGCCATCTTTGCCGTGCCGCGGTATCCGCCCGCCATCGTTCCGAGTGTGTGGCTGCCGTGGAATGTCGTGGCGTCGTCGGTGGTGAAGGTTGTGATGTCTTTCGCGTCTTTTACGTCGGCGGGGTTGTTGCTGTAAAACTTCTCGGTGATGGCGCCGGTGGACTGGTTGGCGTTGATCTGTGCGAGGAAGCCGATGCGCGACTTTCCGTCAGCGTCGCGAAAGTTGATATGGTTGGCGTCAATGCCGTTGTCCACTATTCCGCACATTACGCCCTTGCCGGTGTAAGCTTGGGGTAGGGAGGTGCCGGCGTGTAGCATGTCGACGCCGCTGACGGCACGTGCCTTGTCGTTCTTTACTTTCACGGGGCGTGCCAGCTGGAAGCGTTTCACGCTTTTAAGTGCGGCGATGCGCTCCACGTCGCCCACGGGCACCGTTACCCATGCGAAGCCATGGCTCGTGCGCAGCACCGTGGCGCCTGCCGCCGTAAGTTCATCGGTGCCGGCACCGTTGGCGAGCTTGATCATACCCAACACGTTGGTGCCCGTTGTCGGCGTGACGCCTTTCAGACTGAGGGTCTTGACGCCGCCTTTCTTTTCCTGTTTGATAGCGAGCCTTTGCTGGCGCAGTCTTGACCGGCTGACAAGGTCTAACGTTGTCTGTGCCTGAACCGCTGCCGCCAGAAGGACTGACAGTACAAGTATAAATCTTCTTTTCATTATTCTTATTTTATTAATTAAGAATTAAGAATTAAGAATTAAGGAGTGCAGAAGTGTAGAAGTGCAGAAGTACAAACATAAGCTTTGCGGGTTTAATTTATTATTAAAATACAAAACATTTGTCTGTACTCCTGAACTTCTGTACTTCTATACTTCCATATTTCCGTACATCTCAATCTTTCAATTCTTCAATCTTTCAATTCTTTATGATTTTCTTGCCGTTAACGATATATATGCCTGCGGGCAGCTGCTTGATGTCAGCGTTGCGGGCGATGCGTACGCCTTGCAGATTGTAGACGTCAGAGCTTGCCGTCTTTGCTGCCTCGATGTCATTAATTCCTGATGAGGCTGTGCTGATTTCGATTGCAGTATTTGCCATTACGTTAACCACGTATGCGCCGTCGGCGTCAGCCGATCTCTCTACGTTGTCCACCTTGACGGTGACGTCGTAACCGGTCTCGGGCTTTATGCTTATCTCCGTTCCGGGCAGCACGCTGTGCTTGCCTGCCCAAGCCGCAACGTTGGTGATGCGGTCCATCGTGACGCTTATCTTGCTTGCGTCAACGCCGGCAGCAGCCGTCAATGTTGCGTCAAGCATAGAGGGGTTGGATGCGAGGTAAATCTTGACAACGTCGCCGTCGGCGAGAGTCAGATTATAAGTTGTCGAACCTTCGTACATCGGGTTTACAATGGTGTTGTTCAGATAAACATTTGAATAGCTCTGACCGTACCATGAGCATCCGAAGGGGTTGTCGCCCTCATAGAATTTGATTTCGTTGTATCCGGTCTGAATTTCTACCTGATAACGGTCTGAACGCTCGAAGTTGAAGTATGTCGATGCAGCCGCACGGCTGTCGATGTAGACCATCGCCTTGCTGTTGCGCTCGATTGTTCCGGTCTTCACTACGATTTCCATTCCGTCGGTTATCGTTATGTTGTATGCGTCGCTGTAATCTTTCGACACTGGCTCTCCGTTTTGCGTCACCGACGTGATGAAACTTCCCGAGACAGCCTTTATCTGTATCATTGCGTTGGTCTCTACTACCTCTATCTCGTTGTCACCTGCTTTCAGATTTTTGATTATGTCGTTGTTGTACGAGTAACCTCTGTAAACAATGATGTTGTCGGGGTTGTCGATGTTGAGTTTTGCCTTTACCGTGCCATACTTGTGGGCATCTATATCGACGGTCGTCGCTTCTGTTACGATGAAGACAATCTGATTTGACGGGTACTGAGTGGCTCCGTTGATTTTGAGAGACGTGAGGTTGTAGTCAGTGGTGTTAAAGTTGATGGTTACCTTTTTACCCAATTTCACCTTGAAGTCGGCGTCGTTATAGTTGGTTACGTTCTCGTCGTTCACAGAGACGGAGGTTATCACTCCTTCTGCCTCTTCGGTTGAGTAATTGAATTTAACATTTACCTCTTCATCGGGGAAGTTGGCAAATATTTCCACCTTGTCGCCGTTGGCGGGAGTGATGCTCCACATTGTGCCTTGCGGGGCTATAACTTCGTTGTTGACTTTTACCTGATAGAGCTGCGTGCCGTAATTCTTCGCTCCTATCATAAGTGGCAGCTCGCTCGCCGTGATGTATTTCACGGTGTTGTCGCCGGCATTCAGCTCGACGTTTGAGTAAGTTCCCGAGCGCTGTACCTGCACGTTGGTGGGGTCGTCCACGGTTATCGTACACTGACCGTCGCGCACTTCGTCGGCGTTTGCAGTCGTTACTGTCCATTTGGCACCTTCGTCTGACGAATATACGCAGAAATAGCTTTCCGTCATGTTCGAGACGTACACGTCACTGTCTTCCTGTCCGGCAACGCTTTTTGTCACTTTTGTGATGAAGGCGTTGTCTTTCGCGGTGATGTAGACATAGTCGTACTCGCTTGCGGTGATGGTGTTGTCGCCGGCCGTGAGCGTCAGCGGCGAACCGCCGTAACCTACTTTCACATTGACGCGCGACGGGTCGTCCACGTTCAATATAACATTAATGGCGTTAGCCGACATCGATACCAACGCCAGCAAAGCCGTCAAGATAATGGAGTAAAATTTCCTCATAAAATTAATTATTTAAAGTGTTTAAAAATATTCAATCCGTATGAAGCGTGGCACGCCCGCACTTTTAATTTATGTTAACCAACGATGACCAAAATGAATTTTCAGCCCGTTCAAAGTTATTAAATGACAGTTGGTCGTGATAATTTAATTATAAGTTATAATGATATTCTTTAAATTAAATGATAATTTGTTGCAAAAGTACACAATTATTTTAATAATAGAAAAAATTAAGAGATTTTTTGTATAAAATTGCAACAAATATGCTTGACGGTCTTAACCTGCATTATTCATAGGCGTTTCTACTGCGAGTCCCAACTGCCTGTACG
>CAJMQT010000132.1 GCA_905215655.1 uncultured bacterium | reverse complement strand
TGTTGAGAAACGGATATCCGCCACGAAATCAGTGCTGCGGGTGAAACAAAACAATATTGATATAACGAAGGCGTATCAAATACAAAAGTTACCGCGGAATAAACCAGAGTAGGGACATGCCTTCGGCATGTTTGTTTCGATTATCAATGTGTTACGTGTTTTACGTGCCGAAGGCACGTCCCTACTTTGGCTTATCCCGCCGCAAATATAATTTTGAAACTCTTTCTTTTAAGGTAAGCGGCACCTCGCAAATAAAAATAAAAGTCCGTTTCACTCACTTTTTGAAGATTGCTCCATTAAGACGCAATCGTGTATTTTTCTCGGTTTGCACTATCTTTGAATAAGATAGGCGGCACCTCGCAAATAAAAATAAAAGTCCGTTTCACTCACTTTTATTTTGTATTTTTCTCGGTTTGCACTATCTTTGCAACCGATTTTTAAGGTATTAGTATGCAAAATATCAGAAATATTGCTATTATTGCCCACGTAGACCATGGCAAGACCACGTTGGTGGACAAAATGATGCTTGCTGGAAACTTGTTCCGTGACGGACAAGATCTTAGCGGACAGGTACTTGACAGTAATGATTTGGAGAGAGAGAGAGGTATCACCATCCTCTCCAAAAACGTGTCTATCGATTGGAAAGGCACAAAGATAAACATTATCGACACTCCGGGACACTCCGACTTCGGTGGCGAGGTGGAGCGCGTCCTTAACATGGCGGACGGATGTCTGCTCTTGGTCGACGCCTTCGAAGGACCGATGCCGCAGACACGCTTCGTGCTGCAAAAGGCTTTGCAGATTGGTCTGAAACCGATTGTCGTCGTAAACAAGGTGGACAAACCTAACTGCCGACCGGAAGAGGTTTACGAAATGGTATTCGACCTGATGTTCTCGCTCAACGCCACGGAAGACCAGCTCGACTTCCCCGTTGTCTACGGCAGCGCCAAGAACGGATGGATGAGCCCCGATTACAACAAGCCCACGACAGACATCACATATCTTCTGGACAAGATTGTCGAGATTATCCCCGCTCCGAGAGTCATCGAGGGCACACCTCAAATGCTTATCACCAGTCTTGATTATTCAAGCTATACAGGTCGTATCGCCGTGGGACGCGTTCACCGCGGCACGCTGACCGAGGGCATGAACGTAACCATCGTTCACCGCGACGGCGCTCAGGAGAAGACAAAGATAAAAGAGCTGCACACCTTTGAAGGCATGGGACACGTACGCACCGACAAGGTGTCGAGCGGCGACATCTGCGCCATCATCGGTCTGGAAAAATTTGAAATCGGCGACACCATCTGCGACTTCGAGAACCCGGAGCCGCTGCCTCCCATCGCCATCGACGAGCCGACCATGAGCATGTTGTTCACCATCAACGACTCGCCGTTCTTCGGCAAAGAGGGCAAGTTTGTCACCAGCCGCCACATCAACGACCGTTTGCAGAAAGAGTTGGAGAAGAACCTTGCCCTGCGCGTAAATCCTTTCGAAGACTCCACCGACAAATGGATCGTCAGCGGACGCGGAGTGCTCCATCTTTCAGTGCTCATCGAGACCATGCGTCGCGAGGGCTACGAGCTGCAAGTGGGACAGCCGCAAGTGATTTATAAAGAAATCGACGGCGTAAAATGCGAGCCGATAGAGGAACTTACGATAAACGTGCCGGAAGAGTTCGCCAGCAAAATGATTGATATGGTAACGCGCCGCAAGGGCGAGATGACCTCGATGGAAAGTCAGGCTGACCGTGTGAACATCGAGTTCGACGTGCCCTCGCGCGGTATCATCGGTCTGCGTACCAACGTGCTGACGGCAAGCCAAGGCGAGGCAATCATGGCTCACCGTTTCAAGGAGTATCAGCCTTACAAGGGAGACATAGCCCGCCGCATCAACGGCAGCATGATAGCATTGGAGACGGGAACGGCTTATGCTTACTCGATAGACAAGTTGCAAGACCGTGGCAAGTTCTTCATTGACCCGGGCGAAGAGGTATATTACGGCGAAGTGGTGGGCGAGCACGTTCACGACAACGACCTCGTAATCAACGTCACGAAGGCGAAACAGCTTACCAACACACGTGCCAGCGGCTCTGACGACAAGGCACGCATCGTTCCGCGCACCGTCCTCTCGCTCGAAGAGGCGCTCGAATATATCAAGGAAGACGAGCTCGTCGAAGTGACGCCGAAGAGTATGCGCATGCGCAAAATAATCCTCGACCACAACGACAGAAAGAGGGCGAACAAGGTGTAACAGCCTCACCCCCGCCCCCTCTCCCAAGGAGAGGGGAGTAATATGCTTTGTGGATGGAGATATCATTACAGAAAATATTTTTAGATAAATAAGTTTTACGGTCATACAATAACGTTTGACCGTATTTCTTTTATATATACCGAAAGAAAAATCAGGTCAACGTAAAACACCGAACACCCCATGTCTTACATATCGCGAAAAGGAAACAAGAACACACCCTACAAGACTAATCACTCCCCTCTCCTTGGGAGAGGGGTCAGGGGTGAGGCTGCCAACAACTCCCCTCTCCTTGGGAGAGGGGGCGGGGGTGAGGCTGGTGAGGCAGGGTCTTGTGTGTCTTGTGAGGCTGTTTCTATCCTCTCCCTCGCCCTTCCCGCCATTGTCAGCAACATCACTGTTCCGCTGTTAGGGCTTGTCGACGTCTCTATTGTCGGACATCTCGGTGCGGCGGCATACATCGGCGCCATCGCCGTGGGAGGAATGATGTTCAATGTCATCTACTGGGTGTTCGGATTTCTGCGTATGGGGACGAGCGGAATGACGGCTCAGGCATTCGGACGCGGCGACAGCGACGAGACCATGCGCCTGCTCGTCCGCTCGCTTGGCATAGCCTTTGCCGTGGCGCTGGCACTGATACTGCTGCAAGTGCCGGTCTGCCGGACGGCTCTACGCCTGATGAGTCCCTCGACGGACGTAGCCGGATATGCGGCAACATATTTTTATATATGTATCTGGGGCGCGCCCGCCATGCTCGGCATGTTCAGTCTGTCGGGCTGGTTTATCGGCATGCAGAACTCGCGTGTGCCGATGGTTGTCGCCATATCACAGAACGTTATAAACATCGCATGCAGCCTGCTGTTCGTCTTTGTCCTTGGCATGAAGGTCGAAGGCGTGGCACTCGGCACGCTCATGGCACAATATTCCGGCTTTATCATCGCCCTATGCTTTGCCCTTCGCGACGAAAGGCTGCGGCGGGAGCTGCCCTTATTGCTGTCTACGTCGTGGAACCGCGACGCCATGCGCCGCTTCTTTACTGTTAACCGCGACATCTTTTTCCGTACCGTCTGCCTCGTTTCGGTCATGTTCTTCTTCACCTCCGCCGGCTCTTGGCAAGGCGAAGTGGTCTTGGCGGTCAACACCCTGCTCATGCAGCTTTACATGCTGTTCTCTTACATCATGGACGGTTTCGCTTATGCCGGCGAAGCGTTAAGCGGGCGGTATTACGGCGCGGGCGACATGCGGGCGCTAAGGCAGACTACAAAGCGACTTTTTATTTGGGGCGGAGCGATGACGGCGCTCTTCACCCTTGCCTACGCCGTTGGCGGCAAGGCATTCCTTTCGCTGCTCACCGACGAACCGCAAGTTATCTCGGCGGCGGCATCTTATTTCCTTTGGGCACTGCTGCTGCCCGTTGCCGGCGTGGCGGCGTTCATCTGGGACGGCGTGTTCATCGGCTGTACCGCCACCCGTGGCATGCTTGTCTCGATGTTCTCGGCTGCCGTCACCTTTTTTATTATATATTACGTGGCGCACGACAGCCTTGGCAACCACGGGCTTTGGCTTTCCTTCATCTCATTCCTGTTTGTCAGAGGTTTGGCACAGAGCATTATTGCAAAAAAGATGTCCTTTTTGTCCTTTTGAGTAAAAAGGCTTTACATTCACGAGCTGTTTCAAGTGAT
>CAJMQT010000131.1 GCA_905215655.1 uncultured bacterium | reverse complement strand
GTACAGAAGTTCAGAAGTACAGAAGTTCAGAAGTACAGGAGTTCAGACATTACCAATGTGCTTTTTAATTTACGAAAGCATTTGTCTGAACTCCTGTACTTCTGAACTTCTATACTTCTAAATTCCTGTATTCCCAAACCAATCGTTGAACGGGTACCGGCTTACAGATGCAGGTCGTGTCCCATTCTTTCTTTCTTTGTTTTGAGGTATTTATAGTCGTACTCGTTCGGAGTCACCTCAATCGGAACATTCTCGACGATTTCCAGTCCGTAGGCTTCAAGTCCTATACGCTTTGTCGGATTGTTCGTCATTAGTCTCATTTTATGCACTCCGAGGTGGCGCAACATCTGCGCGCCGCAACCATAATCGCGCTCATCGGGCTTGAAACCGAGGTGGATATTGGCGTCGACAGTATCAAGACCCTGTTCCTGCAACTTGTACGCCTCAATCTTATTCATCAGTCCGATGCCTCGTCCTTCCTGCTGCATGTATATGAGCACGCCTTTACCTTCTTTCTCTATCATCTGCATTGCCTTATGCAACTGCTGCCCGCAGTCGCACCGGCGGCTGCCGAAAATGTCGCCCGTGGCGCAGGATGAATGCACGCGGACCAGTATCGGTTCGTCTTCTTTCCATTCGCCTTTTATCAGCGCCATGTGTTCAAGTCCGCTGCTGGTCTGGCGGAAGGGCACGAGTTTGAAGTCTCCGTATTCCGTCGGCATGTTGACCGTTGTTCCCACGCTGATCAGCGACTCGTGTTTCAGACGGTATTCGATAAGGTCCTTTATGCTGACAACTTTCAGATCATATTGTTTTCCGAACTCCAACAGCTGCGGCAGTCGTGCCATCGTGCCGTCTTCGTTCATTATTTCCATCAGCGCTCCGGCAGGATACAGCCCCGTGAGTTTGCAGAAATCTATCACTGCCTCGGTGTGTCCGCATCGTCTCAGCACGCCGTTGTCCTGTGCGTAAAGCGGGTTTACGTGTCCCGGGCGTCCGAAGGTCTGCGGCGTTGACGCGGGGTCAGCAAGAGCTTTGATGGTCTCCGCGCGGTCACGTGCCGACACTCCGGTCGTACAACCTTCAAGTTTGTCAATCGTCACTGTGAACGGTGTGCCCAACATCGATGTGTTTTCTTCCACCTGCCGAGGCAGATCGAGCTCGTCGCAGCGGCTCAGCGTTATCGGCGCGCACAGCACACCGCGGGCATGTTTGAGCATGAAGTTCACCTTTTCGGCGTCTATCTTTTCAGCCGCGATAATGAGATCACCCTCGTTCTCGCGGTCTTCATCGTCCACAACGATGACGAATTTACCCTCTTTAAAGTCTTTCAGGGCTTCTTCGATTGTATTGATTTTTAATTGTTCCATAATAATTATTACACCTTATTATATAATAATACACTGACGCATCTGGCGTTTGATGTTTTTCAGCCGGGCGTTTCCCGCTGTCATCTGCCGCCTTCTGCGGGGCGTCATACAATTTCTTTTATTCTTTTCACTATGACATCGTTGGTCTGCCGCACGGCTCTCAGGTCGCGCAATAGGCGCAGGCGGAAACGCCACATCCTGAGATAGAAGAACAGTCCCACCGGTATTATCACCGCCGAGGCGACATTCAGCCACTTACGTTCAAACGGACGTGTGTGCGCTTTGACTGTCATGAAAGGATAATTCGAGAGATTTGCCAGTATGACCTTATCCCTTGTGTTCGACAGGTCCTCGATAACCTCCTCCAATCTTCGGCTCAGATCTTCCGCCGTATGGTCGGGGCTGTACTTAAAGAACACCTTTATTATATTAGGCGCCAGCAGCAGGTTGTGCTCCTTAGCGTATGCCGTTGCCTCACGACTGATTGCCTCCAGCTCTGTAAGGTCTGCCTGATAATCAGGATCGTCGATGATAACTTCCTTTCGGTAGAGCGGGCGTTTGACGCGCAGACCGAGCAGTTTCATGAAGAAGTTGCGGTAAAGGTCGATGTTGAACACCACCGAGTCGTTGTTTGCCTTGTACGTAAAGAATATCGCGAGCGGCGTAAGTACAGCCGTGGCGATGCTCTTTCCGAACCATACCGCCCACATTCCGCCGCGTGCCATGCGGTATCCGGTGTTGTCGAAGATGTAATATACGATGAAGACCAGCACAGAGATAATCACCGGGATACCGAGTCCGCCCTTACGGATTATCGCTCCCAAGGGCGCGCCGATAAAGAAAAATATGATACATGAGAGCGCCAACGTAAATTTGTTTATCGCCTCGATGTTGTGCTGCCTTATAAGTTTGTCGCCGTCGGCGGTAAGCATTCCTTTGAAGTCGAGGTCGTTCACCTCGTCCTGCACCTTTCTCATGGCGTTTTCAACGGCTATCAGTTTCTTTTCCGTCGGCATTCTGCCATATATCGAGTCAAAGCTGAAAGCCTTTGTCGACGCCATCTTCACGGCGCGTGCCGAGTCGGAGACGGACACGGCGGGAGATGCGTAGAAGCCCGACTTCACGTCCCGGTAGAACACTCTGCCTATGCTGTCGTAGACATGTTTCAGAGAGTCTACGTCGTGCCGGATTTGCGATATGCTCTTTCCGCGGGCGTTGTTGGACAGCGCGCTTGCGTCGGCAACGTTAAAGTCGGCATCGAAATCGAGTATGATCTTTTTACTTACGAACGTTTCACGACGGTAAGGCACGTTGACGTTGCCCGACAGTTCCTGCGACTTCATGTTCTCAAACCACTCTCCGCTGTAAAGCGAGAGCACGAGATGTTTCTTCTCCGCCGTCGATTGCAGCATGCCGGAGTCGGCAAGGATTACCGCCGCGTCGTCATAACTGCCGTTCATCTTGTAAATCATCACGCCGTAGAGCATGCCTGTATTCACGTCTTTCTTCTGCACGTAGAGGTTGCAGTCAGGTATTCCGTCATAGAATATGCCTTCCGGAATTTCGAGTTCCGGACTCTTCTGTTTCATCGACAGCAGCAGGCGTGCGAACGACATATTGGCGCTCGGACCCACAACGTCTTGAAAATAGAATGAGCCAAAGGAAATAAGAAGCACGATTACGATAAGCGAGCGGAATGCCTGCATCAGCGATATGCCTGCCGCCTTTATCGCGGTAAGTTCGCTGCTCTCGCCCAAGTTGCCGAAGGCTATGAGCGACGACAGAAGAATAGCAAGGGGCAGGGCCTGAGGCACGAGCATAAGTCCCATGTACCAGAAGAACTGTGCGAGCACGTCTATTGTAAGACCCTTGCCTATCAGCTGGTCGATATAGCGCCAAAGGAACTGCATCATCAGAACGAACTGGCATATAAAGAACGTTCCCACGAAGAGCAGACCGAACTGGCTTGCTATGAATTTATCTAATTTCTTGATTTTAAACATTATCGTCGCCGTCTTACGGCATAATCGGTATCGGGCTGCAAAAATAGCAAAAATTATCCGAAACGACAAAATGTGACAGCCTTTTTAATTAAGGTGTCGGGATGTAAGGATGATGAACGGTTTGCCGCATTGTTGCCGTCTTGCGCTTTTCCGAGCATTGCAGGCATTCCATCATCAACGCGGCAAGACTTTTTCCGCCGGAAGTTACAGGCCGGAAGAGGTATGCAGATTGTCCAGATTGGCATCCCAGATGTCTTCGATTGTGTCCGCATCGCCGTCAACGGCAAAGTCTGTTATTATCAGGACGTAACTGCCGGTAAGGTCACTCTTTTCCATCCGCAGCTCCCAATAGGTGTTTTCATGGTCTTCGTCGCACCAGCGGAAGCGTATGTGGTCACAGTCTTTCTTTTCGAGGATTTCCGCCAGCCTTACTTCATGGTTGCCGGTCACGTCTCCCCACGTAAATTTATACTGTTCGCCGTCCGTTACCACCTCGTCGGCAATCCATTTTGCAAGTCCCTCCGGACTGCTTAACAATGACCAGATAATATTCGGCGACTTTGAGCGCAGTTCATGTTCAATGATTATTTTCTTGTTGTTCATAAATCTTGGCGTATGTGTCAGATTTAACAAAGATGATGTTTTTAAGGTAAGAATTATGTATCCTGTTTTACGGATTTAAACTTATTATTATGCAAAAATAATGTTTTTGTTCAAGAAAAAGAACAAAAAGCGACAATATTTTTTGGAGATTAAATAAAAAGTATTACCTTTGCAACCGCAAAAAGCAACATGATGGCGGGATAGCTCAGCTGGTTAGAGCGTCGGATTCATAATCCGGAGGTCG
>CAJMQT010000130.1 GCA_905215655.1 uncultured bacterium | reverse complement strand
AGAGTTTTTACACTAAATGCACCCGGAGTGGTGCTACTCTTTATTATCTGATAATGAAGTCAGGTAAGAGTTGCGACATAACATACTCTTGTCGGACAGCGATTAAATCAAATCTTTTAACCTGCATTATTCATAGGCTTTCGTTACGAGAGTTCCAAATGTCTGTGCGTCAGTGAAAGCACAGCGATGACGATGCCGGATGTAGTAAATCCTACTTCCAAAGAGGAAGAGCGAGCACTTTGCTGACGTACAGGCAGTTGGAACTCGCAGTAGAAACGCCTATGAATAATGCAGGTTATTATCCAAAAGATAACCTTTTGCAATGTAAAACACGGTCTATTGCAAGTTAAAAGACCGTGTTTTGTAATGTAAAATGCCGTCTTTTGGATAATGCAGGTTAACTTCCAAAAATATTTTTCAAAATCGTGTTTCACACCTTCACAGGCGTGTAAGTCTTTGTTTGACAGCAAGATACGGTGAAAGACAACGTCTCCGCAGTTCGTGCGTTTATGTATAGTGTTTTTCATCCTTCACGGTAAAGTGCATGCAGACAGCTTATTACGGTGAAACATGGTTCGGGCAAACTGCAATCGGTTATATAGAGAATTAAGAGTGAAGAATGAAGAGTGAAGAATTAGGAGTTTAGAAGTTCAGAAGTTCAGAAGTACAGACATTACTTTTGTAACTCACAATCATTTAACCTGCATTATTCATAGGCGTTTCTACTGCGAGTCCCAACTGCCTGTACGTCAGCAAAGTGCTCGCTCTTCCTCTTTGGAAGTAGGATTTACTACATCCGGCATCGTCATCGCTGTGCTTTCACTGACGCACAGACATTTGGAACTCTCGTAACGAAAGCCTATGAATAATGCAGGTTAATGCTATTGTCTTAACTCCTTTAACTCCTTTAACTCCTTTAACTCCTAAAATTCTTCCCTCTTCACTCTAAAAGTGGGGGCTGCCTTTTTTACTTCGCGTTGATTTCTTTGATCAGTCTGTCGGCTTTGCCCCATTTGTCCATCATGAAGAGGACGTAACGGATGTCGACGCCGATGCAGCGTGCCATCTGAGAGTCGAAACGGATGTCGCTCGAGAGGCTGTCCCAGTTGCCGTCGAACGCCAGACCGATGAGCTCGCCCTTCGAGTTGAACATCGGCGAGCCGCTGTTGCCGCCCGTGATGTCGTTGTTCGTCAGGAAGCAGAGCTGCATCTTGCCCGTCTTCGCGTCCTGATACTTGCCGAAGTCTTTTGCCGTGAGCAGCTCCTTCATTATCGGCTCGGCACGGTAGTCCTCGATCTTGTCGCCCTTGTCAAACTTCTCGACGATACTCTCCGCCGTGGTGTAATAGCCCGAGGGCGAGCCGTTGAGGGTAAATCCGCCCACCTTGCCATAGCTCAGACGCATCGTCATGTTGGCGTCAGAATAGTGAGGCAGGTCCTCCTCCATGCGCAGCTTTGCGGCGCAGAGCATTTTCTCCTGCTGCTCTATCTCGGCAGCGAGGGCGGAAAGAGCCGTGCGCTGGTCGGCGATGTACTCCGTAAGGTCGAGTCCGAGCTGCATGCCGATGTCGTTTTTCACCTTCTTGTCGTTGATGTAGATCTTGGCACCCTTCTTCATGAGTACCGACTTCTTGTAAAGGTCGTTGACGTAAGCCGTGCAGTTGCCTTTGTATTTCTTGTCGATGGTGGTGTAGAATTTGGGCAGATAAGCCTTGCCCACCTGCTCGCGGTAGTTCTTCAAGAGCGCGGCGAAGAGCTCCTTGTCGAGAGCCTCGTCCCACTTAGAGCTGTTGTCCTCAAACTCCACATACTGCTTGTCAGGCCGGTCTTTCGAGCCTTTCACCTCCATGCCGTTGTTGATCTTCATGGCGCGTGTCGCCAGCTCGTTGGTGCGGCGGAACGTCTCGTTCCAGTATATCAGCGCCCTGATGCGGTCGTAGCGGTCGCCATAGAGCTTTGCGAGCTTGTCGAAGTCGAGCTTTCCTTCGAGATATCCCGTCTTCTTGCTGTACTCGCGTATGCGTGCCTCATACTCCTGCTTCTCCTTTATCAGTCCGATGGAGTCGATACATTTGTTCATTCCGATGGAGTTTTTCCAGTAGTTCGCCACGCTGGCGTAAGCCGACTCATACTTGATGCGCACCGCCTGACTCTTGTCCATGTGCTTTTTCATTATTTTCAGGCGCAGTCCGCGGGCGTTGACCATCGGCTCGTTGATGGCGTCGCGGCGCTCCTTGATTCCGTAAGAAGAGAGGTAGCGCGACGTGCTGCCCGGATAACCTATCGTCATGGCATAGTCGCCGTCGGCGTAACCTTTGAGGGATACGGGCGCCCATGACGCCGGATGATAGGGCACGTTGTCCTTGGAGTAGTTGGCGGGACCGTTGGTCTTCGGGTCGGCATAGATACGGAACACGCTGAAATCGCACGTCTGGCGCGGCCACATCCAGTTGTCCGTGTCGCCGCCGAACTTGCCCATCGACTTGGGCACGGTGAAGACAAGGCGCACGTCGTTGAATGTGCGGTACGTCGTGGCAAAATATTTGTTGCCCTCGTAATACGGGTCGATGTTCACCATCAGCGTGCTGTCGGCGCGTCGCGCCTTAGCCGTCATCGCCATGGCGAGCGAGTCGATAAGGTCGTTCTGCCCTTTGGCGTCGCGGCTGTCGATGCCTAACGCCTGCAAGCGCTCCGTAACGTCCTGCTGTTCCACCATGAAGCTGACGAAGAGGCCCTCGTTGGGCAGCTCCTCTTCAACGCTCTTGGCGTAGAAGCCGTTGAGCATGTAGTCGTGTTCGGGTGTGGAGTTCTTGCTGATAGCCCCGAAACCACAGTGGTGGTTGGTGAAGACGAGACCGTCGGGCGATACCACCACGCCCGAGCAATAGCCTCCGAAGAGGATCACCGAGTTCTTGATGGCGTCGTCAGAGCCGTAGAGATTGTTGTACGGCAGTTCGTAGCCGTATGCCTTCATCTGGTCATAGACCGCCTGAGGCAGGTTGTACAGCGTCCACATACCTTCGTCGGCATGTGACGGCAAGAGGGACATCAGTCCCACGAAAAACATTGCTAATCTTTTCATTTGTTTGGATATTTAGAGTTTTTTTATGCTACAAGTTTTTCCATGAAATATAATTTCCCTGTTGCGTGGTTATGTTCATGTCACCACCATAAACCACGTTCAAGTTTTCAGACATTAAGCCGCTGATGTCGGCAAAGCGTTTCAAACCTTTAAAGAAGTCGGCATTCATGGTCGCGCTCGATTTTATCTCGAAAGCGTTCAGTTGCATGCCGTCCTCAGTCAGCAAGTCAACCTCATTCTGGTTGCTGTCACGCCAGAAATACATCTGTGGCTCCTTTCCCTGTGCATAGCAACCCTTCATCTTTTCCGCAATGACCATATTCTCAAAAAGCTCGCCGCGCAGGTAGTGCAGCGTCATCTGACTGCTGTCTGTGAGTCCCAGCAATGACGCAGCAAGACCTGTGTCATAGAAATAGAGCTTGGGAGTTTTCACCAGACGTTTGTTGAAATTTTTATAATACGGACGCAACAGAAAAACGACATAACTCGTTTCGAGAATGGACAGCCACGCATGAGCGGTGGCAACGGAAACGCCACACTCGTTGGCCAACGACTGCATGTTTAGAAGTTGTCCTATGCGTGCGGCACACAGTTTCAGAAATTTGATGAACAATGAAAGATTGCCGACATTGCGCAGAGTCCTGATGTCTCTTTCGATGTATGTCTGAATATAACTCGGGAAATAATCTGTCGGTGGAATTTCTTTGTCGTATATGCGCGGAAAGCCTCCGGTAAACAACCATTTGTCTATTGTCTCAGGAAGCAAGTCTGCCTGTGCAAGCTCGGAAATGGAGAATGGTGCCATGCGCAATATCGCCGCCCGTCCGGCTAAACTTTGTGAGATGTTTTCCATTAAAAGGAAGTTGTGCGAGCCGGAAAGAATATACATCCCGGCGTTGTTAACCTCATCCACCTTCGTTTGAATATACGAAAACAAATCGGGTGCGTATTGTGCCTCGTCAATTATAATTCTCGTCCCGAAGCTGTTTAAGAATCCTCTTGGGTCGGTCTGGGCAATTCGGCGTATGTCGATGTCTTCAAGAGAAACATACTTGTAATCCGTAAAACAGTTTCTCAGCAATGTGGATTTTCCGCATTGTCTGATACCTGTCAGCGTGACCACAGGAAATTTTGATGTCAGAAACGTGAGCTTATCTTTTATATTTCTCTCAATCATAATTGCTTTGACTTAACCTGCATTATTCATAGGCGTTTCTACTGCGAGTCCCAACTGCCTGTAC
>CAJMQT010000129.1 GCA_905215655.1 uncultured bacterium | reverse complement strand
ACAAAGCATATTTCCCTCCTCCCCTCTCTTTGGGAGAGGGGTCGGGGGTGAGGCTTCTTTCTCCTCCCTTCGGGGAGGTCGGGAGGGGGCTGTAAACCTTTTTGCATTAAAAAGAGTTAAAATACCCCCCCCGTTTTTTATTTTTTACACATTTACGTTATATTTGCACAAAAATATTTTCGAGTAACAAACTACTGCTAACTGATAAAACTTTAACCTCGAAGGCGTTAAAAACCTGAGAATTAACAACAAAGACATCATCGGCTTGCCGACACAAACCAGTCTCCAAAAGACTCTTTAACGACACAGACATCCCGTAAAAAGGATGAGAAACGTCACATACAATGACGAACCACGCGTCGTATGCCGACCTCTCATAAAGCTGAAACTACTATATCGAACAATCAAACAAAATCAAAAAATAAATCAATTTAAAATCTATGAACTATTTTACAAGAACAAAAGACAAAAGAGGGCTCTTGACTAAGTTCGTCCTCTTTATGCTGCTTTTCTTGGGAAGCAGCGGCGCGTGGGCACAGACCACTTACACGAAAGTGAAAACTGTGTCCGACCTTACTGTCAACGGTAATTATATTATTGTTTATGAAAACGGCACAAGCAGTTACGCTTTGGGAGCACCGGACAAAGACAGCAAATACATGACTGGTGTCTCTGTTACAGTCAGCTCTGAAACGGTGAATTTAAACGACGAAGCTGTTTATGTCTTTACTTTGGGCGGAGATGCAACCAATGGATACACCTTTTTAAATTCAGGCAAGTATTTGTGTTTCCCCGGAAGTGAACTATTAGGCTTGCAAGATACTAATGACGACAAAGCAAAATGGAAAATAACTTTTGCAGAAGACGGAACATATAATATTGGAGCTACTACGAATTCAAATAGGTTTGTAAGATACTACTCAAGCAAAACCGATTTTAGATCTGTTTCCGCAACTAAGTCAGGATCTGCTACCGTCGCTTTATACAAAAAGACCAGCGGCGGTTCTGTAACAACTCCCGAAATTAAGGTAACTTCCGCTAACCCTATTGAAGTGACAGAAGCAGGTGGTAAACAGACGATTACTTACTCAATAACTAACGGCGCAGGAAATGTTACTGCAACAAAAAGCGAAACCGCAACATGGATTAAAGATATTACAGTAGCAGCCAATGCTGTTACTTTCACCGTTGACGCTAACACAGGTGAAGCTCGCTCGGCTGATATCACACTGAGCTATGAAGGCGCTAAAAACGTAATTGTAACAGTTAATCAGGCTAAAACTACTGTTGTCGCAACTCCCGTTATTAACGCCTCAAACGTAGAAGTTGCAGCAAAAGCAACAAGCGGACAGATTACTTATACAATCAGCAACCCCGTATCAGGAACAGAACTTCAAGCAACAACAACGGCAACATGGCTTACACTCGGCACGCCGACAGCAGAGGCAGTTCCGTTCACAATGGATGCAAACACAAACACTACTACGAACGAGGCAACTGTTACCCTTACTTACGGCACGGTAACCAAAGACATTATTGTAACGCAGGCAGCCGCAGCGGCAGCAGGCGAAGAGACTGTGCCGAAACCGATGCTTAAAACCCTTACTTACTCTACTACAAAGGGACTGTTCGACGAGGAAGAAACATTGAGCAACGGCGAGGGTATTCCTTACTACGGAGCAATCGCCGTGAATGCAGCTTACGCTGACAAGGCAACAGGCGCATTCGTCGATATGAGCGACAAGGTGTCAGGTCTTGTCTACAAGTTTGACACCAAGCCTTATACAAAAGAAGAATTTGAAAGCCATACAATCGTCGGAACAACGACCGTTTCTACCCGTTCGGCACTTATCACTACCGAGGGTCGAAGCGAAAGCACGCTTTATCTCTCTGTAATCGCTTATCACATCAAGAACGGAGTACGTTCTTACAGCGATGTAGCAACTCTGAAATATAAATATGAGGCGCCCGGAACAAAGAAAGAACTGACGCTCAAAAGTTCTGAAAGTCCTTTCACCCTCGAACTGACAGAGGCAAACAAGACTTCTGACGAACAAGGAACTCTCTTCAATGACGTCAAGACTGTAACGATCTCTGCAACAGACGCAGACGGCACTAATGTCGACCTCAGCGGTCTGTCGTTCATCTCACGTTCAAGCAACCGTAAACTGGCGCTCAGCCACATGACACTTAACGGTCTTACTGAAACAACTGACCCCGGCAACACCACTCTCCTTATGGACAAAGGTCGCCGTGCAGGTGTTATCACCGTGCTTATCGCAACTCCGGGTAATGACGATTACCTCCCCGCTTTCTTGAAAGTCAATGTCGTGCTTAGAGATAATACCATCGGAGCATTGGCTGATCAACCGGGCACTGTTTACACCAGTATCGCCGACCTCCGTACAGCAGGTCGTCAAAACCCCCAAAAACCATGTGTGATAGAATTCAATGAGACCAATCCCGCAACAGTAGTTGCAAGATTCAACTATGATGACGGAAGTGTTGGTGAGAAAAATACAATCTTTATTGTCGACAATTCAGGTTACGGTCTTCGCATTGGTTATTCTAATACAAGCAGTAATGCAGGAAAACGTGAACAGAAATTTATTGATGACTATAAGCTTGTTCCCGGTACATCTTTTACAGGAACCATTTACGCAAATTACAACGATAAGATAGCTTCATCTTCTCCGTCTCTTAGAAACCTTAACTTAGCAGAAAATGGCTCAGTAACTATCAACGAAAAGGTATATACAACCCAAATAACCCCTGACCACTCCGGTGAAGGTATTATGGAAAACGGTGAGATAATCGGTGCAAATATCCCTGTAACGGCAATCGCAGATGTTAACACACCAAATGCTGACCGCGGAGACACGAGTAAGGATCAAATAAGCCGTGCTGAAAGACCTTATGTCAATACCGTTGTAACAATTCCGGGTATGATTAAGAAAGACGAGAACGCGAAAAACGAACAGGATAGATATTTCCTCGTACAAAGCAAGGACTATTCCACAGACAATAAGCCCTATGCTATATTCCTTAGCGCAACCCAGATGCCCGAAATTAATCTTGACAACTACGTAGGACTGGAAGGTGTGCTGACAGGACTTCTTACAAAGAGAGATGACAGTTCTGCGAAACTGACCATTACACGAGGTTCCTTCTTCGAGGCTGATGAGGTTGCAGAGTTTGTCCTCGACGAGCAAGACGTGGAAGGTTACGTAGGCAAAGCTTTTGAAACGGGAGCTCTTACAAGCGAGCGTTCGGTAACAGTGAAGATCCACCGCAAGGGCTGGACAAAAGACACTTGGGGAACAATCTGTCTGCCGTTCGACCTGACAGCTGACGAGTTTAAAGCTACATTCGGACAGGATATCACAGGACTGAGACAGTGCAAAGGCACGGTAAGCGGCAACGTTCTTCAATTCGAGGATGTCGCAGACAAGAACATCAAGGCCGGTGTGCCTTACCTCATCAAGGTTGGCGGCACAATCACCAACGGAACTGCTAACGGCAAAATTACAGACGAGACAAAGGATCCTAATTACTATGCGACGGTTTCTGACGCAAATGGTCCTGTCAAGAAGGTGTTTACAGCGCCTGTACCTACATGGATTAAAGTTGAAAACATCAATACCGATGGCGTGGACATCGTAGGTACAGAGGTTGAGTTCCGCGGACTCTACGGAAAGAAGACATACATCGACGGTTCTACAACAGAGAAGATAGCCGGCGACCAGCGTTATCAGTATATCAGCACCAAAGCAGGACAGCCCCTGTGCTACCTGCCCACCGGCTCTACTAACAGCTTCGCAGGATTGAGAGCATATCTCTTCTTCCCCGAGTGGAACGCAGATAAGAACGGTGAGGCACAGCCAACAAATACATTCTTGACCCTCGGTCTTGGCGACGGCACGACGACAATCGGCGGCATAGCAGCTGACAAGGCAACAGACGGCAAGGTGTTCAACCTCGCAGGACAGTATGTAGGCAACAGCGCCGAAGGTCTTGCCAAGGGCATATACATCCGCAACGGTAAGAAGTTCATTGTCAAATAATAAACGAAAGGAGAACATACAACTATGAAAAAATATATCAAACCGGCAATCGAACTGATAAAGATTGAAAACGATGCTTGCCTGATGGCTGGCTCTCCCGTAAAACTTCCCAACGATCTGACAGAAGGCGGCGTGGTAGAACTGCCGGGCTACTCAACGGGGAGTGACAATGAAGACGCGGACGACGATGACCTCGTCGACGATATGTAAACAGCCCCTCTCCAACCCTCCCGAGGGAGGGAGAAGTGGCGGAGATAAGGCATAAAAACAAAAAAGACGAAGATTATTTTCTTCGTCTTTTTTGTGTCTTATAGTTTAAGAGACAAAGCAGCCCCC
>CAJMQT010000128.1 GCA_905215655.1 uncultured bacterium | reverse complement strand
ACAAAACAGCAGGAGACAGAGACAGAGCTGCAACAGCTGGTACAGAAATATCAGCAGGCTCTCCAAGACAACCAGCAGGCATTCCAGAAAGCTCAGCAGGAGAAGATGCAGCCGATCATGACCAAAATCATGACAGCAATCAAGAACGTAGGTAAAGCCGGAGGATATGTTTACATCATGGACATCTCGGGTGGCATTCCTTACATCAGCGACACTCTGAGCAAAGACGTTACGGCTGACGTTAAAGCCGAGATTAACAAGCTGAAATAACAACTTCAAAACGAGGTTATGCGATAAGCCGTCAGCGTCTGCCTTCCCGCAGGAGGGTAGGTCGGGGACGGCTTTTCTCATAACCTCACATCTTTTTTATACCGCCATAATGAAAAAAATCATATTCCTTCTGGCAGTCCTGCTGCTGCCCCTTGCTGCCTCAGCGCAGTTCAAGTTCGGCTATCTCAGCTACGACGAGGCGATAAAATCCATGCCCGAACACGCCGTGGCGCAGAAGAACATCGCCTCTCTGAAAGAGCAGTATGACAACGAGATAAAGCGCGCCGAGAACGAGTTTAACGAGAAATACAAGCTCTTTCTTGAAGAACAGAGCACCATGGCGCCCGCCATCCTCCGGAAACGGCAGTCCGAGCTGCAAGACCTGCTCGACAAGAATGTTGCATTCCGTAAAGAGTCCGACCGGCTGTTGCGTCAGGCGGAAGACGATATATACTCTCCGCTGCGCGCCCGTCTGAAAGAAATTCTCGGCAAGACGGCGCAGGAAAGGGGCTATGCCTTCATCCTCAACACCGACAACAACGCCCTGCCCTTTGTCAATCCGGCATGCGGCGAGGACATCAACGCCGTGGTGAAAGAGGCGTTGGAGAAGTGACGGACGTACAGAGCGGCGCACGGCACACATCATACCGCACCACCGATACCCCCGTTCGTCATGAAAGGAGCGGGTGGGGACGGGTTGCGTAGGTAACAAAAGCTTTAATAAATCTTCAAATAAATGACAATGATTGCCGATAACGATAAACAGCAACAGAGCAAATCCGAGCCCTCTCCGTTGGAAGGTCTGGGATGTGCAGGAAGTTCATTTGACAAGTGTCAGCAAGCCTCACCCATCGGCGTCTTCGACTCCGGCTACGGCGGACTGACCATTTTGCATCAGATGCGTAACGTGCTGCCTCAGTACGACTACCTCTATCTCGGCGACAACGCACGCGCACCGTATGGCACAAGGTCGTTCGACGTTGTTTATCAGTTTACCCGTGAGGCGGTGATGAAGCTCTTCGACATGGGCTGCAAGCTCGTAATCCTTGCATGTAACACGGCGTCGGCAAAGGCGCTGCGCAGTATCCAGCAGAACGACCTGCCGCAGATAGACCCGCAACGACGCGTGCTGGGAGTGATACGGCCCACAGCCGAGTGCGTCGGCGGCATCACACACTCCCGTCACGTGGGCATTGTCGCCACCGAAGGAACGATAAAGAGCGAGAGCTATGTGCTCGAAATACAGAAGTTGCATCCCGACATAACGGTCACGGGCGAGGCTTGTCCCATGTGGGTACCGCTCGTCGAGAACAACGAGTACGACTCTCCCGGCGCCGATTACTTTGTCAAGAAACGCATCGGCAACCTCCTCCGTAAAGACCCGCAGATAGATACAATCATTTTAGGCTGCACTCATTACCCGCTGCTGCTCAACAAAATACTGAAATACACGCCGCGCGGCATAAGGATAATACCGCAGGGTGAATATGTGGCGGGCAGCCTGAAAGACTATCTCTCGCGACATCCCGAGATGGAACGTCTGTGCTCCAAGCACGGGCGGAGCCACTATCTGACGACCGAGAGCGTGGAGAAGTTCCGCGAGTCGGCACGTCTTTTCCTCCATGAAGATGTCGACGTGGAGAGCGTTACATTGGAGTGATTTTTCAATAAATAACGTCAGTTCGATGAATTTCGATGTTAAATCCAACATGACGATTATCATTCTACTGCGTTTTTTGTAATTGCCTGTGTGTCAATACTTTATATCCTGCCTTGCAAAAGGTAGCCTTTTAGCCTGCAAAAGGCAAGCTTTTAGCGTGTAAAAGGCAAGCTTTTGGAACGTAAAAGGTAAGCTTTTATAAATTAGTAGACAAGGGACAAGTGACGAGTAGACTCTTTTTTAAGTCGAAAAATTTGCCCGTTAAGAAAATAAAGGCTATCTTTGCCACGGACAATGAAATAACATAGGGATAGGCAAGACCAAAGATTCCGACATTGAAGTATATGTCGGAATCTTTAGTTTTGTCTCTCCGAAAATAATAACAACTAAAATTTTTAATCATTATGTCTTACATGTCACAAGACGGCTACGACAAGCTGGTAGCCGAACTGCAACGTTTGGAGAGCATCGAACGCCCTAAAGCGTCAGCCGCAATAGCTGAGGCGAGAGATAAAGGCGACCTTAGCGAGAACTCGGAATACGACGCGGCAAAGGAAGCACAGGCGCATCTCGAAGATAAAATCAACAAGCTGAAACTCTCAATCTCAGAGGCTAAAATCGTCGACACGTCGCGTCTGAGCACCGACGCCGTACAAATTCTCTCGAAAGTGGAGATGACCAACCTTGCCAACAAAGCGAAAATGACTTACACCATCGTAAGCGAAAGCGAGGCAAACCTGCGCGAAGGCAAGATAGCCATAACCACCCCCATAGCACAAGGTCTGCTCAACCATAAGGCAGGCGATGAGGTGGAAATAACCATTCCGCGCGGAAAAATCAAACTGAGAATTGACAAAATCAGCGTTGAATAATAAAAGAGTGAAGAATGAAAAATTGCGGCGTAGCTGTAATTCTTCACTCTTCATTCTTCACTCTTAATTCTTCATTTAATATATATGAGTATCTTTTCAAAAATAGCGGCAGGCGAAATACCGAGCTACAAATGCGCCGAGAACGCCGAGTTTTACGCCTTTCTCGACATCAACCCTTTGGTTAAAGGACACACGTTGATAATTCCGAGACGCGAGGTAGACTACTACTTCGACCTTACAGACGACGAGCTGGCACGCATGGCGGTCTTCGCCAAGAAGGTGGCGGCGGCAATCAAGAAAGCATTTCCCTGTCGTAAAGTCGGCATGGCGGTGCTCGGTCTCGAAGTGGCTCACGCCCACATCCACCTCGTCCCCATGCAAAGCGAGAAAGACATGCTCTTCTCCAACCCCAAACTGACCCTCTCCGATGACGAATTCAAAGAGATAGCAGAGAAGATCAGAAATTGTTTTGAGGATTAAACTCGCGAAATAAAAACAGCCCAAAACAAACAGTAAGTCTGTTTGTTTTGGGCTGTTTGTTTTGCTTTGTCGTTATTTAAATGAACTCATCCCCGTATCTCACCTGCACCTCGTTGATATATTTCCTTATCAAGTCGGATGAGTCCTCCTTTTTACAGATAAGAAGCACGTTGTCCTTCTCCGCGACGATAAAGCCGTCAAGACCGTTGATGATGCCTAAATGATCCTTCGGCAGCTTTACGATGTTGTTCCGGCTGTCGTCCATTATCACCTTCGAACTTATCACCACGTTGTCACCGTCCGTCTTGCTCATGCTCTCATAAATCGAGTGCCACATGCCAAGGTCCGCCCATCCGAAGTCGCACTTCATCACACAAACCTTGTCATTGCTCTCCAAAATGCCGTAATCAATCGACAGGTTGGGGAACGACGGGAAGTTCTCGGCTACAAATTCCAACTCAAATTCCAGACTGTAAGGCACGTCCTCCTTATGGTCTATCTGGCGGAATACGGGCGGAAATATCTTCATCAGACACTCGCGCAGATATTTTACGTTTGAAAGAAACAGTCCGGTGTTCCAGTAAAACTCGCCGCTCTGCATGAACATACGCGCAAAGTCGCGGTCCGGTTTCTCCGTGAACGACTTCACCTGATATACATTCTCAAACCCCTCCGGCTCTCCCTTCTGTATGTATCCGTAGCCGGGCTCCGGTCTTCCCGGCTTGACACCTAACGTCAGAAGACGGTCGTGGCTGCCCACAAAGTCGAAACCGGCAAGAATGTTGGTTCTGAAAACATCCTCCTTGAACACCGCATGGTCAGAAGGCACCACCACGAGGCGTGCCTCCTCGTTCATTTGCAGCAGCCGGAACGTAGCCCAAGCAACGCTCGGAGCCGTGTTGCGGTATATCGGTTCGGCAAGGATATTCGTCTTCGGCAGTTCCGGCAGCTGTTCCTCCACCAGTTCCGAATACACCTTGTTCGTGCTGATCAGAATGTTCTCTTTCGGAATAATAGCCGCCATGCGGTCGTAAGTCTGCTGCAACAGCGTCCTGCCCGTCGAGAAGAAGTCAAGAAACTGTTTCGGAGTGTCTTCCCTACTGCACGGCCATAGCCGTCGTCCTTTGCCTCCTGCAAGAATTAAACAGTAATTATTCGCATTTTCATTCATAGTATTACAAGTATTATCCTTAACGTTTACGAAGATACACATAAAAGCCGTTACCGCCAATTATTTTAAGTTTTTTCAATTAAAAATTTGTCAATTCGGATTTTATCTATATCTTTGCAACCGCTAAGAAGCCCAGATGGCGGAATCGGTAGACGCGCTGGTCTCAAACACCAGTGGGGCAA
>CAJMQT010000127.1 GCA_905215655.1 uncultured bacterium | reverse complement strand
CTACCAGCCCGGAGGGCTGAACTATATTTAACCGGGTGTGGAGGAACGTAGTGACATCACGCCCGGAGTCAGAGTATTTACACTAAATGCACCCGGAGTGGTGCTACTCTTTATTATCTAACCTGCGTTATTCATAGGCGTTTCTACTGCGAGTCCCAACTGCCTGTACGTCAGCAAAGTGCTCGCTCTTCCTCTTTGGAAGTAGGATTTACTACATCCGGCATCGTCATCGCTGTGCTTTTACTGACGCACAGACATTTGGAACTCTCGTAACGAAAGCCTATGAATAATGCAGGCTAATAAAAGTTGCGACATAACAAACTTTTACCGGACAGTAATAATTTTAAATTGAAAAAATTATTTTAACGTAAGTTCGATGAAATAAACGTTTTCCGATTTTTATTTTTATAATTCCTTTTTTATTTGCTTTTATTCTTTTTTTGTATTATCTTTGTATTAAGATAAGTTGCATCCCGGACACAGGATGCCATCAAAAAGCATGTAACAAAACAAGAACATGAACGATTTTAGAAAATATGCAACAGGTCATCTCGGAATGAGCGGACTGATGATAGACGACGTAATGAAAGCGCAGTCACAGTATCTCAATCCCTACATCCTCGAAGAAAGACAACTCAACGTAACACAGATGGACGTATTCTCGCGACTGATGATGGACAGAATAATCTTCCTCGGAACACAAATCGACGACTATACGGCAAACACCCTGCAAGCCCAGCTGCTCTACCTCGACTCAACCGACCCGGGCAAGGACATCTCGATATACCTCAACAGCCCCGGAGGCAGCGTGACGGCAGGACTTGGCATTTATGACACGATGCAGTTCATAACCAGCGACGTAGCTACAATCTGCACCGGAATGGCTGCATCGATGGCTGCCGTACTGCTCGTGTCGGGAGCGGAAGGCAAACGCTCGGCGCTGCCGCACAGCCGCGTGATGATACATCAGCCGCTCGGCGGAGTGCAAGGACAGGCTTCCGACATCGAGATAGAGGCAAAAGAGATAATGAAATTCAAAAAAGAACTATACACAATCATATCAGACCACTCGCACACTCCATACGAGAAAGTATGGAAAGACTCCGACCGCAACTACTGGATGACAGCGGAAGAGGCACGCGAATACGGCATGATAGACCAAGTTCTTGAAAAGAAAAAGTAAAAGAAACCTATCCGAACGGCATATATAATTAAGGTAAAAACGAATGAAAAAAGTTTGTAGTTTCTGCGGAAGGAACGAGGACGAGACAAAACTTCTTATCACCGGACTGAACGGATACATCTGCGAAAGCTGCACGGCGCAGGCTTACGAGATAGTAAAGTCGACCGGACTGCTTGACGAAGACAAGCCGAAAGGCGATACGAAGTTCAAACTGAAAAAGGTTCCCAAGCCAAAAGAAATAAAGAAACACCTCGACCAATACGTCATAGGACAAGACGACGCAAAACGATGTCTCGCCGTCTCGGTCTACAACCACTACAAGAGGTTGCAACAACCGGAAGACCCCGACGGCGTGGAGATTGAAAAGAGCAATATAATAATGGTGGGCAGCACCGGCACGGGCAAGACATTAATGGCTCGGACAATAGCCAAAATGCTCGATGTGCCGTTCACCATCGTCGACGCGACGGTATTCACCGAAGCGGGATACGTTGGCGAAGACGTGGAAAGTATACTCAGCCGACTGCTGCAAGTAGCCGACTACGACGTCGAAGCTGCACAACGAGGCATCGTCTTCATCGACGAGATAGACAAAATAGCCCGCAAAAGCGACAACCCCTCCATCACCCGCGACGTCAGCGGAGAAGGCGTGCAACAGGGACTGCTCAAACTTCTTGAAGGAACAATGGTCAACGTGCCGCCTCAGGGAGGACGCAAGCACCCGGATCAGGAATACATACACGTCGACACAAAGAACATACTGTTCATCTGCGGAGGAGCCTTCGACGGCATAGAACGCAAGATCGCACAGCGACTTAACACACACGTGGTAGGCTACAACTCCGTAATGAACGTGAGAAACATCGACAAAAACGACCTGATGAAGTACATCCTGCCGCAAGACCTCAAATCTTTCGGACTGATACCTGAAATAATCGGACGACTGCCGGTGCTCACTTATCTCAAACCTTTGGACAAAGAGGCTCTGCGCTCGATACTCGTCGAACCGAAAAACTCAATCGTAAAGCAGTATAAAAAACTGTTTGAAATGGACGGAATAGAGCTTGACTTCACCGAAGAGGCACTCGACTTCATCGTCGAGAAGGCGACGGAATACAAGCTCGGAGCACGCGGTCTGCGCTCAATCGTCGAGAGCATAATGATAGACGCGATGTTTGAAATACCGTCAAAACGCGCGAAATCGTTCGTGGTAGACATCGACTACGCACGCAAACAACTCGAAAAGGCACACTTCGAAAAACTCGAAAGCGCATAATACGACATAACCTTGAAAGGCTATACCTAACCTATGATTTTGCTTTTTACATGTATCGAAACGTCAATCTTACGGAAAAGCTGAAACAATATTTCGGCTTTGACAAATTCAAAGGAGATCAGGAAACAATCATCCGCAACCTGCTGGACGGCAAGGACACCTTCGTTCTTATGCCGACCGGCGGCGGAAAGTCATTGTGTTACCAGTTGCCATCGCTATTGATGGACGGCACGGCAATAGTCATCTCGCCGCTTATCGCGCTGATGAAGAACCAAGTTGACGTCATCAACGGCATGAGCGAGACCGACGGCGTGGCACATTATCTGAACTCGTCTCTCAACAAATCGGCGATAGACCATGTAAAGAGCGACATAACACAGGGCAAGACAAAGCTGCTGTATGTCGCTCCGGAGTCGCTGACGAAAGAGGAGAACGTCGATTTCCTGCGAACCGTAAAGATTTCGTTCTACGCCATCGACGAGGCACATTGTATCTCGGAATGGGGTCACGACTTCCGTCCCGAATACCGACGGATACGCCCGATAATCAACGAAATAGGCAACGCGCCGGTCATAGCGCTGACGGCAACGGCAACGGACAAGGTAAGGACTGACATAAAGAAGAACCTCGGAATACTTGACGCCACAGAGTTTAAAAGCTCGTTCAACCGTCCCAATCTTTATTACGAAGTACGTCCGAAGACCAACGACATAGACAAGCAAATAGTAAAATTCATAAAACAAAACTCAGGAAAGAGCGGAATAATCTACTGTCTGTCACGAAAAAAGGTGGAAGAGCTTGCCGCCGTGTTGCAGGCAAACGACATCAAAGCCGCCGCTTACCATGCGGGACTGGACTCGGGCACACGCTCAGCCACGCAGGACGACTTCCTTATGGAGCGTCTGGACGTGATTGTCGCGACCATAGCGTTCGGCATGGGCATAGACAAACCCGACGTTCGCTTCGTCATTCACTACGACATCCCGAAGAGTCTGGAAGGCTATTATCAGGAAACGGGACGTGCGGGGCGCGACGGCGGAGAGGGAAAGTGCGTGGCGTTCTACTCTTATAAAGACCTGAAAAAGCTCGAAAAGTTTATGGAGGGCAAGCCCGTTGCCGAGCAGGACATAGGTAGACAGCTCCTGCAAGAGACCGCGGCGTATGCCGAATCCTCGGTATGCAGACGAAAGATGCTGCTCCACTACTTCGGCGAAGAATACGAAAAGGACAACTGCGGCAACTGTGACAACTGCTTGAACCCCAAGACCAAGATTGAGGCAAAAGACGCCCTGCTTGTAGTTTTACAGGCGATAGCGGCGATGAAAGAAGACTTCCGCACCGATTATGTGATTGATTTTGTTGAAGGACGGGAGAACAATGACATCGTGGCACACAAGCACAACACGCACGAACTGTTCGGTTCGGGCGAGGATATGGACCAAAAGTTGTGGAGCCCCGTCATCCGTCAGGCACTCATCGCCGGGTATATCAGAAAAGATGTCGAGAACTACGGCATACTGAAACTTACCTCGCCGGGCAAGAAATTCATAAAAAATCCGAAGTCATTCATGATCGTCAAGGACAACGAATTCAACGAAGAAGAAGACGAAGAGGCTCACGACGGCAACGGCGCCGTGCTCGATCCGGCACTTTATTCGATGTTGAAAGACCTGCGACGTAAGGTCAGCAAGAAGCACGACCTGCCTCCGTATGTAATCTTCCAAGACGTTTCGCTGGAACAGATGGCCACCGTCTACCCCATCACCCTCGAAGAGTTGCAGAACATTCAGGGCGTAGGAGCCGGCAAGGCGCGCCGTTACGGCAAGGAGTTCGTGGAGCTGATAAAGAAGCATTGTGAAGAAAACGAGATAGAACGCCCCGAAGACCTGCGCGTAAGGACAGTTGCCAAGAAGTCTGTCTTGAAAGTCAAGATTGTGCAAAGCATCGACCGCAAGGTGGCGCTCGACGACATCGCGGACAATTTGAACATCGACTTTGAGGATCTGCTGACCGAAATCGAGGCTATCGTTTACAGCGGAACGAAGATCAACATCGACTATTTCCTTGAAGACGTGATGGACGAAGAGGTCGTTGACGACATCTACGACTACTTCAAAGAGAGCGAGACCGACGATCTGGAGACGGCGATGGACGAGCTGGACAGCGACGGTTACACGGAAGACGACATCAGACTGGTACGCATAAAGTTCATCTCGGACATGGGAAATTAAAGTTTTCAACTTTTTAACCTGCATTATTCATAGGCTTTCGTTACGAGAGTTCCAAATGTCTGTG
>CAJMQT010000126.1 GCA_905215655.1 uncultured bacterium | reverse complement strand
CATTATTCTCTTTGCCGTAAACCTTGTTTTCGGAGCGGTAAAGATACCAATCGGAGCAGTTGTTGACATTGTTACGGGAAAATGCAGCGAGCATGCAAGCTGGAATTACATTGTATTACAAAGCCGTCTGCCGCAAGCCATAACAGCCATGCTTTGCGGAGGAGCACTCGCCGTAAGCGGACTTCTGTTGCAAACAGCGTTTCATAATCCGCTTGCCGGTCCTTCGATTTTCGGAATAAATAGTGGCGCAAGCCTTGGCGTGGCATTCGTCATGTTATTTTTAGGCGGCAGCATTACGTCAGGCGTCGTTTCAATAAGCGGTTTCGCTGCAATAATAATTGCTGCTTTTATAGGCGCATCGGTCGTCATGGGAATATTACTTCTTTTCTCCACGATGGTAAAAAACAACGTTATGCTGCTCATTGTCGGAATAATGATCGGTTATATTTCTTCTTCTGCGATTTCCCTGCTCAACTTCTTCGCGACAGAAGAGGGCGTTCACTCTTATATGATGTGGGGACTCGGCAATTTCGGCGGTATTCCTATGAGTCAAATACCGGTCTTTTCATTTGTTACAATTTTAGGTCTTGTCTGTTCTTTGCTGCTCATTAAACCTTTAAACACTATTCTTTTAGGCAAGCAATATGCAGAAAACCTTGGAATTAACACCGTGCGTTTGCGCAACTATCTGTTGTTTGTTACAGGTCTATTAACTGCTGCAACGACGGCTTTTTGCGGTCCGATTGCATTCATCGGTCTTGCGGTGCCTCACATAGCACGCATGTTACTTCGTACGGAAAACCACAAACATCTCATTCCGGCTACCATTCTTACCGGTTCTGCAATATCTCTGATTTGCAACTTGATTTGTGTTCTGCCCGGCGAAAACGGCATTATACCTCTCAATGCGGTAACTCCGATAATGGGAGCGCCCGTTATTATTTATGTAATAATGAGTGGAAGAGGAAAATAGTTATTTTAGTTGACAAGCAACAAGTCAACGGGTTAGCAAGTTAATCGATATAAAAAAACAAGAAACAATTTGAAGAGTGATAAACAAAATCCGCTTGTCAACTCATCAATTTGTCTCTTGTTCGCTTCATAAAAACTTAAATCAGTTTACTTTAAATTTAGTGCAACCGTCTTTGAAGAAAGCGTTTATCTGCTTTGCTGCTGCAATTCCGGCATTGATGTTTGCCTCTGCTGTCTGTGCGCCCATCTTCTTCGGCGTGCTGAAATAACGACCTTCAAACTTTGCGAAGTCAGCGTCTGCATCGGGCTTGATGTCCGTCATGAACTTCAAGTCTTCTCTTTCAGCCATAAGTTTCAAGAGTTCCGGCTCGTTAATAACCTCTTTACGAGCGGTATTGACAAGTATTCCACCCTTCTTCATCTTATTAACGAGAGCGTAATTGATGCTCTGTTTTGTCTCGGGAGTAGCGGGAATATGGAGCGAAACTACGTCGCATGTCTCGAACAGGGCGTCTTGTGAGTCTGTCGCATGAACGCCTGCTGCTTCTATTACGTCTTTCGGACAGAATGCGTCATAAGCATAAACGTCCATGCCGAAACCTTTTGCTATGCGTGCCACATTACGACCTACGTTGCCAAAAGCGAGAATTCCGAGTTTCTTACCCATGAGTTCGGTACCGGCTTTACCATTGTAGAAGTTGCGAACTGCATAAACCAACATTCCGAAAACAAGCTCAGCAACGGCGTTTGAGTTCTGACCGGGAGTATTTTCTGCAACAACGTCATGAGCGGTTGCTGCCGCAAGGTCGATATTATCATATCCGGCGCCGGCACGAACAACGATTTTCAGTTGTTTAGCAGCGTCAAGTACTTCGGCGTCAACCTTGTCACTACGTATAATCAGGGCGTCAGCATCTTTTACAGCGTCAAGCAGTTGAGCCTTTTCCGTGTATTTTTCGAGCAGTGCCAATTCGTTGCCTGCCGCTTCAACCTCTTTCTTTATTCCTTCAACAGCTGCTGCTGCGAAAGGTTTTTCTGTTGCAACCAATATCTTCATAATCGTAAGTTTTTTATTGTTATGGAAACAACAAGGAGACAAGATTTAAGTAGAGAGTTGTCATTCCGTTGCTTTTCATTAAAGCGTTTCTACTTATATCTTATCTCCTTTGTTCTTATTTTCAGTGTTTTAGTTCTTTGCCTCAAATTCTTTCATCGCGTCCACAAGTGCCTGAACGCCTTCCATCGTCTGTGCGTTGTAGCAACTTGCGCGGAAGCCTCCGACCGAACGGTGACCTTTTATGCCGACCATTCCTTTGCTTGTTGCAAACTCGAAGAACGGTTTTTCAAGTTCGGCATATTCTTCGTTCATTACGAAGCAGATGTTCATCAGCGAGCGGTCCTCTTCGGCAACGGTACCTTTGAAGAGCTTGTTGCGATCGATTTCAGAATAAAGCAGTTCTCCACGTTCCTTCGCACGCTTGTCCATTGCCTCTACACCGCCGTTAGCCTTAATCCAGCGAAGTGTTTCAAGCGCGGTATAAATAGGTACGACGGGAGGAGTATTGAACATTGAGCCTTTCTCTACGTGTGTACGATAATCAAGCATTGTCGGTATCGGACGATTAACCTTGCCGAGAGCGTCATTCTTCACGATAACGATTGTAACGCCCGCCATTGACAGGTTCTTCTGCGCTCCGGCATAGATGCAGTCGTATTTTGCCACGTCTACCGGACGGCTGAATATATCTGACGACATGTCTGATATCAAGCGGACAGGTACATCGGGGTCGTAGCGCATTTCCGTTCCGTAAATGGTGTTGTTTGAGGTAACGTGCAGATAATCAACATCTGTCGGAACGCTCCATCCCTTGGGGATAAATGTGTAATTAGCATCGGCAGAAGAAGCGACCTCAACAACCTCTCCGAAGAGCTTAGCTTCTTTCATCGCCTTTTTAGCCCAAGTTCCGGTGTTCAGATAAGCTGCCTTCTTTACCAAGAAATTACAGGGAACCATACAGAATTCAAGAGAGGCACCACCGCCGAGGAACAATACCGAATAGCCCTCGGGCACATTCAGCAATTCTTTAACGAGAGCTTCTGCCTCGTCAACGACGGGTTGAAAATCTTTTGCTCTGTGGCTTATTTCCGCCAAAGAAAGACCACTACCATTGAAGTCCAAGATCTGTTTTGCCGTATTCTCTATCACTTCACGAGGGAGCATCGAAGGACCGGCATTAAAGTTATACTTCTTCATTTGATTGTTTATTAATTAAACAGTTTGAAAATTATTTCTTCTTAGCATTTGCGAAAGTACACTTTTTATTTGAACTGAACAAGTTTTTTGTTAAAAATGTACGTTTCTATCGGGTCTCTGCAAGGCAAACAAGGATGCGTGACCGTGGTTTTCAGAGCATTGGATTTCGCCCGTGTCATTTTATTATTTCGACAACCGTCTTTATTCCTTTAAGTTTTTCGCCTGCCACACGTTTCAATACGTCTTTGTGGCTATCGCGACTTACTGCGGCGTAGGAGCAGCGTTCGCGTATGTCTATGCGTCCGATGTCATTTCCGTTGAGTCCTCCCGTCTTGCAAAGGAAGCCGAGAACGTCTCCTTTCGATATTTTATCTTTCTTGCCCTTACCTATATATAATGTAACCATGCGCGGCTGAGGGATGGCTCCCATGACCTCGGGCAATGGATAGTCAGCAAGGTCTTTTTCAACATATTCAGGCAGTGTCTCTTCCGGACCGAGCAGGAAAAACGCCCTACCCTGTGCATGCCAACGCCCAGTACGCCCTACTCTGTGAACATACTCATCTTCGCCGACGGGCAGATGATAATGAATGATACTGTCAACGTCGGGTATGTCCAAGCCACGCGACGCAAGATCCGTTCCTACGAGCACATTAGCCGAGCCGTTGGAAAACCGGTATATTGCGTCTTCACGCTCCTTTTGGTCTTTTCCGCCGTGAAAAGCGCTGACGGTAAAACCTTTTTCCGAGAGATACGCGCTTACTCGTTCTACGCTTTCACGGAAATTAAGGAAGACTATTGAGCTTGCATCGCCAATATCGGAGAGCAGCCATGCCAAAGCGTCGAGCTTGTCTTTGACCGGACTTTTAACTACAAACCGACTAATTCTGTCGGGTATCGTTTCTGTCAAAAGGAAATCTATGCGTTCTGTCTTACCCATATTTACAAAAGTAGGTATCTCATCCGCATCGGTAGCCGACAGCAAGATACGTCTCTCGACAGCTGTAAGTCGCTCGGAAATAGCTGTCATTTCGTCATGGAAACCCATTTTAAGGCATTTGTCAAATTCGTCGATAATCAGGAATTTGACATGGTCGGCAATGACGTTGCCTTTGTCGAGATGGTCTTTAAGGCGTCCGGGGGTGACAAAAATAACCTGCGGTCGGGTCTTTCGCAACACCCGATGTTCGTCCATCGCAGCACGTCCTCCATAAAGGCACATCGATCTAAGCCCGCAGCCCATGCTCATAAAGACCTCATGAGATTGTAACGCAAGCTCGCGTCCGGGCACAATCACAACAGCCTGAACCTCGTTCCGACCGGCATCAAGCAGTTGAACCAGTGGCAGCATATAAGCAAGCGTCTTGCCGCTGCCCGTTGGCGACAGCACAACAATGTCTTTACGAGTGTTGAGTACTGCATCTGCCGTCTGCTGTTGCATGTCGTTAAGCCGTTCTATTTGCAGTTTGCTTAATATCTTCTTCATTTCCATGGCGCAAAGATAGTGAAAGGTGAGCGAAAAGCCAAACTTGTTTGAGCTTTTCCGAGCC
>CAJMQT010000125.1 GCA_905215655.1 uncultured bacterium | reverse complement strand
GCTTTCCTTTTAAAATTGAAAGTGTGGTCGTTCCGAAATTGAAAGCTTTTTGATGAACAATCAGACTGTTTCTTGATATATAAACACACTTTATTAAAAATAACAAAGAAATAATTTGTGCGTCTCCGATATTATTACTATTTTTGCAGCGTTCAGAGGAATGAGGGGCTTTCGAAGCTCCTCATTTTTATTTTAATTACCCGTTTATGATAGACAAAAACGTAGTTAGAGAGTTAGTTGAAAAGTGGTTGGAAGACAAAGAGTACTTCCTCGTTGACGTGGAGATAAGCCCCGACGACAAGATCGTCGTAGAGATAGACCATGCCGACGGAGTATGGATAGAAGACTGCGTGCAGCTGAGCCGCTTTATAGAGGAGAACCTCAGCCGCGACGAAGAGGACTATGAGCTCGAAGTGGGCAGCGCCGGACTGGGACAGCCCTTCAAGGTGCCGCAGCAGTATGTCAACTTTATAGGCAAGGAAGTAGAGGTGCTCGACGCCGACGGAAAGAAATACCGCGGACTGCTCAAAGCCGTAGACGGCACCGACTTCACGCTGACCGTAAAGGAAAAGGTGAAGAAAGAAGGCGCCAAACGCCCCGTAATGACCGATGTGGACCATCACTTCGGCATGGACAAGGTGAAATACGCCAAATACATCATCGGTTTCAAATAACCCTGATACATGCCACGCCGGCAGCGACGGAGGCAGACCATAACAGAACAAAATAAAAAATGATATAAAAATGGCAACAAGAAAAAAGGAAGAGACAGTAAGCATGGTCGACACGTTCAAAGAGTTTAAAGACACAAAGAACATCGACCGTACCACGCTCATGAGCGTGCTGGAAGAGAGTTTTCGTAATGTCATAACCAAACTTTTCGGCAGCGACGAGAACTTCGACGTCATCGTGAACCCCGACAAGGGCGACTTCGAGATCTACCGCAACCGCATCGTAGTGGCCGACGGCGAGGTGCAGGACGAAAACAAAGAGATTTCGCTCTCCGAAGCGATAAAGATCGAGCCCGACTACGAAGTGGGCGAGGAAGTCAGCGAGAAAGTGGATTTCAGCAAATTCGGACGCCGCGCCATCCTCAACCTGCGACAGACCCTCGCGTCGAAAGTCCTCGAACTCGAACACGACAGCCTGTATAACAAATACAAAGACCGCGTAGGACAGATCATCAGCGGCGAGGTATATCAGGTGTGGAAGCGCGAAGTGCTCCTCGTAGACGACGAGAACAACGAGCTGATACTGCCCAAGTCGGAGCAGATCTCACGCGACCAGTACCGCAAGGGCGAGACCGTCCGCGCCGTCATCAAAGAGGTGAACAACGATAACAACAACCCCAAAATCATCCTCTCGCGCACAAGCAACATGTTCCTCGAACGACTGCTCGAACAGGAAGTGCCCGAAATAGCCGACGGACTCATCACCGTAAAGCGCATCGCACGCATGCCCGGCGAGCGCGCCAAGATAGCCGTCGAGAGCTACGACGACCGCATCGACCCCGTAGGAGCCTGCGTCGGCGTCAAGGGAAGCCGCGTTCACGGCATTGTACGCGAGCTGTGCAACGAGAACATCGACGTCGTCAACTACACCGCAAACATCAAACTGTTCATCCAGCGCGCACTCAGCCCGGCAAAGATATCAAGCATCACCGTCGATGAAGAGAACCGCAAGGCAGAAGTCTACCTCCGTCCCGAAGAAGTATCGCTCGCCATCGGACGCGGCGGAATGAACATCAAGCTGGCAAGCATGCTCACCGAGTACACCATCGACGTATTCCGCGAACTTGACGAAAGCGAGGCGGACGAAGACATTTACTTGGATGAATTCTCTGACGAGATAGACCAATGGATTATTGACGCAATCAAGGCAATAGGTCTCGACACGGCGAAGGCTGTGCTTAACGCCCCGCGCGAAATGCTCGTCGAGAAGGCCGACCTTGAAGAAGAGACTGTCGACAACGTGCTGAGAGTACTCCGCGCAGAGTTTGAACAGTAAAAAACAGATAGAAGAAGAAACCAGTAAAGCATGAGTAAAAGATTAAATATAGCAATAAGAGAACTGAATATCGGACTTCAGACGGCAGTCGACTTTCTGGAAAAAAGAGCCGAATTGGGCGAGGTAAAGAACGAACTGAGTTTCAAACTCAACGACAATCAATATGCCGCGCTCGTCGAAGCGTTCCAGACCGACAAGGAAGTACGCTCGCAAGCCGAAAAACTCTTGCAGAAACATCCCAAAGAGAAAAAGCGTCCCGCTGAAAACAAGGCCCCCAAAGCGGAGGAACGACCGAGTACGACGCAAAAATACACACCGCTCGGAAAAATCGACCTTGACAGCATAGGCAAGAAAAAGCCCGCCGCAAAGCCCGCACCCGCCGCTCAGGAGACAAAGCCGCAGCCCGCACCTGCACCGGTAAAGCCCGTAGAGACGCCAAAACCCGAAGCTCCGAAAGCCGTGGAAAAAGCGCCCGCAAAGCCGGAAGCACCGGTAGCGAAGCCCGCTCCCGCGAAACCGAAACCGCAGGTTGAGGCTCCCAAGGCAGAGAAACCGGCGTCGGCAAAGCCTGCCGAAGTGCGCCAGGATACCAAGCCTGAGCAGCCCGAGCAGCCTGCGGCAGCCGAGCAGAAACCCGCTCCCGCCGAGGAAAAGACGGAAAAGAAGGACACGATATTCACCCTCGGAAGCGAAAAGAAACTCGCTCCGAAAGTCAACGTGCTCGGTAAGATTGACCTCGACTCAATCAACCAAAGCACACGCCCCAAGCGCAAGTCGAAAGAGGAGCGCCGCAAAGAGCGTGAGGAGAAGGCACAGCAGGCACGTCCCGACGGCAAGAAGAAGCGCTCGCGCATAACAAAAGAGCGCGTCAACATAGATCAGGCGGCAAAGCAGAACAACAATGCCGGCGCACCGGCGGAAAAAGGCAACGCCAAGAAAAAGAACCGCAAGCGCAACCACAAACCGCTCGAAGTGAACGAGGAAGACGTGGCACGTCAGGTAAAAGAGACGCTCGCACGCCTCACCAGCAAGGGACAGAACAAGAAGGGTGCCAAGTACCGCAAGGAGAAACGCGAGGCGGTGCAGGAGCACTTGAAGGAACAGCGCGCCGAGGCAAAGGCGGAGAGCAAGATAATAAAGCTGACCGAATTTGTTACTGTCAGCGAACTTGCAAGCATGATGAACGTTTCGGTAAATCAGGTGATCGGTACCTGCATGAGCGTAGGTATAATGGTTTCAATCAATCAGCGCCTTGACGCCGAGACAATCAACCTCGTTGCCGAAGAGTTCGGATTTAAGACAGAGTACGTCAGCGCCGAAGTGTCGGAGGCGATAACCGAAGAGGAGGACGACGAGAACGACCTCGTGCCCCGCGCCCCCATCGTTACTGTCATGGGACACGTCGACCATGGTAAGACATCGCTGCTCGACCACATCCGCAACACCAACGTCATAGCCGGCGAGGCGGGAGGTATCACCCAGCACATCGGAGCCTACAACGTGACGCTTGCCGACGGCAGGGAGATAACATTCCTCGATACCCCGGGACATGAGGCGTTCACCGCCATGCGTGCCCGCGGTGCTCAGGTCACCGACATCGCGATAATCATCATCGCGGCAGACGACAGCGTCATGCCCACAACGCGCGAGGCGATAGCCCACGCACAGGCGGCAAACGTGCCGATGGTCTTCGCCATAAACAAGATTGACAAGCCCGGAGCCAATCCGGACAAGATAAAGGAAGACCTCGCAAACATGAACCTGCTCGTAGAAGACTGGGGCGGAAAGTACCAGTGTCAGGAAATCAGCGCGAAAAAGGGCGTCGGCGTGGACGAACTTCTTGAAAAGGTGCTCCTCGAAGCCGAGATGCTCGAACTTAAAGCCAACCCGAACCGCAAGGCGACGGGAAGCATCATCGAGTCTTCTTTGGACAAAGGACGCGGCTACGTATCCACCGTTCTTGTCAGCAACGGCACGCTGCGTGTCGGCGACAACCTTATAGCCGGAACAAGCTACGGACGTATCAAGGCAATGTTCAACGAGCGTAACCAGCGCATCGAGCAGGCACGCCCTGCCGAGCCGGCTATCATCCTCGGACTTAACGGCGCTCCCACGGCGGGCGACTCGTTCCACGTGCTCGAGACGGAGCAGGAGGCACGCGAGATAGCCAACAAGCGTCTGCAACTGCAACGCGAGCAGGGCTTGCGCACGCAGAAGCGTCTTACGCTCAGCGACATCAGCCACCGTATCGCCCTCGGATCGTTCAAAGAGCTTAACATCATCGTCAAAGGTGATACCGACGGAAGTATCGAGGCGCTCAGCGACTCGTTCATCAAGCTCTCGACGGAGAAGATCAAGGTCGACGTCATTTACAAAGCTGTCGGTCAGATCTCAGAGAACGACGTTACGCTCGCCGACGCATCAGACGCAATCATCGTCGGTTTCCAGGTACGTCCCTCGTCAGCGGCTCGCAAGCTCGCCGATCAGGAAGGCGTTGAGATAAACACCTACTCCGTGATTTACGACGCGATAGAAGACGTTAAATCAGCTATGGAGGGAATGCTCGACAAGGTCACCAAGGAGGTTGTTACCGGACAGGTTGAAGTCCGCGAGGTTTATCGCATCTCCAAGGTCGGCACCGTTGCCGGCGCATACGTCACCGAAGGCAAGGTTCACCGCAGCGACAAGGCGCGTGTGGTACGCGACGGTATCGTCGTCCACACCGGCGAGATTAACGCCCTCAAACGTTTCAAGGACGATGTCAAGGAGGTTGGCGTCAACTTTGAATGCGGTATAAGTCTCGTCAATTTCAACGACATCGAGGTCGGCGATATGATCGAGGCATTCGAAGAAATAGAAGTGAAACAGAAGCTCTAAATAACAAAAGAA
>CAJMQT010000124.1 GCA_905215655.1 uncultured bacterium | reverse complement strand
TTCCAAAAGGCGGTCTTTTGGCGTGTAAAAGCTTGCCTTTTGGAAGGTAAAAGGCGGTCTTTTGGAAATCAACGGGCAGCACCCTGCAAAAAGAGGGACCTGAAACCGCCTCCGCAGACAATATTTCTTACCGTCTGTTTACTCTTCTTAAATCTTTACACTTAAATACATTTTATTCATTAAAAAGTTGTAACTTTGCCGACGTTTCAGAAGCAAATAACAACAACCAAATAAATATCCAATTATGGCTTACACACGTATGACAGCCGCAGAAGCAGCGGCGCTGATCAAAAACGGAGAGAACATAGGACTCAGCGGATTTACACCCGCCGGCACGGCAAAGGCCGTGACAAAAGAACTTGCCAAGATCGCAGTTGCAGAACACGAAGCGGGCAGAGAGTTCAAGGTAGGTATCTTCACCGGCGCATCGACCGGACAGAGCACCGACGGCGACCTTGCTAACGCCGGAGCGATAAAATACCGCGCGCCGTACACCACCAACCCCGACTTCCGCAAGCATGTCAACGCGGGCGAGATAGCCTACAACGACATACACCTGAGCCAGATGGCACAGGAGCTGCGCTACGGATTTATGGGCGAAGTGGACTGGGCTATACTCGAAGTATGCGAAATTGAAGACCTCGGCGACAAATACCGCATATATCTTACGGCGGCAGGCGGCATTGCGCCCACCGTGGCACGACTGGCTAAACGCGTGATACTCGAGCTCAACTCGTTTCACAGCCCCGACGCAAAATATCTGCACGACGTTTACGAGCCGCTCGACCCGCCTTACCGTCGACCCATTCCGATAATCCATGTGAACGACCGCATCGGCAAGCCTTACATCGAAATAGACGCGAAGAAGGTGGTGGGCGTCGTTGAATGCAACATCCCCGACGAGGCAAGAGCCTTCAAGTGCTCCGACCCGATAACCGACACCATCGGTCACAACGTGGCACAATTCCTCGTAAACGACATGAAGCGCGGCATAATACCGTCGTCGTTCCTGCCATTGCAGAGCGGCGTGGGCAGCACAGCCAACGCCATCCTCGGCGCTCTGGGACACGAGAAGAGCGTGCCCGACTTCAACGTCTACACCGAAGTGCTGCAAGACAGCGTGGTAGGAATGATGCTCGAAGGTCGCGTCAAGGACGCATCCACCTGTTCATTGACCGTCTCCAATGACTGTCTGATGCAGATTTACAACAACATCGACTACTTCAAGGAGCACCTGACGCTGCGCCAAAGCGAGATATCCAACTCGCCGGAGGTGATACGCCGACTCGGAGTGATAGCAATAAACACGGCTATCGAAGTGGACATCTACGGCAACGCCAACTCCACACACATATCGGGCACAAAGATGATGAACGGCATCGGTGGCAGCGGCGACTTCGAGCGCAACGCCTACATCTCGATATTCACCTGCGCGTCGACAGCCAAGGGCGGCCTGATAAGCTCTATCGTGCCCATGGTAAGCCACCACGACCACACCGAACACGACGTCAACGTAATCGTGACCGAGCAGGGAGTGGCCGACCTCAGAGGCAAATCGCCGATGGAACGGGCACATCTCATCATCGAGAACTGCGCTCATCCGGACTACCGTCCGCTGCTGCGCGACTATCTGAAAATAACCTCAAAGGGTCAGACATGCCACAACCTCAACGCCGCTTTCGCAATGCACGAGGCGCTGAGAACCAAGGGTGACATGCACCTGACGGAGTTTTAAAGACACACAAGAAGCCCCCTCCCGACCTCCCCGAGGGGAGGAGAAGGGCGGTTAGAGGGTGTGTTTAATATGAAAAGATGAGCAATCGGAGCATAAAATGTGTTCCGATTGCCTTGAAAATACATCAAAAAAGTAACGCCAATGAACGACAACAACCCACAAGGCGCAGCCAAACTCCTCCCCTCGGGGAGGCAGGAAGGAGTCTATTCTGCACCCATCACCTCCCCTCGGGGAGGTCGGGAGGGGGCTTCGGGCGAGGCCGGTATGGGCTCTTCCTCTATTCTCATCACCGGAGCGAGCGGCTTTATCGGCAGCTTTATCGTTGAAGAGGCGCTGAAAAGAGGGTTCGAGACGTGGGCGGCGGTAAGGAAAAGCAGTTCAAAGCGTTATCTTACGGACAGCAGGATACACTTTATCGAGCTCGACCTGAACAGTCCCGAACGACTGGAAGAGCAGCTGCGGGGACACGACTTCGACTATGTGGTGCATGCGGCGGGCGTAACAAAATGTCTGAACGTCAACGACTTCTTCCGCATCAACACCGAGGGGACGGTCAATCTCGCGTCGGCATTGATGCGACAGAACCCCTCCTTGAAGAGATTTGTCTACATAAGCAGCCTCAGCGTAATGGGACCGGCACGCGAAGAGGCGCCTTACACCGAGATAAGCGACAAGGACACGCCGCGTCCCGACACGGCTTACGGGCGCAGCAAGCTGGAAAGCGAGAAGCGCCTCGACGCCATACCGGGGCTCCGTTTCGTGGTGTTAAGACCCACAGGGGTCTACGGTCCGAGGGAGAGAGACTACTTCATGATGGCGAAAAGCATAAAGAGCCACACCGACTTTGCCGTGGGATACAAGCCGCAAGACCTGACGTTCGTCTATGTAAAGGACGTCGTGCAGGCAGTATTCCTCGCCCTCGACAAGGGCAGAAACGGCGGACGCTACTTCCTCAGCGACGGTCGCGTCTACTCGTCGCGCACATTCAGCGACCTGATACGCCGCGAATTAGGCAACCCTTGGCTACTGCGCATAAAGGCGCCGCTATGCGTCCTGCGACTGATAACCACCGTCGGCGAGCTCATCGGACGGCTTACAAATAGTGTGACGGCACTCAACAACGACAAATACAACATCATGAAGCAGCGCAACTGGCGCTGTGACATCACCCCGGCAATGACAGAACTGGGCTACAAACCCGAATTTCCGCTCGACAGCGGAGTGCCTCTTACAATACAATGGTATAAGGAAAACGGGTGGATTTAAGGGATTTTTATGTTGAGATGTTGAGATGATGAATGATTTGACTTAATGCGTTATGGAAATTATTCATCATCTCAACACCTCAACACCTCAACATAAAAAAAACTCACCACCTCAACATAAAAAAACAGTATGTTAACATTCATAAAGCAGCTTTTCACTTTGGAAAAGCGTCCACGTAAAGGTTTGCTCGCCCTCGAATGGGTGGCGATGACATACCTTGTGCTCACTCTTCTGATTGTTTTCTTCACATATACAAAGGCTGAAAACCCCGACGCAATGATCTGGGGACGCATCCGGATAGCCGTAATCACGGCGGCGCTGTGGGGCGTTTACCGGCTGATACCCTGCCGGCTGACCCTCTTCATACGTGTGGCGGTGCAGCTGGCGCTGCTCGGATGGTGGTATCCCGACACTTACGAGATAAACCGAATGCTGCCAAACCTCGACCATGTGTTTGCCGGATGGGAGCAGGATCTCTTCGGATGTCAGCCTGCATTGCTGTTTCATAAGGCGCTGCCATGGGCTTTCGTCAGCGAACTGATGGACATGGGCTATGCCTCTTATTATCCGATGATTGTCACGGTGGTGGTGTTTTACTTCCTGTTCCGCTATCAAGAGTTCGAGCGGGCGGCGTTTGTGGTGCTCACATCGTTCTTCGTTTATTACGTGATATTTATCCTCGTGCCCGTCACGGGACCGACATTTTATTATAAGGCGGTGGGGTTGAGCGACATTTCCAAGGGTATTTTCCCGAACGTTCATGACTATTTCAACTACTGTCAGGACTGTCTTCCGAGTCCGGGATACGCCAAAGGCGTGTTCTATCAGCTCGTCGAGGACGCCAAAGCGGCGGGCGAACGTCCCACGGCAGCTTTCCCGAGCAGTCATGTTGGAGTGAGCACGGTGCTGATGTGGCTTGTATGGCACACGGGCAACCGTCGTTTCCTTTACATCCTTCTGCCGTTTTACATATTTCTGTGTCTTGCCACCGTCTACATTCAGGCGCATTACGCCATCGACGCCCTCGCAGGACTGGTGAGCGGAACGGTGCTGTACTTTGCCTTGATGCAGGTATCCAAGGGAATTAAGAATTAAGAGTTAATAATTAAGAATTGGGCTGCCCCGGAGTGATTATTAAGGATTGCGGATTATGAATAACAGTTTAAAGTATTTCATTCATAACATGTTATCGGCAAACCGTCTGTCGGCGGCGCTGTTGACGCTGTTCTTCACGCTCGCGGGAGGACAGGCGGTGCACGCGCAAAACGTGGAAGACGCTGAGGTGGACATGGACAACCCCACGTTCGTGCCGATGGTAAAAGTGGGTAAAGTGGAGCTTGACGGCGACAGCGTGCAGTACGTTGAGCTGAACAACGTCTACGTTTATCCGCAGCCGACCTTCAAAAGCGCGAAGCAGAGGGCGGCGTACAACCGGCTGGTGTATAACGTGAAAAAGGTGCTGCCGATAGCGAAAGAGGCGAACCGGATAATCATCGAGACCTACGAATACCTGCAAACGCTGCCCGACAAGAGGGCGCGTGACGAGCACATGAAGCGCGTCGAGGAAGACATTAAGAAACGTTACACGCCCCGGATGAAGAAGCTGACATACTCGCAGGGCAAACTTCTTATCAAGCTGGTTTACCGAGAGTGTAACTCTTCGGCGTACAGCTTGATACGAACGTTCATCAGTCCTGTGCGCGCCGGTTTTTATCAGGCTTTTGCTTGGACGTTCGGCGCCAGTCTGACGAAGAAATACGACCCAGAGAAGACCGACCGCCTGACTGAGCGCGTCGTGCTGATGGTAGAGTCGGGACAGCTGTAAGCGACATTAATTATTTAACGTGCGTCCGACAAAATAAATAATCTGTCAGATCAAGTCACGCTGCCGGATGGACAACCTTTCAATTCTTCAATCTTTCAACCATTCAACATTTCAATCCTTCCAATTTTCACAAACTAAACATCTCACCATCTCACCCTTTTCAAAAGACGGCATATTACGTTCCAAAAGACCGTCTTTTGCAATGTAAAATGCCGCCTTTTGAAACGTAATATGCCGTCTTTTGGAAAATAACAAGTTATTTTGCCTGAATTTCTTAACCTGCATTATTCATAAGATATCGTAGCGAGAAGTTCAAATGATTGTGTATCAGT
>CAJMQT010000123.1 GCA_905215655.1 uncultured bacterium | reverse complement strand
GGCTGAACCATCAGTAACCGGGTGTGGAGGAGCTTGGCGACGACACGCCCGGATACAACACACACAAGAGGCACCCGAAGTGGTGCTACATAAACACGTCAAAAGACAAATTCTATCCATCTGGGACTTATACTTACAGTTCTATGATTTTTCAAGCCTTGTTGGGAAATTTGCCTTTTCCATATTATGATTATCGACGCATTGGGTGTTTACACATGCCAAAGGCATGTCCCTACTTGCGGGAAAAATTGAAACTAATTCTTAATTCTTCACTCTTCACTCTTAACTTTTAATTTTCATAACCGATTACAGTTTACCCAAACCATGTTTCACGGTAACAAGCTGTCTATAAAGACTTTACCGTGAAGGATGAAAAACACTATACACAAATGCACGCACGGCGGAGGCACCATCACTCACCGCATCTCGCTGTCACGCAACGACTTACACGCCCGTGAAGGTGTGAAACACGATTCGGAAAAATATTTTTAGAAGTTAAATAGAAGAGGTTAACAAACTCTTAGCTCTTTTTAAGCATTCTGTTTCCCGAAAGACCGCATTTTACAATGCAAAAGACCGTCTTTCACATTGCAAAAGGTTATCTTTGAGAAGGTAAAAGGTTATCTTTTGGAGGATAAAAGATTTGATTTTATTTCTGTACGTTAATCTTAACCTGCATTATTCATAGGCGTTTCTACTGCGAGTCCCAACTGCCTGTACGTCAGCAAAGTGCTCGCTCTTCCTCTTTGGAAGTAGGATTTACTACATCCGGCATCGTCATCGCTGTGCTTTCACTGACGCACAGACATTTGGAACTCTCGTAACGAAAGCCTATGAATAATGCAGGTTAATATATTGACATTTCATCCAAAAGTTTTAGCGGACAACAATAATATAGATAATTCGGTCAGCCTTGAATGACTGAAAAAATGTCAGTCTTGTCGTGACAAAATTGTCAGTATTTGTCTTTGGCACGATTTTCGCTTATTCCTTATCAGAAATCGGCGGAAAGCCGGTAGACAACTGACAAAATAATTAAAAAACATAACAATCATGAACATTAAACCATTAGCAGACAGAGTGTTGGTGCTCCCCGCACCGGCAGAAGAGAAAATCGGTGGTATCATAATTCCTGATACAGCAAAAGAGAAACCCTTGCACGGCACAATCGTTGCGACCGGCAATGGCACAAAAGACGAGGAGATGATCCTTAAAGAAGGCGACGAGGTGCTTTACGGTAAATATTCAGGCACGGAGCTTGAATATGAGGGCGTTAAATATCTTATGATGCGCCAGAGCGATGTTCTCGCTGTTATTAATAAATAAGAGGAAACAACAATATAATAAATCAAAGTATATAAGAAAAGAAGATGTAAGAAGAATTAAAGACGGTAAATTTAATTCTTCATTCTTAATTCTTAATTCATAATTTAATTTACGGTTATGGCAAAAGAGATAAAATTTGATACCGACGCACGCGAACTGTTGAAGAACGGTGTTGACAAATTGGCAAATGCAGTAAAAGTAACACTCGGTCCGAAAGGACGTAACGTGATAATCGAAAAGAAGTTTGGCGCTCCGCAGATAACAAAAGACGGCGTGACTGTCGCAAAGGAAGTAGAACTGGAAGATCATTTCGAGAACACCGGCGCACAGCTCGTCAAGAGCGTAGCAAGCAAGACCGGAGATGACGCCGGCGACGGAACGACAACGGCTACAATACTTGCTCAGAGCATTATCAACGTTGGCTTGAAGAATGTTACGGCAGGTGCAAACCCGATGGATTTGAAACGCGGTATCGACAAGGCTGTTGCAGCTGTCGTTGAGTACATCAAGAACAACGCCGAGCAGGTTGATGACAACTATGACAAAATCGAGCAGGTTGCAACTGTCAGCGCGAACAACGATCCTGAAATCGGCAAGCTGCTTGCTGATGCAATGCGTAAAGTTTCAAAGGACGGCGTTATCACGATAGAGGAAAGCAAGAGTCGCGACACCCACATCGACGTTGTAGAGGGAATGCAGTTCGACCGCGGCTACCTCAGCAGCTACTTCGTTACGGACGCAGACAAGATGGAATGTCTGATGGATAACCCCTACATCCTTATTTACGATAAGAAAATCAGCAACCTGAAAGACTTCCTGCCTATTCTTCAACCGGCAGCAGAGAGCGGACGTCCGTTGCTCGTTATCGCAGAAGATGTTGACTCGGAGGCTCTTACAACCCTCGTTGTAAACCGTCTGCGCAGCAACCTTAAAATCTGCGCTGTCAAGGCTCCGGGCTTCGGCGACCGTCGTAAGGCTATGCTCGAAGATATCGCCGTTCTTACAGGCGGTCTCGTAATCAGCGAAGAGAAGGGACTGAAACTCGAACAGGCAACGCTCGAAATGCTCGGTACCTGCGATAAGGTTGTCGTTTCAAAGGACAATACAACAATCGTAAACGGAGCAGGAGAGAAACAGCTTATTGCTGACCGCGTGGCTCAGATAAAGAACGAAATCGCCAACACAACCAGCAGCTACGACAAAGAGAAGTTGCAGGAGCGACTTGCAAAACTGTCAGGCGGCGTTGCAGTACTTTACGTCGGAGCTAATAGCGAGGTTGAGATGAAAGAGAAGAAGGATCGCGTTGACGACGCTCTCTGTGCAACACGTGCGGCAATCGAAGAAGGTGTTGTTGCAGGAGGTGGCACGACATACATCCGTGCCCTTGCAAGCCTTAAAGATTTGAAGGGTGACAACGCTGACGAGCAGACCGGTATCGACATCGTGGAGCGCGCTATCGAAGAACCGCTGCGCCAGATTGTTGCCAATGCCGGAGGCGAAGGCGCTGTTGTAGTACAGAAAGTTCGTGAGGGCGAAGGTGACTTCGGATACAACGCCCGCAAGGACGTTTATGAGGATATGCGTAAAGCCGGCGTAATAGACCCTGCAAAGGTATCACGCGTGGCACTTGAAAACGCTGCATCAATAGCAGGCATGTTCCTTACAACAGAATGTCTCATCGTTGACAAACCCGAAGAAAAACCGCAGATGCCGATGGGCGCTCCGGGCATGGGTGGAATGATGTAATTGCAAAGCCGATATTACAAAAGAGGGAGATTGGTTGCCCAATATTCCCTCTTTTTGTTTTTTTAACTAAAATGTAGCGTCTTTTTTATTGAATAACTTTGACGATTGACTAAAAAGGGGTATATTTGCAATATCATTAGGTAGATACCTTATGGACATAAATCCTAAAGTAGATATTTTTTGATTTGTTTTAGTAGATTAGTTTTTAAGTAGTTTGTTTTTTGAAAATCGCTTGTCGGGATGACATGCGATTTTTTTTTGTTATATAAAAGTTCGTTTCACTCTCTTTTATTTTGTTCTTCACTCGGCTTGCATTATCTTTGCATAAGATAAGCTGCGCCTCGGCAAATTGAAAACAAGTTTTCTTTGCTCTCGGCTTGCATTATCTTTGCATCACAGAAAAACAATATCATGCAGAAACTTTTAAGTCTTTACGAATTGTGGAACGGTGCCGCACCGGCAAGTGTGGAACGCTTGCAGGCGGCAGGAAGCAACAGAGAATATTTCAGAATGACTGACAGCAACGGACGCTCGGTAATCGGTGCGATAGGAACAAGTCGCGACGAAGACCATGCTTTCGTATATTTGTCACAGCATTTCAAGAAACGAAAGCTGCCGGTACCGGAAATTCTTGCGGTGTCTGACGACGAACTGAGATACTTACAGGAAGACCTCGGCACGCTGTCGCTATTCGACGCTTTACACGGAGGACGTGAAGCGGGCGGACGATACAACCAGAAAGAGAAGGAACTGCTGAAAGACACAATTCGTGAATTGCCGGAGATACAGATAAGGGGTGCTCGCGGACTTGATTGGCAGAATTGTTATCCGCAACCGGAATTTGACGAAGACAATGTGCTCTTCGACCTCAACTACTTTAAATATTGTTTTCTGAAACCACTCGACCTCGACTTCCATGAACTGAAACTCGAAGCAAACTTCCGTCTTTTCGCAAAAGATCTCGTCGCAGAAAAGACCGAATCTTTCATGTATAGAGACTTTCAAGCGCGGAATATCATGCTGACGGCAGACGGCAAGCCGTGTTTCATCGACTACCAAGGCGGACGCAAAGGTCCGTATTATTATGACCTCGCCTCGTTCCTATGGCAGGCGTCGGCAAAGTATCCTCATAAACTGCGCCGTGAGCTTGTTTACGAATATTACAATTCGTTGAAAAATTATATCGAAGTGCCATCCGTAAGACATTTTGTCAACCGTCTCAGTTTGTTTGTCCTGTTCCGGACGTTGCAAGTTCTTGGGGCTTACGGCTTCCGCGGATACTTCGAGCGCAAGAAACATTTTATTGACAGCATACCTCCCGCGATACAAAATCTGCGTGAACTGATTAAACTTGACGTATTCCCATATCCTTATCTTATCGACGTCTTGCGCCGCATCACCGAACTGCCACGTTTCGCCCGGATAGAAGAACCGGCGCTGAGCCGTTCCGACGGCTACAAGACTGCTGAGCAGAACATCTATGAGGCACACCCGGCTGACGGTCCGGCAACGTTCTCGAAGTATGACAACAAGGGTCCGCTCGTGGTCCGGGTTTACAGTTTCTCATATCATAAAGGCATTCCGGCGGACGACTCAGGTAACGGCGGAGGTTACGTCTTCGACTGTCGCAGCACGCATAACCCCGGACGATATGAGCCGTACAAGAAACTGACCGGACTTGACGAACCCGTAATCCGCTTTCTTGAAGACGATGGCGAGATACTTACTTTCCTTGAAAGCGTTTACAAACTTGCTGATGCCCACGTGCAACGTTACATCCAGCGAGGCTTTACCAGCCTGATGTTCTGTTTCGGTTGCACCGGCGGACAACATCGCAGCGTCTACTCGGCACAACATCTGGCGGAATATATCAACCGTAAATACGGAGTGGAAGTGCGCATCGTTCATCGCGAACAAGGCATTGAACAGGTGCTGGGTGCCAAAGATTAATTATTATTAGAATTTTAGAGTTTTATTATGCAAGCAATGATATTCGCCGCCGGACTTGGCACGCGTCTAAAACCGCTGACAGACACCATGCTGCTCGCCGTCGAACTCCTTTTCCGCGCCGCTGCCGTGCGTGAACGCACCGCC
>CAJMQT010000122.1 GCA_905215655.1 uncultured bacterium | reverse complement strand
CGTATACACCTTGCAAGTTCAGCGGAAAGATCAGGTAGAAGAAGGTGATAAGTAAGAATTAAGAGTTAAGAATTAAAAAATGAGGGAGTTGAAAAATTGAAAGATGGAAAGATGGAAAGATTGAAAAATTTACCCACAAAGCATTCTTCATCCTCCCCTCTCTTTGGGAGAGGGGTCGGGGGTGAGGCTATAGAGGGGTCGGGGGTGAGGCTGTAGAGAGGTCATGAGGGGGGCTGCCCTTTTACATATTCAACAAACCATTCATCATCTCAACATTTTCCCAATTCCTACCACCTAATTGCTAATTATTTTATAAATTTGCACAAATGTTTAAGAATATACTGCTTGTTGCTGTCGGAGGAGCGTTCGGCAGCGTGGCGAGATACCTGTTGTCAAGAGCCGTTCAGCATACGGTGCTGTCGGCGTTCCCCTTCGGCACGATGACCGTCAATGTGGCGGGCTGCCTGCTGATAGGACTCATCGGCGGACTTGCCGGCGACGGCGGGATGATAAGTCGCGAGTGGCGGCTCATCCTGACGATGGGCTTCTGCGGCGGCTTCACCACTTTCAGCACCTTTATGAACGAGACGGCGCAGCTGATGCGTGCCGACAACATTGGCTTGGCGGCGCTGTATGTCGGTGCAAGCGTAATGCTCGGACTACTTGCGGTATATCTCGGAATGCAAATAACAAAAATGATATAAGATGAAAAAGACACTCTCATCAATCGCCACATGCTGCGCCGTGGTACTGCTGACGGCGGCGCTCGGGGCGTGTGACAACAAAAAATGTAATGTGAACGGAGCCGTAAGCAATGCGAAAGACTCCGTGCTGTACCTCGAAAACATGAGCCTTGACGGTCCCGTGACGGTCGACTCGGTAAAACTCGACGACAAAGGAGAGTTCAGCTTCTCGCTGAAAGCACCCGACGCACCCGAGTTCTACCGCCTCAGAATAGCCGGACAGATAATCAACCTCAGCGTCGACTCGACAGAGACAATCACCGTCAAGACTTCATACCCCGGCATGGCGACCGACTACACCGTGGAAGGCTCTGACGAGTGCGCCACCATCAAGGAGCTGGCTCTCAAACAGATAGACTTGCAAAACCGCGCCATGGCGATAGAGAACAACCCCTATCTAAACCTTACGCAGGCTCGCGACAGTATTCTGAAAATCGTAGCCGCCTACAAGGAGAACATCAAGCGCAACTACATCTACAAGGCTCCGATGCGCGCCTCGTCATACTTCGCCCTGTTCCAGACGCTCGGCAACATGCTGATATTCAACCCCCGCGAGAGCGAGGATGACGTAAAGGCTTTCGCTGCCGTCGCCACGAGCTGGGACACCTATCACCCCGACGCCGTGAGGGGAAAGAACCTGCACAACATCGCGCTTGAAGGCATGAAGAACGTGCGCATAATGCGCAACAAGATGGCGCGCCAGCAGATTGACGCGAGCAAGATCAACGTGTCGAACCTGATCGACATATCGCTCACAGACAACAAGGGTAACGCCCGCAGCCTGAGCGACCTGCGCGGCAAGGTGGTAATGCTCGACTTCCACGTCTTCGGCGCGAAAGAGTCGACGGCACGCATAATGCAGCTCCGCGAGCTATACAACAAATACCACGCCGCAGGCTTTGAGATATACCAAGTGGCGCTGGACGGCAACGAGCACTTCTGGAAGACGCAGACAGCAGCGCTGCCGTGGATCAGCGTGAGAGACCCGCAGGGGCTCGAGTCGTCAAACCTCGTGTCGTACAACGTGACGTCTATCCCGACATTCTTCCTCATCGACCGCAACAGCGCCATCAGCAAGCGCGACGCGCAGATAAAAGACCTCGACAAAGAGATACAGGGGATGTTGAAATAATAAAAGGAGTTAACAGGAGTTAACGGGAGTTATGCGGCTCACGCCGCAGGGAGTTAACGGACAAATGACTTGTTGCTGATAAAAAAGGAGTTAGCGGGAGTAAACAGAAGTTATGCTTTGGCAAAAAAGGAGTTAACGGGAGTAAACAGAAGTTATGCGGCTCGCGCCGCAGGGAGTTAACGGACAAATGTTTCGTTGTAAGCAACAAGGCATATGTCCGTTAACTCCCGATAACTCCCTAAGTGAAACGATAACTCCCGTTAACTCCCTTAGGAAAAGGGATAACTCCCGTTAACTCCCTTAGAAAAAATAAAAAATGGTTCTGAACTACATCTGGATAGCGTTTTTCCTCACAGCGTTCGTCATAGCGGCGGTACGGCTGCTGTTCTTTGGCGACACGGAGGTATTTCCCGAGATAATCAACTCGACGTTCTCGTCATCAAAGACGGCGTTCGAGATTTCTCTCGGACTTACCGGCGTGCTCTCGCTCTGGCTCGGAATAATGCGCGTGGGAGAGCGCGGCGGCGTCATCGACGCGCTGTCGCGGGTGCTCAGCCCCGTCTTCACACGCCTCTTCCCCGACATTCCGAAGGGACATCCAGCCACGGGCAGTATCTTCATGAACCTTGCGGCAAACATGCTCGGACTGGACAACGCCGCCACACCGCTCGGACTGAAAGCAATGGAACAGATGCAGGAGCTGAACACGAAGAAGGACACGGCAACCAACCCGATGATAATGTTCCTCGTGCTGAACACCTCCGGACTGACCCTCATCCCCGTCTCCATCATGGTGTACCGCGCACAGTTAGGTGCCGCCAACCCTACCGACGTTTTCGTTCCGCTGCTGCTCGCCACCTTCTTCTCCACCATCACAGGCGTCATTGTCACCAGCCTGTACCAGCGGATAAACCTTCTCAACCGCACGATGCTTGCCGTCCTCGGCGGCGCCTGCCTCCTCGTGTCCGCCGTGATATGGGGCTTCTCGCAGCTCGACAAGGACACCATGAACACGGTGAGCACGTCGGCGGCAAACATACTGCTCTTCTCGATAATAATAACCTTCATCTTTGCCGGCGCACGTAAGAGGGTAAACGTCTACGAGGCATTTGTCGACGGCGCGAAAGAGGGCTTCGGCACCGCCGTCCGCATCATACCTTATCTGGTGGCAATGCTCGTCGCCATCGCCGTGTTTCGCGCCTCGGGGGCAATGGACATGCTCATCGGCGGCGTGAAATGGCTGGTCGGCGCCCTCGGCGGCGACACCGAGTTTGTGGGCGCCCTGCCCACCGCCCTGATGAAACCGCTGTCGGGCAGCGGTGCGCGCGGCATGATGGTGGATGCCATGACGACGTATGGCGCCGACTCGTTCATCGGTCGTCTCAGCTGCGTCTTCCAAGGTTCCACCGACACCACGTTCTACATCCTTGCCGTCTACTTCGGCAGCGTGGGCGTAAGATACACGCGCCACGCCGTCACCTGCGGCCTCCTTGCCGACCTTGCGGGCATAATCGCCGCGGTGGGGATATGCTATCTGTTCTTTTAAAAGGCAAGCCCCCACCCAGCCTCCCCGAGGGGAGGAGAACTGAAAGGACGAGGGTAAATAAAGGGAGGCAAAGAGTTCCGAGAACTCAAAATATTAAAGAATAAAGAATAAACAACAATTAATAACAACAAAGCTAACTTCAAGTCCTCCCCTCGGGGAGATTAGGAGGGGGCGTTTTCCCCTTCTTTCTCCACTTCTCCCTCCCTCGGGAGGGTTGGGGAGGGGCTTTTTTTTCAACATGGCCGGACTAAAATCTCTTTTTAAGGATACTGCAATCTACGGATTGAGCAGTATCGTGGGGCGTTTCCTTAATTATCTGCTCGTGCCCCTCTACACCGCAAAGCTGTCGGCGGCGAGTGGCGGCTACGGCGTCATCACCAATGTCTACGCTTACACGGCGCTCCTTATGGTAATACTGACATACGGAATGGAGACGACGTTCTTCCGCTTTGCCAATAAAGAGGGCGAAAACCCGGAGCGCGTCTACTCCACCACGCTGCTGTCGGTGGGCTTCACGTCGGCGCTCTTCGTGCTCCTCATCTTCATGTTCCTCAACCCCGTGTCGGCGTTTATGGGCTACGAAGACCATAAGTCGTACATCTGGGTAATGGCTGTGACGGTTGCTATCGACGCCTTCCTGTGCATCCCCTTCGCCTATCTGCGGTATAAGAAACGCCCGATAAAGTTTGCCGCGCTGAAACTGGCGAACATCGCGCTCAACATCGCGCTCAACTTAGCGTTCTTCCTGCTGCTCCCCGCGCTCTACGACAACGCCGGCGGAGCGGGCATCGCGGGCAGACTGTATGACCCCGCCATAGGTGTGGGCTACGCCTTCTACATCAACCTGTTCTGCTCCGCCGCCCTCATGTTCTTCCTTGTCAAGGAACTTACGGGCTTCCGCTACGTTCTCGACCGCACCCTGCTGCGGCGAATGCTGTCTTACAGCTGGCCCATCCTCGTGCTCGGCATTGCGGGAATACTCAATCAGACGGCAGACAAGATCCTCTTTCCTTATATATATAAAGGTGCCGACGCCCACATGCAGCTCGGCATTTACGGTGCGGCGAGCAAGGTCGCAATGATCATGGCGATGATCACTCAGGCGTTCCGTTACGCCTACGAGCCGTTCGTCTTCGGCAAGGCGAAGAGCGGCGACAACCGCGACACTTACGCCAAGGCGATGAAATACTTCATCATCTTCACCCTGCTGGCTTTTCTTGCCGTGATAGCTTACCTCGACATACTGCGCCACCTCATCGGGCGCGACTATTGGGAGGGACTGAAAGTCATTCCTATCGTCATGGCGGCAGAGATTATGATGGGCGTCTACTTCAATCTGTCGTTCTGGTACAAGCTCATCGACAAGACCATCTGGGGCGCTTGGTTCTCGGGTGCCGGCTGTCTGGTGCTTGTCGCCGTCAACGTGATTTTCGTTCCGCGCTACGGCTATATGGCGTGTGCGTGGGCAGGCTTTGCGGGCTACGGCGTGGCGATGACGCTCTCTTACCTCGTGGGACAGAAGAAGTATCCCGTCAATTACCCGCTGCGCGACATCGCCCTGTACGTCGTCGTCGCCCTGGCGATGTACTTCGCGATGACCGAAATAAACGCCCTGCTGCCTATGTGGGCGGCATTGGCGGCTAACACAGCTATCCTCGGCATCTTCGCCGCCATGATAATACGCCGCGACTTTTTAAAATTAAGAGGGAAGAATTAAGAGTGAAGAATTTTAGGAGTTAAAGGAGTTAAAGGAGTT
>CAJMQT010000121.1 GCA_905215655.1 uncultured bacterium | reverse complement strand
GATGGACGCGTTTGTGACGGGCGCCGAGAAGGTGCGCGTGTTCATAACAAGCCAGAGCAGCAACCTCGATTACGGACGGCTCGTGGCGACTCCCGCCGACGGCAGCGCTCCTTTAAGCGTCCAGTCAACAGGTTTCGCACAAAAACAAGACCCGAAAGTGCTTGAACTTACGCTCGACAAGACGAAGAAATACCGCTTGCAGGTAATGAGCGTAGAGGGTTATGACGTGGCGGTAGGCGCGATAAAGTTCATCGGCGAGGCTCCCGCCGTTACCGAGGGCGACGCCAACATAACATGGGCTTGGACGGCAGGCGAGGCTACGGAGAAAGGAAAATGTGAACCGGCGGCAATGTTCACCAATGCCGCCTCGGTGGTAAGCACGGCGTTGGGAGTTGCATCCGAGACACGGTTTGGCGAGACATTCGTCAAGTTTACGCCGCTGTCGGGACTGCAAAACCCTGAGCGCACGGCGTCTGACAACATAGCTTTCGAAATTCAACCGGCTGCCGGCGTGTTCTTCCTTCCGCAGAACATAAGTTTCCACTCGCTGCGCCTCGGCACAGGCTCCATAGTCTTTGACGTAACGGTTCAGCAGGGCGAAGGCGAAGAGAAAACCGTTCTTGAAGGTTTCAAGCCCAACCGTGAGAACGACGCATCTTACAGCGACGTGTCCATCGACCTGACCGACAAGGGCTTGGTATCGTCGGGCGAAATGCTGAAAGTGCGCATTTACATCTACGATGTGTTTGCCGGCAAATACGTTGGCTTTAACAATATCAAGATAAGCGGCAGGTTCAGCGGCACCGCTCCCGAGGTAAAGAAATACTCGTTCAACGCCACCGTGTCTCCCGCGGCAGCCGGACAGCTCAGCTGGACACCGGCAGGCGACACCTTCGACGAGGGAACCGAAATATCTCTTATACTGAAAGGCAACAGCGGCTACCTGTTCGAGAACTGGACAAACCAAGCCGGCGACGTGGTAAGCACAAAGGAGAACTTCAATTACACGATAAAGGCGAACACGGAGCTGACCGCCAACTACAAGTCGTACAGCGACTATGGCTACATCTTCGAGAACGTTGCACCGTACGACGCGGCAGTCAAGAACATCAACGAACTGAAAGTTGCGCTTGCCGCCGCCGCGTCCCGCGCGGACAAGACGACACGCTACCGCATCTTCCTCCACAACGGAACGTATGATTATGGCACGCAGGCAAAGAACGCCGTGGCGGGCAACGTATCGCTGATCGGCGAGAGTCAGGACGGCGTGTTGGTAATGAACTGCCCCTCGACGTCGGTCACCAACTATCAGGAACAGACGCCGGTGTTCTTCATCGACCGCTCGGAGAACGATGTCTACATGCAGGATCTTACCGTCCGTCAGGCTCGCGACTGGGAGAGCAAGGTGTCTCGCGGACAGGCGCTCGCCATCCGTCAGCGCGGAGCACGCGCCGTCTACAAGAACGTGACGCTGCAAGGCATTCAGGACACTTACTATCTTAACGCCGGCAGCTCTTCGGCTTACTTCGAGACATCGACCCTTGCCGGACAGACGGACTACGTCTACGGCGACGGCACAGGCTGGTTTGAGCGTTGCACGCTGTACAACACGGGCGCAGGATACATCACCGCTCCTAACACGCCGGTGGGCGAACAGTACTGGGGAATGGTGTTCAACGGATGTACGGTTGACGGCGCCGACGCTGCCGCAGGCAAGTATTATCTCGGTCGTCCGTGGAACGACTCGCCCCGCGCGACATACCTTAACACCACGTTCAACCAACTGCCGAAGGCTGAGGGCTGGGCAGGCATGAAGTCAGGATGCGTGGTACGCTTCCACGAATACGGCTCGAAAGACGCCCACGGCACCACTCTCGACCTGTCATCACGCTCAATCGCCGCATGCAACGCCGCCGAAAGCTCTGACGCTCCGGTACTGACGGCAGAGCAGGCAGCGCAATACACGCTGACAAACGTCTTCGGCACGGAATGGAACCCGCAGGTACTGACGGCACAACTGACGGCACCATCGGTATCGCTTGTTGACGAGACGACCCTCAGCTGGACGCCCGTATCAGGCGCGTTAGGCTACGCCATTGTCAAAAACGGCAGCGTGGTGGCATTCACCACCGCCTCAACGTTCGACCTCTCGTCCTTCGGCGCCGGCACCTACGGTATCCGCGTTGCCAACGAGTGTGGCGGTCTTGGCGAAATGTCGGGCACGGTGAGCGGAATCGACGGCATACAAGCCGACGCCGACAGCAGCTCTGACGCTCCTCGTTACAACATGTCCGGACAGCGCGTCGACAAGACGTTCAAAGGCATTGTGATACAGAAAGGAAAGAAATTTATCAGCAAATAGCTCAATTTAAGAGTTAAGAGTTAAGAATTAAGAATTGAGAATTGAGATTGGAGAATTATGATTACCTTTGTTGCCCGATAACGGCCGACAAAGAAATAAAGGTAATCGTAATTCTCCATTCTTTATTCATGCCATGACCTGAATATAGGAGTCGTGGAGAGTGATAAATGGTTTTGTTGAAAACATCAAATAAGAAATAAATTACAAATAAAAGTTGCGCCCGACACGGATATAGGGATTACGATTTATGAACAGAATAAGATTGGCGAACACGATCAATATGAGCGTCCTGCTTGCATTGATACTTTGTGTGTTCGCAGGATGCAAGGATGACGATACGTTTTCAGAGATTGAAATAAAGGATCTTGAATTCACCGCGACCAATCTTAGCGACCGCAACGCGACGTCGGCTAACAGTCTGTATGAAAACATCTTGCTTGAATGGAATGTAATTTTTAATATAAACGGCGAAGACGTTTCATTCACGGGAGTATCAAAAAAAAATGTATTGCCGGTCATGGCGGGAAACGAGATAGAGGTGTCTTACACCACACAGACCGACAATTTCGAGATAACCTACACGCTGCCTGATGGTTCGACACGTGTTATGACAAAAGCGCAGCCCTCGTTCAAATGGATTGTTCCGCAAACAATAAAGACGGGCGACCGGATAAACGGTGAAATGAAAATCAACAAAGGCGGCGCCATATATAAGACAACGGGACAGATATTGTTTGAAGTTGTCAGATAATCCCGATATCCGGCTGATTTCAACGTACCCCCTCATTAGCCAACGGCACATCAAAACCATCAAATTTACAGGGACATGCCTTCGGCATGTTTAATCTTGATTATCAACGCGTTATATAATTTAACGTGTCAAAGGCACATCCCTACACGGCAGCTTTTTCCAATTTTTCAACCTTTCAATCTTTCAACCTTTCAATCTTTCAATCTTTCAATCTTTCAATTTGTATAACCGATTACAGTTTGCCCGAACCATGTTTCACCGTAACGGGCTGTCTACATGTGTTTTACCGTGAAGGATAAAAAACACTATTCATAAACGCACGCACGGCGGAGCCATTATCATTCACCGCATCACGCTGATACGCAACGACTTATACGTCTGTGAAGGTGTGAAACACGATTTGAAAAAATATTTTTGGAAGTTAAGGAGTAGCGGAAAACAACTCTTTGCTTATTTAAAGCATTCTATTTTCCAAAAGACCACCTTTTACCTTCCAAAAGACCGCATTTTACATTGCAAAAGGTTATCTTTTGGAAGGTAAAAAGTTATCTTCGGGGGTATAAAAGACAATGTTTTATTGCTGTCCGTTAAACTTATAGATTGACATTTCATCCAAGAGTTTTAGCAGACGACAATAAAATTTAATCGCAAGATATAGTGCTAACTAAATACGCCTTTTATTAAAAGAGGGTGTGTTTTGTGACACACCCTCAATAGTTTGTTATTGTTGCAAATGTTATTGCTTAAATTTGCAAACCTTATTTTTCGCATTGGGCCACCATTTTATTCCATTAGGGTTGAAAATGTAAATCTCGTTATCACGTGCGAATATATAATTATCACTGTAATCACAACTGCACACGCTTATAGACGGGTAAAGACCACCCGATATATCTGTATTATTCGGTACGAGCACCGGATTTTGCGGGTCGTTTGCCTTGAAATAGTAATATCCATTCATTACACTATTGCTGTGTAGAAATACATTGCCTTGGGAATCCACCAACAGAACTTTACCGTTACTGAAAGACGCATCTATCGTTGGTGGAATTTTCATATATTCTTCCCATTCACCGGGGGATGAGGATGAAATTCTGTAAAGTCGCCGATTGCAACCATAATAAATGTACCCGTCATTTCCCAAGACGATTTTTTTAGGTCTTTCGTGTAAACCGGGATCCTTAAAATAGTCGAATGAGGGAGTGTATTTTCTTGCTTTTCCTGATTTATCATATTTAACAGCTCCTCCATTGTAAAAATCATCGAAATACATACTCCAATAAGTACCTTCATTATTGATAATCGCAGGATTATGATCCATTACATCATAACTATCCCAGTATAAGATTATTTTCATTTGCTGAATATCAATGAGTGCTTGCCTGCCGGGGATTTCATCCCGACCTTTTATAATCATCATATATCTTCCGTTGGGCGAGATTCCACGTACCTTTTTAATATCGTCAAAAACCTTTACCAAAGCGCCGGTCGCCTTGTTGCATTTATAAAGGACTCCACCTTCTGCAAATAGGTATATTTCATTATTATAAGTAAAAACAGTTTCTATATACGGATGTCCTCCTTCGTAAATTCCCTTGTTACTGCTTAGAACAGTCTTAAGCTCACCGGTCTCCATAGATATGAATCTTACTGCATTTCCGCCCCAGTTGTCCTCCACATAATAGAGACCTTTATCGTCGCACCATGTCGATGTAAGACCGTAAGGAAGCTTGTAAATACCGTATTTACCGCTAAGTTGCGGTTTGGCAGTGCTTCTGGTTGAGCTGCTTGTTCTATTTGTCGTTGTCCGCCTTACGGTTGTTGTCCGCCTTACGGTAGAAGTTTTACGCCTTTGCTGCGCGAACATTGTCGCAGGAAGTGCAAAAGCAATAAGGATAAGAATCAAAACTATCCTGCTTAAAAGTGATTTTGGTGTTTTCATAATGTTATAATTAAATTGAATTTGTTGAATTATAAGTATCTGTAATTTTGGTGATTATCGAAACGTATTGCAACTTTAAAGTGTTCAACTATAATTACCCAATTATAGCTTTACTGATACAGTCCATAGATTTTGCAAGCTCATCTCCGGATTTCACGCCATTAATTTTCAAAGTGTAGTCCAATGTGTCTTCTTCCATTTGTACATGAACACTGAGGATACCTTCTTCACTCACGGTCAAAGTAACATCAAATGGCGACCATTCCGGCCAATATTTGTTGATAATAAGGTCTTTCTTTTCTAATAAAGTACAGTATTTGGGGTCTACAATCACATCTGTGTCAGGATTATTGAAATCGCTTTCATATATGGATATGCAAACACGCCGTTGATTATCAAAAACGGTGTAAAATGCACTTTTAGCTACTGTTGGCAATGAACTGTTGGCGAATATCAAATTCTTTACACTATCTATCTTATTGACAAGTGTCCCCATTCCATACGTTTTGCTCGTTACATTTACGACTCTTGCTCTCGGACCATGTAATTG
>CAJMQT010000120.1 GCA_905215655.1 uncultured bacterium | reverse complement strand
GGCGTGTGCGCAGACTGTTGTTGAAGAATATCATCAGCAGAGTCTTGTTCTTGCCAAGGTGCTGATACTTGAAACGGTCGTTCTTTATCTCTTGTGCTTCGGCGAGAGCCTTGTTCAGGTCGCCGATGTCTTCCACGTTAATGAATGTTCTCATGTAATTTTATGTTTTTGTTACAGTTTATTACTTTTCCAATATGTTTTCCTTACAGTTTTCACCGGCAAGATGCCGTTTTCCAAAAGGCAAGCTTTTGGCGTGTAAAAGGTAAGCTTTTGCATTGCAAAAGGCGGTCTTTTGCGAGGTAAAAGGTTATCGTTTAAAATCGTAACTACGGTCTTTGGGAAATTAAGAGGTATGAATTAAGAATTAAGAAAAATACATTTTGCTGATTGAGAGCTGTTTTCTTTATTTCTCATTTCATATTTTCTTAATTCTTAACTCTTAATTCTTAATTTTCAATCTCATATTTTCTTAATTCTTAACTCTTAATTCTTAATTAAAAAGAATTTATCAAGCCCTCACCTGTCCTTCGCCTTCGATGAGCCATTTGTAGGTTGTCATCTCTTCAAGTCCCATCGGTCCGCGTGGTCCGAGCTTTTGTGTGCTGATGCCGATCTCGGCTCCCAGACCGAACTGGGCGCCGTCGGTGAAGCTCGTCGGGGCATTCCAATATACGCAGGCGGCGTCGACGCGCGCCTGAAACATTGCGGCACGGGTCGCATTCTGCGTTATGATGCACTCGCTGTGACCGGAGCCGTAGCGACGGATATGCTCCAACGCGGCATCGATAGTCGGCACGGTCTTTATCGACATGGCGTAATCCATGTATTCGGTGCCGTAACTTTCGGGCGTGGAATGCCGCAGGAGCGACTGCGGATAGCTGTCTTTCAGCGCCTCGAAAGCCTCATCGTCGGCGTAAATCACGACGTTGCTTTGGCTCAACGGCTGGCAGAGCGCGGGCAGGTCGGCAGTCCTCGAAGAGTGAACGACGAGGCAGTCGAGGGCGTTACATACGCTTACGCGGCGCGTCTTGGCGTTGTTGATGATGCGTGCGCCCATCTCCGCGTCGCCAAACTCGTCGAAATAGGTGTTGACAACGCCCGCACCGGTCTCTATTACGGGCACTTTCGCCGTGTCACGGACAAACTCTATGAGTCTTTTTCCGCCCCTCGGGATGCACAAATCGACGTAACCCGTCGCCGAGAGGAGCGCTCCCGTCGCCTCATGCGTTGCCGGCAGCAGCTCGACGACGTTCTCATTGATGTTGTTTTGCCGCAAGACGTCGTGTATCAGATGGATTATCGCACGGTTGGAGCTGTCGGCGTCGCTGCCGCCTTTAAGCAGACAGGCGTTGCCCGACTTGAAGCTGAGCGAGAAGACGTCGAAACTGACGTTGGGACGAGCCTCGTATATGACGCCGATGACGCCAAACGGCACGCTGACACGTCGCAGACGCAGCCCGTTTTCGAGGGTCGTCTCGCGCAGAACACGCCCCAACGGCGACGGCAACTGTGCCACGTGGCGCATGTCGGAGGCTATGTCGGCGAGGCGTTTGTCCGTCAGTTTCAGCCTGTCATACAGCGGATTGGTCTCCTCCATGCGGCTCAAATCCACGGCGTTTGCCGCCAACAGTTCTTCCTTATGCGTCAGAATGGCGTCTGCAACATCGTTCAACACTTTGTTCTTGACGTCGTCGGCGAGCAAGGCAAGCTCTCCGCCAGCCGCTTTTACCTTATTAAATATATCTTTGAGTTCCATCTCTTATTTAATTTTTATCAAGCATATGAGTCAAAATTCATTTGTCTGTACTCCTGAATTTCCGTACTTCAAATCTTCAAAAACAAAACATTTGACTTTAACTACTTTAACTACTCTATCTCCTTTAACTACTCCATATACATGTAATCGTAATGAACGAGGGGCTTGATGTCATGCTTCCCGATGTTCTTCCGCGCCTCGTCGGCGGAACATCCGGCACGTCCCACGGCGATTTTCACGCCCCGTGCGTCGTTGATGCTTATTATATCGCCCTCCTCAAAGTCGCCTTCCACCGCCGTGACGCCCACGAACAGCAGACTGACGGCTTTGTTGCCGCGCAGCATGTCGGCGGCTTTCGGGTTGACGGTGACCGTCCCTTTGGCGAAACTTTCACTATGGGCGATCCATTTTTTGACGCCCGACACGGGCTGAACGGCAGGCACGAACTCGGTGTGAGGAGTCTCTTCGGGGCGTTCGGTGAGGTCTTTCAGTATGTCGTCGCGCTTTCCGTTGGCTATGATGACACGTATTCCCTCGTCCGCCACCTTGCGTGCTATGCCGCATTTGGTAATCATTCCGCCGCGACCGAAGCCGCTCTTCTCCGTCCGGATGTACTCCGAGAGGTCAAGATCCGGCTCCACCCGGGCGATGACCGACGACGCGGGGTCGCTCGGTGAACCGTCGTATATGCCGTCGATGTTGCTCAGGATAATCAGCGTTTGCGCTCCGAGCATCGACGCGATGAGTCCTGACAGCTCGTCGTTGTCGGTGAACATCAGTTCGGTAACGCTCACTGTGTCGTTTTCATTGACTATCGGGATGACGCCGTTGGCAATCATCACGTTCATGCAGGCACGCTGATTGAGATACTGACGGCGCGAGGCGAAGTTTTCTTTCATCGTCAGCACCTGTCCGACGGGTATCTTATATTCGCGGAAAAGGTCGTAGTAAAGGTTGATGAGCTTTGCCTGTCCGAGAGCGGAATACAGCTGACGCTGCTCCACGCTGTCGAGTTTGCGCCCCACGCTGACCTCTCCCCGTCCGCATGCCACGGCTCCGCTGGACACCAAGATGACCTCGACGCCACGGCTGCGGAGCCACGCCACTTGGTCGACAAGCGCCGACATGCGCGTTATATCGAGCTTTCCGTCAGCACGGGTCAGTACGTTGCTGCCTACTTTAATTACTATTCTTCGTGACATTATATTATTATTTAATGAGACGATCGGGACGATTTTAACCTATAACACAAACAAACCATGTTTATTTCTTGCTGTCGTTGTTTCGTATTTCGACGCGTCTTATCTTGCCGCTGATGGTCTTCGGCAGTTCATCCACGAACTCGATGATGCGCGGATACTTGTAAGGTGCCGTCTCATGCTTGACGTGATCTTGCAATTCTTTCACCAGTTCATCACCTGCCTTGTCCTTCCATGCCTTGCCGAGCACCACCGTTGCCTTCACCACCATGCCACGGATGTCGTCCGGAACGCCTGTTATGGCGCATTCAACGACGGCGGGATGAGTCATCAGAGCACTCTCCACCTCGAACGGTCCGATGCGATAACCGCTGCTCTTGATGACGTCGTCGATGCGCCCCACGAACCAATAATATCCGTCTTCGTCGCGCCAGGCCACGTCGCCGGTGTGATAAATGCCGTCATGCCATGCCTGACGGGTCAGCTCCGGGTCGCGATAATACTCCTTGAAGAGTCCCAACGGCTTGTCGTCTCCCACCCTAATGACAATCTCGCCCTTCTCTCCGTCCTCACAAGAGGTACCGTCCGGGCGCACAAGATCAATGTTGTATTGCGGGTTGGGCATGCCCATCGAGCCGGGCTTGGGCTGCATCCAAGGCATCGTTCCGAGGGTCATTGTCGTCTCGGTCTGCCCGAATCCTTCCATAAGTCGTATGCCGGTAAGTTCGAAGAAGCGGTCGTAGACGGCGGGGTTGAGCGCCTCTCCCGCCGTGCAACAGTACCGGAGGGAGGACAGGTCGTATTTCGAGAAGTCCTCATGTATCATAAACCGATATACCGTAGGCGGCGCGCAGAACGACGTTATGTGGTATTCCTCAATCTTTCGGAGCATGCTGTCAGCCGAGAATTTCTTATGGTCGAAGACGAAGACCGTCGCCCCCGCGAACCATTGTCCGTAAAGTTTGCCCCACACAGCCTTGCCCCAGCCGGTGTCGGCGACGGTAAGATGAATGCTGTCTTCGGACAGATTGTGCCAGAAGACGCCCGTCGTGAGGTGACCGAGGGCGTAAAGATAGTCGTGGGCGACCATCTTCGGCTCTCCGCTTGTTCCGCTGGTGAAGTAGATAAGCATTGTGTCGGAGTTGTTGTTGGCATGCTCCGGGCGCACGAAGGCGGGCGCGTCGAGCCACTCTTTGTGCCAGTCGTGAAAGCCGTCGGGCACCGACGGACCGATGCTTATCAGCGTCTTGAGCGTCGGACTGTCCTTTTTCGACGCTCCGACCTGCGTCAGCACGTAGTCTTCTCCCACGCAGACGATGGCTTTTATGCCAGCCCTATTGTTGCGGTAAACTATGTCGTGGGTGGTAAGCATGTGGGTGGCGGGTATCGCAACGGCGCCGAGCTTGTGCAGGGCGAGCATCGAAAGCCAGAACTCGGCTTTGCGTTTAAGTATCAGCATCACCATGTCGCCACGCCCGATGCCCAGCGACGAGAAGTAAGACGCCGTCCTGTCACTCTGCTCTTTAAGGTCTTTGAATGTGTAACGGACGCAATGTCCCTCGTCGTCAGTCCATAAGAGAGCCACTTTGTCGGGCTTTTCTTCCGCCCATACGTCCATCACGTCGTAAGCGAAATTGAAGTTTTCAGGCACCGTGAAGTGCAGGTTTTCCTTATAATCGTCGACAGACGTGAACGTGGTCTGCCTCAAAAATCTTTCTACCATTGTTTTTTCCTATTTGTTTTTTTAAGGGAGTTAACGGGAGTTATTGTGCTGCGAACAAGGAGTTAGCAGGGAGTTAACGGACAAATGACTTGTTGATATTATTCGTTAATATGCCTTGTAAGCATTTGTCCGTTAACTCCCTGCGGCGCAAGCCGCATAACTTCCGTTTACTCCCGTTAACTTCCTTTCTTTAAAATATTATCGCCAAGAAGTCTACGGGCTGGTCGTTGAGGGCGCGCATGCCGTGCGGCTGCGTGGCGTCGAAGTAGATACTGTCGCCCTCGTTGAGGGTGAATGTCTTTTTTCCGACGATGATTTCCATGCTGCCTTTGGTCACCATATTGAACTCCTGACCCTGATGTGTGTTCTTTTCGGTGATTGTCGCGCCGGTCTTCGGCTCGACATGAACCATGAAGGGGTCTGCCGTGCGACCGCGGAAACCGCTCGCCAGGCTCTGATAAGAGTACTCTTTGCGGCGTTCCACCTTCATTCCCTGCCCTTTGCGGGTAAGGAAATATGAACCCATGTGCGGCTCTTCGCCGAACAGCAGGACGTCGAGGGCGATGCCGTAACGCCTTGAAATCTTTTGAAGACTACTGACGGAGAGCTCTCCTTCGCCCTCTTCCATCTTCATGTACGTTTCGAGCGGCAACTCGCAAAGCTCCGCAATATCCTGTGCGGGAATGTCGAGCACGTCGCGAAGTCCCTTTATCCGCTCACCTATCTGCTTTATGTTTTCTTCCATGTTGTTTGGTTGTTTGTTGTTCTTTTAAGGGAGTTAATGGGAGTTAACGGGAGTTATGCGGCTCACGCCGCAGGGAGTTAACGGACAAATGCCTTGTTGGTATTGTCGTTAAAAAGCCTCGCAGGTATTGTCCGTTAACTCCCTGCGGCGTGAGCCGCATAACTTCCGTTTACTCCCGATAACTTCCTTTCTTTTAAAAGATCACTGTT
>CAJMQT010000119.1 GCA_905215655.1 uncultured bacterium | reverse complement strand
AGTTCGGCGTTAAGCCAATTAAGAGAACCAGCTTTTATTGTATTCCTCTAATTCCGAAAACATAAATTATCATAAGCAAAAAATCTAAGGATATGGACACGTCAAAGATAGAAAAAGACATCGTCATAGCCGCCGTCGTCAGGACATTCTTCAAATATTTCGTATCCGGAATTATCGAAGCACAGGACAGGACGGACATCAACGAGCGCATGCAGCCCAAAAACGTCAAGGCTACAATGCTCAGACACTACGAGAAAATAGCCGAATGTTTCAATCGTGAGGCGTTCTACTCCATCTTCAAAATGAACTACCGGCAGGAGGAGATGGAGCCTACGCTACGCTCGTTCATGAAAAAGGAGACCACGCACATGGAACTGATGCGCCTTGCATGCCGCACGGACAGGTTTTATGAGACGATGGTATGCGAATACAAACGTAACTTCGAGCAACTTCTGCTCGGGCGTATAGAGACGCAGGACGAGCACGTCGGAACTTATACACGCTGCCCCGAAGCAGGCGAAATGGACTTAAATCTCGCCGAAAGCATTATCGAAAGCCTCGCCGCCGGAGCGTATTCATTGGGCAAGACCATAGAGAAGAAAAACTGAAGACCGGCACAAAACCGAACATTCCGGCATCTCAGACAATCCCGATTTTCACAAATTTTCCGAGCATCGGCAAGTAACGAAAACCAAGTTTGTAACATACTGATTTTCAATACATTGCAAACAGCGCTCCAAAAGGAGGTCTTTTAGCTTGCAAAAGACCGCCTTTTACCGCCTGAAAGACCGCCTTTTGGAAGGTAAAAGACCGCCTTTTGGAAAACGATAGAAAAACCATCGTTTTTTCAACCATGAAAAACAAAAATACAACCGAAAGTTTACCGTCTCATAAAAAAACATTATCTTTGTAGCGAGATGACACCCGCGGCATCGTCAGCGATAAGGATTTGACTTATTACGAGCCTGCGGCTGACATCAGATAAACAAATGTAGAACCTTAAACAAAATCACATTCCGAATTATGAAACCTGCATTGGTATTGCTGGCTGCCGGCATGGGCAGCCGTTACGGCGGTTTGAAACAGCTCGACGGATTAGGTCCCAACGGCGAAACGATAATGGACTATTCGATCTTCGACGCCATTAAAGCCGGCTTCGGCAAGATTGTATTCATCATAAGAAAAGACTTTGAGAACGATTTTCGCGAAAAAATACTCAGCAAATACGAGGGTCACGTGCCCGTAGAACTGTGCTTCCAGAGCATCGACGCCCTGCCCGAAGGCTTCAAATGTCCCGAAGGTCGCGTTAAGCCATGGGGCACCAACCACGCCGTCCTCATGGCGAAAGACGTTATCAAAGAGCCGTTCTGCGTGATAAACTGTGACGACTTCTACAACAGAGACGCCTTCATGGTGATCGGAAAGTTCCTTGCCGAACTGCCCGAAGACAGCCACGACCGTTACGCCATGGTGGGCTTCCGCGTCGGCAACACGCTGTCTGACAACGGAACGGTGGCTCGCGGTATCTGCTCGACCGACGCCGAAGGCAACCTCACGACCGTAGTAGAGCGCACGGAGATAATGCGCATAGACGGCAAAGTAAGCTACAAGGACGAAGAGGGAGCATGGGTCGCAGTAGATGACAACACCCCTGTATCAATGAACGTATGGGGCTTCACGCCGGATTACTTCAAATACAGCGAGGAATACTTCAAGAATTTCCTTGCCGACGAGAAGAACATGAGCAACCCGAAGTCGGAATTCTTCATTCCGCTGATGGTCAACAAACTGATAAACGACGGCACATCAACCGTAAAAGTGCTTGACACGACGAGCAAATGGTTCGGCGTGACTTATGCCGCCGACCGTCAGAGCGTTGTAGACAAGATACAAAGCCTCGTCGACGAGGGCGTATATCCCGAGAAACTATTTTAGAAAATTACGAATTTTCTAATTAAGAATTAAGAATTAAGAATTAAGAAAAATAGCTTTGTTGACATACATAATGTAAGATAGCAAAACACATTTTCTTAATTCTTAATTCTTAATTCTTAATTAAAAAATTCTTTTGCCAAAAAGAATTTTATATGGATATTAGTCTGCTTACGGCTGATAATGCCGACAAGCTGAAACATTTGTTTGACCGTTCGGACAAGATTGTGCTCTGCTGTCACCGCAGTCCGGACGGCGACGCCTTAGGTTCAGTACTCGGACTGGCGGAATATCTGCGCTCATGCGGCAAGCTGCCCGTAGCCATTATCCCCGACGCCTACCCCGACTTCCTGCAATGGCTGCCCGGCACGGAGCGCCTCGTAAGATACGACAAACACAAAGATTTTGCCGACGAGCTGATTGCCGACGCAGATCTGCTGGTATGTCTCGACTTCAACACGGCGTCGCGTACCGACACTATGGCACCCGCCATCGAGGCGGCGACGGCAGCAAAAATACTGATAGACCATCATCTCTCGCCGGACATCAAAACAGACATGTGCCTGTCCTTCCCCCACGCCAGCAGCACCTGCGAGTTGGTGTTCCGCGTGATATGGCAGCTCGGCGGCTTTGACAACATCGACCGTAAGTGCGCAGCGGCACTTTACTGTGGCATGATGACCGATACGGGCGGCTTTACATACAACTCCACGGCGCCCGAAATATTCTTCATAATCAGTCAGTTGCTGACAAAGGGTATCAATAAAGACAAAATCTACCGCAACGTCTACAACAATTACAGCGAGTGGCGGCTGCGGCTGATGGGACACGTGCTTTACAACAAGCTCGTCGTAATGCCCGAGCAACGCTCGGCTTACTTCACCCTGACGCGCGAAGACCTGCACAACTTTCATTACATCAAAGGAGACGCCGAAGGCTTGGTCAACATACCTTTACAGATAAAAGGCATGCGGATGAGTATCTCGCTGCGACAAGACACCGAGCGCGACAACCTGATCTGGGTAAGCCTACGCTCCGTCGACGACTTCCCCTGCAACCTTATGGCGGAACAGTTCTTCAACGGCGGAGGTCACCTCAACGCCGCCGGAGGACGCCTCGAATGCACCGTCGAAGAGGCGGAAAAAAGAGTCAAAGAGGCAATAGAGAAATTTGCAAAAATTCATAATCCATAATCGGGATTATAAAAAGGGAGTTAACAGGAGTTATCACTCCGCTCAGGGAGTTAACAGGAGTTAACGGACGTATGTTTTTTCAACTGGCAAGTAACGGATAAACGAGTTAAAAAGCCAATTAAGTCATGTACTTATCGACTTTAAATCTTACTCCTCTTCGTTAAAGTTGCATAATATATAAATGCGTCAACCGTCTAATTATTACATTTTTTGTAAATTTGCAAATCTCGAATTAAATATATCATATTAATAATAATGAAGAAATTTATTTTAGCAGTCATCTCGGTTTTCGCGATAATATCCATCGCGAGCTGCGACGACACGGAGACCTACGCAGAACAGAAAGAACGTGAAAGCGCCGCAATAGGCCGCTTTATCAAAGACTCGGCAATAACAGTAATAAACGAGACACAGTTCAAAGAGCAGGGCTACACCACCGATTTAAGCAAGAACGAATACGTCCTCATGCAGAAATCAGGCGTCTACATGCAGATAATCCGCGAAGGATGCGGCGAGAAAATCAAAGACGGCGAGACTACAACCGTGCTCTGCCGCTTCACCGAAAGAAACATGCTGACCGACTCGCTCCAGCTTACCAACGACATTCTGAGCTTCTCCTCAGTTGTCGACAAGATGAGCGTCACAAACAACAGCGGCACCTTCACGGCGTCGTTCATCGACGGCGAGAGCGTGATGGCGTCTTTCTACGGCAGCACGTCAGTACCTTCGGGATGGCTGGTACCGCTGACATACATCAAGGTTGGTCGCGAGACAAGCGCCAACGACGAGATAGCAAAAGTAAAACTTATCGTGCCACACACTCAGGGACACCAATACGCTTCGTCAAGCGTGTACCCCTGTTTTTACACGATAACTTACAAACGAGGAAGATAATATGACACTTATCAAATCGATTTCAGGCATCCGCGGAACAATCGGCGGACAGACGGGCGACACACTCAACCCGCTCGACATAGTAAAATTCGTGACGGCTTACGCCACTTACATCCGACGCAGCGGCAAGACAGAAAGCAACCGCATCGTAGTGGGACGCGACGCGCGCATCTCCGGCGAGATGGTCAAGAACGTGGTATGCGGCACCCTGATGGGATTTGGCTACGACGTGACCGACATCGGGCTGGCTACAACACCCACGACGGAGCTTGCCGTGCGCATGTCGGGCGCTGACGGAGGTATCATCATTACCGCAAGCCACAACCCCAGACAATGGAACGCACTGAAACTGCTTAACAGCGAGGGAGAGTTTCTTGACAAAGAGGCAGGTAACGCCGTGCTCGAAATAGCCGAAAAAGAAGACTTCGAATATGCCGAAGTCGACAATCTCGGTCGTTACACTCAGGACGACAGCTTCAACCGTCGCCACATCGAGTCTGTACTCGACCTGAAACTGGTTGATGTCGAGGCAATAAAGAAAGCCGGTTTCCGCGTCTGCGCAGACACGATAAACAGCGTCGGAGGTATCATTCTGCCCGAACTGTTTGAGGCGTTGGGCGTAAAATACGACATAATCAACGGCGAGGCAAACGGAGACTTTGCACACAATCCGGAACCGTTGGAGAAGAACCTCGGCACGATAATGGACAAGATGCGTGCCGGCGGATATGATCTCGGCATCGTGGTTGACCCCGATGTTGACCGACTCGCTTTCATCTGTGAAGACGGACGCATGTTCGGCGAGGAATACACACTTGTTTCCGTTGCCGATTACGTGCTCTCTCACACCGCAGGAAACACAGTAAGCAACCTCAGCAGCACACGCGCGCTGCGCGACGTCACAGAGAAACACGGAGGCAAATACTGCGCCTCTGCGGTGGGCGAGGTAAATGTAACGACAAAGATGAAAGAGACAGGAGCCGTAATAGGCGGCGAAGGCAACGGCGGAGTGATATACCCCGAAAGCCATTACGGACGCGACGCCCTCGTCGGAATAGCACTATTCCTCTCATCTTTGGCACATAAAGGCTGCAAAGTGAGCGAGTTGCGTACCACATTCCCCGATTATTTCATCGCTAAGAACCGCATTGATCTGACACCCGAGACCGACGTTGACGCCATACTTGAAAAGGTTAAAGAGATGTATCGCAACGAACAGGTGAACGATATCGACGGCGTAAAGATAGACTTCCCCGACAAGTGGGTGCATCTGCGCAAGTCGAACACCGAACCGATAATCCGCGTTTACAGCGAGGCGGCAACGATGGAAGACGCCGACGCGCTCGGAAAGAAAATCATGCAGGTGGTTTACGACATGCAATAACCGCCCAGTCGGTCTGACACGAACAAACACGTCAGCACATAAAGCCTTGCCCATCAGGACAAAAAGGCAAGTTTTCGCAATTTACATTCCGACTTTTATATCCAAAAGCGGATAATATTTGATAAAAGAGCTGTCCGGTAAGACTTTCCTTATATAGAAAGATCTACCGGACAGCAATGGTTTTAATCTTATCTGTCACCAATCGTTTTATCAAAAGAAAAATAGAAAGTAAAACAATAACGAAAGATATTTATCAAAATAAAAAAGAGGGTTTGAAAAATATTGACATATCATTCATCACCTCACCACCTCAACATCTCAACATATAAAACAAAAAAAGAGAGTTTCTTAGACTTATCGTCATCAGAAACTCTCTCAGTAAAAACGGCGGCGTCCTACTCTCCCACATCGTATCGCAGTACCAT
>CAJMQT010000118.1 GCA_905215655.1 uncultured bacterium | reverse complement strand
CATCGATTTTGGAAAGCAAGAACATAAAAAACGGAATACGCCAACATGTAGGGACATGCCTTCGGCATGTTTAAACGTAAAGTGCTGATAATCAAATTAAACATGCCACAGGCACGTCCCTACTTGTTGGCGTATTCCGCCGTAGCTTGGAGTCAGGAATTATTTAATTAAATAACTCCTAACTCATAATTCTTCACTCTTCACTCTTAATTCTTAATTTCTAAGTTTCACGGTCTTCGTCTTTCCCGGAAAAATTGTCAGGAGGGCGTTGCCGTTGTCATTGATTTCAACGCCCATGTATTTTGTCTCCACTACCACGCGCCCGTCAAGGAGAATTATGCCCCATTGCTGCGGACTGCTTTCCACGGCGCGGTAGTTGCCGACGGCGGGACGGATGCAGCGGTAGATGGGCGGCACGATTACCCGACCGTCGAGGCGCAGACCCCATTTCATGCCCGAGCGGAACGGCTCGGCTTGGCGCAGACGAGCCATACGCTCGCTGCTGTCGGCTCTCTTCCTGTCGGCTTGCGCCGCTCTCTCGCCTAAGCGCGTCAGTATTGTGCCGATGTCGACTGTCGTGCCGTCGGCTTGGCGCGCCGCTATGAGTCGCGGCTTGCAGTTCTCTTTCACGTGATAGATGTTGTCCTCGTCGTCGCCGATGATGATGCCGTTGCCTTTGATGCGGTACAGCAGGCGGTAACAACGGCTGTCGTCGCCCGAGATGAGACAGCGCGCCGCAGCGCATGATGTTATGTTGTCGCCGTAGCGCGACGGGTATTCGGTCATGCCGGCAACGGCGTACAGGGCGAGATACCGGCCGCGGTCGCACACGAGGCATTCGTCTTTGTCAAAACCCTCGGCGTATGGCGCCTTCGTCCGGTCGTAATATCTGCCTTCGGAGCGCAACAGTTCGAAGGCTCCGAACCTCACCACCGTCGGTCTGTGGCGATACTCCCTGCCGTTGCGACGGTCGACATAGCGCCGCTTGCCGTCATTGCCGGTGACGGCGGTCAGCTCGTCGCCGCCGTAGACGGGCGCCGGCAATTTGCCGCTGTCGAGATATTCAAGCAGCCGTTCGTGGGTGATTACCTCTTCCAGCTCCTCGCCGCTTGTCACGGCTGTGCCCTCAGCGGTTGTCACGGCGCTCATTGCTGTTGTGTGTGCCGACAGCTCGTAGCCGTCGACGGATTTTCCTGCGGTCAGGGCATTATTATCTGTTGTCAGCCGTCGGTCGGTGTGCCCCCTGCCGGCTATGCGACCTTCAAACATCGCCTGCCAGTCGTGGTCGGCGGCGGGCAGTCCGAACATGTGGTAAAGTCCCACGTTGTCGATTATCACGCAGCTCTCCTTACCCTCCGAGCGGCGCAGTCCGCGTCCCACCATTTGTAGGTATTTGGCAAGCGAGAGCGTCGGTCGCGCTATCTGGATGAACTCCACGTCGGGACAGTCAAAACCTTCGGAAAACAGGTCGATGCTGACCAACAGCCTCACCCCCGCCCCCTCCCCAAGAGGGAGGGGAGTAATATGCTTTGTTGCTGTATTCAAATTCTGTTCGCAACCGACAGAGGTAATTACTCCCCTCCCTCTTGGGGAGGGGTCGGGGGTGAGGCTGTTGGTTGGGTCGGGGGTGAGGCTGCTATTTTTAAACCTCTCAATTATCCTCCTCCTCTCCTCCATCGGCGTCTTGCTGTCTATTGCCACGGCGTTTATGCCCCGTTCGGAGTAATATGCCGCGATGTTGCGGGCGTGGTCTATGCTTATGGCGTAGACAATGCCTTTCTTGCCGTCGGCATAACGGCGCGCGCTGTCATACAGCCGGCTGATGGAAGGACGGCGGTTCAGCAGGGCGTCAAGTTCTTTTGTCTGATAGTCGCCGTCGGCGCCACGCTTCGTCAGTCGGCTGATGAGCCGTCGGTCCTCGCTGTTCGTCCTGACGGAGTAATAATCGAAGAGCGACAGCCGCCCCTCACGGATGAAACGTGACACGCTCCACGACGTCAGCAAGACGTCAAACAGGTCGGTAAATCCCTCTCCGCTGAGGCGGCACGGCGTGGCTGTCAGTCCGAGGAATTTTGCCTGCGGGCACTTGTCCCACAACATCTTGTAAGTCTTCGCCAAGGCGTGGTGCGCCTCGTCTACAACCACTAACGACGGTCGGTCCGTCAGCTCGTCTACGTGTCTTGACAGCCATTGTATCGCCATGACCCTGACCCGCCGCTTGTCGCCGCCCACGTCATAACGTCCGAGCGTGCGCTCAGCCTGCTCCACCAGTTCCCTTCTGTGCGCCACGATCCATACCGTGCCCTCGCTGCGGCGCAGGCAATCGCTGACGACGGCGGCAAGTACATGAGTCTTGCCGGTGCCCGTCGGCATCTGTACCATCACGCTGCGGTGGCTCTTCCATGCCTCCGTCAGTCGGCGACAGATATCTTTCTGGTAGTCGTGAAGCATGATTTATGATAAGGAGTCAGGAATGAGGACTTCTTAATTGGCTTAACGCCGAACTTCGTTTCTTAATTCTTAACTCTTAACTCTTAATTCTTAATTCTTAGCTCTTAACTCTTTTCATTTTTGCCGTGACAAACTGTGGGATTTTCCACAACATCTTCTCAACCTTTGTCACGATGGGCGGGTAGAAACCGTGGCTGCGGTACACGCGAATGTCTTCGTTCCACATACGGCGTCGCTTTGCCGCGTCCGTGCTCATGCCGCCCATGCGCATCCTTACGACGTAATGCGGATGGTAACAGACCGTAAGATGCCCGCCGAGCAGATATCTTACCAGCAGGTCGGTGTCGGCGGCGATGCGGTACGTCTCGTTATACAGTCCCAGCCGCAGCATGACGTCGCGACGGATGTAGCACGTAGGGTGCAGCGGCAGCCAGCCGTGGCGCACCTTGCGACGGGTGTAACGCCCTCCGATCCAGTTGCGTATCACCTTGCTTGTGTCTTCGGCGTTGACAAACAGTCCGTCGGCATACAGGAAGTCGCAGCCCGACAGCTCGATGTCCTTCGCAACGCGCTCCACGGTGTCAGCGGCATACATCTCGTCGTCCGAGTGAACCAGCGCCACAATGTCGCCCGTCGCCGCCCTGATACCTTTGTTTATTGCCTCATACATCCCGCTGTCAGGCTCCGAGATAACCTTCATCGTGAAGCCCGGATGCGCCTTGCGGAAGCTGTCGCTCTGTGCCTTGCGCTCCTCCTGGCGTATTATTTCGAGCGAGCCGTCGGTCGACGCGCCGTCCACCACGATATATTCAATCTCCGGATGAGTCTGCGCCATCACGCTCCGTATGGCTCCACGGATGGTCGCCTCGCGGTTGTAGCACGAGGTTATGATAGAAAATTTCATGTATGTATTTTTTTTGAAAGTAGACGAGGGAAAAGCCTTTTTTGAAAGTAGAAAAGGGACGAGTAGACAAGTAAACAAGCCAATCAGCTTGTGAGTTTACGAGTTCAATATTTCTTCAATGTGATACCGATTCTTCTTGGAATAAGGTGTATGATGTCTGTCGGCGCCAAGGGGAAGAATGTGAGGCAATGACCGAAGGCTATCCTTGCCGTTTCAAGGCTCCGCGCCACGCGGCTGCTTGTCTTTCTGCGATTAAAACGCCCGAAGTTGCCGTGCGCCATTACGGCATTCAGTATCTTGTCGCCCCAAGCATAATCTTTGTCCGAGAGATGGTAGGGGAACTTCACGGCAGACAGTCCGAGGTGTTTCACGAGGAACGCCCCCGTGGCGAGAAACGCCTTCCAATATCCTATGCCTCTGAGGCTGCGCTCCAGCAGGTCGGCGTCGATCAGCCCGGCATTCCTTTCAAGGATTATGGCAAGGTCGCAAAACTGCCTTATGCCGACTCCTTCGACGAGCAGGTGGTTGAACAGGTGCTTGAAGATGTGCAGGACGTTGTAAGTCGGCGCCAACGTAGCCACCGGCGTGCCGCCGAAGTCGATATACAGCGGTGCCGCCACGGCGTCGTTCATTATGCTGTCATAACACCGCTGATGGCGTGCCGAGCCGAGGATTTCCATCTTATAGTGCATCTCAAAGCTCACCCCGTCCATCGTGAAACTGTCGTGGCGGTCGACGATGTCTGTCGGCTCGAAGTTCACGCCCAGCTCCTTTGTTATTATGCCTTGCGCCCTCCGGTAGTCGGCGTCGGCACAGTAAAAGTCGATGTCGCCCGCCATGCGCAGCGCCGGATTGGGATAATATGCCGCCGCCGTCTGTCCTTTGAACACTACGTATCCAATGTTGTGTGCGTTAAGCACGGCAGCCAACTTTACCAATGCGTCATCAAGTTTCTTATTGTTCTTCTCGATCTGCTGTTTATAAGAGAGGCATTTTAATACGTTGCTTTTTCCTATGTTTTCATTCCTTCTGAAAAGTGAGTTTATCACCAAGCCCTGCACGCACTGCTCCTCGGCTATCTGCATCATCCCGGTAAAAGTCGTTGTCGCGTCCGTCTTATGACAGACCGGTTGTTGCCACAGCTCCTCGCGTATTAATTCCAGCAGTAAATCCAATGCTCTTTTTTTATTCATCATAGAGAATTGTTATCTTTATACGGTTTAGCTGACATTTACATTATTAATGTAAAGACGGCATATCATCCAAACCACTCTTCAAGCTTGTTTTGTATAAGTCTTTCGGCGTTGCCTTTCTCTATCTGTTTAAAATCAAAAGTTCCGGCTTTTTCAATCATTGCCGGCAGGTCTTTCTCGTCAAAACAGCCGATGACGCAGCCCAGCTCGTCGAGTTTTCTTATCAGCTGGAACTGGTCGTGGATGTGTTCCGTCTTGTCGTGCCGCGGCATTACCACGATGCGCTTGCGCTGCTCCATCGCCTCGGAGATAGCTCCCCAGCCGCCTTGTAGTATCAGTATGTCGGCGCGCCGGATGTAATCCTGCATTTCGTCTTTCGTGCAAAACTTGAACGCCTTAGCGTTTTTATATTTATAATCGGTGTAACCCGTCTGTACGATTACCTCCTCGCCGGTTGCCGCCGCCCATTCGTCAACAGCTTTTGCCATGCGGGCGAAAGGCATGTCCATCGTGCCTAAACTTGCAAAAATCATAATACTCCACAACAAATTGAATTAGGAAATATCTTTTTCATCTCTTCCCACTGCACCAAGAACAGGTCAGCATACTTCTCAATCCATACCGGTGTTTTTGATGCGTGAGTAACATCCGCTGCCGAATTGATGAAGATGATTTTAGTGCCTAAGAGTTTCTTTGCAAAAAACACCGTAGGTACAGCCACACCTGCCCCTGTTGTTATAATAACACTTGGTCTTTTTATCAACACCCAAAACACGGCTTGGATGCAGTTCACAATCAATGTCCACTTCCTTGCCGGCTGAAAGTTTTGCAAAAACACGTGTTCCTTGTCTTTCAAAAAGGCTTTGGTCGACGTAGTCTTCAACGTCAGCCAGTAACATTCCCACCGCTCCGGAATTGTACCTACGGCGAGCTGCAACTCTCTGAGATGTCCGCCGGCGGAGCATGCAAGACAAATCTTCGGATGTTTACGCATACATTCTTATTTTTATATATATGAAATTAATTATCAATTTTTAGTGATAACCCTTTTCTTTATGAACTTCGCGGGGTTGCCACCGACAACATCCCCCCTAATCAAAAAGAGATAGTTATAATGGAGACAATAGAAATAAAAACATTGTAGTTATTTACCGGACATCAATAAAATCATATCTTTTACATTGCAATAGATAACCTTTTACAATGTAAAATGCCGTCTTTTATAGAGTAAAATGCCGTCTTTTGGAAAACTGAATGCTTTTAACCTGCATTATTCATAGG
>CAJMQT010000117.1 GCA_905215655.1 uncultured bacterium | reverse complement strand
AAGTGAAGAATGAAGAGTGAAAAAGCAGCCCCCACCCGACCTCCCCGAGGGGAGGGGCTGCAAGCAAATCTCAATTCCTCCCCTCGGGGAGGTTGGGAGGGGGCTGCTACCTCTCCTCCCCTCTCTTTGGGAGAGGGGTCGGGGGTGAGGCTTCTTTTCCCTCCCCTCGGGGAGGTCGGGAGGGGGCTGTTTTCTTTTTTGTTTTGTTTTTTACCTTGCTTTATTGCCATTATGTGTTTTATTTGTATATTTGTCTGTTAAAAATTTTTGTGAGTGTTGATGAAAGATTTGCCGAATGAGTCTGAATGATAATCATGCAACGACGGTTGCATAATTGATAAAAACAATGCAATATGAATAACAACAAAGACAGGAAAGGACGTTTCAATGAAATAGACGGAGTATTTTACCCCATCGCACCTGCAAGGTCTGATATGCCGGAATGGTATGCCGGTATGTTGCAGGATATAAAAGACTTGGTTCTACGGGAACGTAAGTCTATGATGTGGACTGCCAATATTCGAATGAATATGATGTATTATCACATTGGGCAAAATATTTTGGAACGGCAAGAGAAAGAAGGTTGGGGAACCAAGGTTATTGACCGCTTATCGGCAGACCTAAAAGAAGAATTCCCGGAAATGCGTGGATTTTCACCTCGTAACCTCAACTATATGCTTAGATTTGCCAGATTATGGGCGAATGAAACAATTTTGCAACGCACCGTTGCAAAATTGCCTTGGCGGCATAACATCTGTCTTATGGAGAAATGCAAAGAACCGAACAGACGACTTGTATATGCCATGGGCGCCATAAAATATGGTTGGAGCAAGAATGTACTTGAGCTACAATTAGAGAACTACACATTGGAAAGAGAAGGGAAACTCCCTGAGAATTTTGACAAGACCTTACCGGACAACCAGTCAGACATGATACGTAATATGTTCAAAGACCCTTATCTGCTTGATTTTACAGGAGCTGATGCACATAGCCGTGAAAAGGACATCGAGGACAGCCTTACCCACCATATTACAAAGTTCCTGCTCGAATTGGGACAAGGCTTTTCTTTTGTTGGAAGACAAGTGCATTTGGAGATGGGAGGTCAAGATTATTATATAGACATGCTGTTTTATCATCTTACACTTCGTAGATTTATTGTCGTTGAGCTTAAGGCTGTTGCTTTCAAGCCGGAAATGATGGGGCAGCTTGCTTTTTATCAGACAGTCGTTGACCACACGTTGCGTCATAAAACAGACAAGCCTACTATTGGCTTGTTGCTGGTAAAGAGCAAATCTGAAACAATAGTCAGGTATTCTTTGGAATCTGTGAACAAGCCTGTCGGTGTGGCTTCTTGGGAAACGCAGCTCTCCACGGAAATGTCAGACAAATGGAAATCCGCTTTGCCTACAATAGAGGAAATAGAAAGAGAACTTGAACCCGCGCGCAAAAATAACGAAACATTAAATCCACCCCCTATGTAGGGACATGCCTTTGGCATATGTAGATCTCAACGTATTGATAATCAGATAAAAAACACACCAAAGACACAAATAAAACATGCCGAAGGCATGTCCCCCAGCAGCCCCCTCCTAACCTCCCCGAGGGGAGGGATTGAAGTTAGCTTTGTTGCTTTATTATGTTGCCCCATAAGTTCTTTTGGTCTTATAAATTCTTTTGGCTGCGCCAACCTTTCAATTTTTCATTCTTCATTCTTTAATTTATCCTCACCCATTCAGTTCTCCCTCCCTCGGGAGGGTTGGGGAGGGGCTTTCTCCTCCCCTCGGGGAGGTCGGGTGGGGGCTGCTTTTTCACTCTTCATTCTTCACTTTAATAATGCTATTGTCTTAACTCCTTTAACTCCTTTAACTCCTTTAACTCCTAAAATTCTTCCCTCTTCACTCTTCATTCTTCACTCTTAACTATTAACTCTTAATTCTTAATTCACCAATTTTCGTCGAATTCACGTTAAATAATTAAGGCAATTACCGAAATGCCGGTAATTGCCTTAATTGTTATTTACGTGTTCACGCATGTTTCTGTCAATGACGTGAACGACGTTTGTTGTTTTATTTTACAACGTACTTCTTGCCGTTCTTGATGTAAACGCCTTTTTTGAGGTTCTTGTCGTCTTTGCCTACAAGGCGTCCGTCAATGCTGTAAATCGTGGCGTCGGCAGCGTTGGCGTCGTCGATGACATTTGTCATGCCGCTGGTGGCGGTGTATTTCACAGCGTTAGACTCGGCAGACTCGTCGTCGGCTGTTACCGCCGTCACGGTGTATGAGCCGCTTGCCGCGTCGGGCAGAGTGCATGTGGTGGTCGTCACGCCGGTCTGTACGGCAACGCCGTCAAGATATACGTTGTATGTCGTTGCCTCTTCGGCGAGAGCGGCACCGTTGGCTGGAGCCATCTCCACGTCGGCCTTCTTCAGTACGGCAGACATGCGATAGTTGTAATTCTGCTTGTATTTCGTCGCGAGAGAGTACCAGTAACCCTGTGAGCCTGACGAAGAGATAATGTCGCCATATCCGGCTACCGCGGGACCTGCGTCAAGCAACAGCGGGTGTCCGCCCTTGGCGTAGGTGATGTGATAACCGACGAAGAGATCCTTGCCTGCCTCTACCTTGACGGGGTTGTTCAGGCGTACGGTGTTCATGCCTACCACGAGGTCGGCAACGTCAACTTCCTGCTCGTAAACGATGTTGTAATTGTACATCACGAATACGGACGCTGTCTTCAAGGTGTTCTCGTTAAGACCGAACTTGATGTGAGATACCTCTTGTCCTGCCTTGTCGGCAATCTCGGCTGCCGGGAACATGATGGCGTGGTAGCCCTCGCAGGTGGTGCCGCTGACGGTCATGCCAAGAGCCATGCTCTGGTCGCCTGTGTGATATTTCAGCTCGGGAGCTGCGTCGGGCGCGCTCCATGTCAGCGTGAGGTCTTTGCCTGTCGCATTGCCTGTCAGGTCGTAAGGAGCCTGAGCCTTCTGTGCGATGATGTTGGTGAAGGTGAGCACGCGGCTTGCGGCAGACTCCCAGCCGTTGGTGTAGACTGAGGTGATGTAGTACTTGAATACTCCGTACTCGCTGAGCGTCTCGGTGTATTCAGCCTCCGTAACTTCTTTTATCAGCTCGTTGTTGCGATAAATCTTGAAGCTCTTTACCTGAGGCTTGTCGGCTGCGGCACGTGCCGGTGCTTTGAGAACTGCTGACGGCGCTACGCCGAAAGGCTCTTCCGTTGCTGTCTTAATGACGTCGGCTTTCAAGCTACGGATGTTGGAGAAGTTTTGAGAAATCTTGCCAAGCGTGATGCCTGCGTCGGTCTTGGCCGCGCCCTGTGCCGGTGCGGGAGCCACAATGACGGCTCCGATCACGATGTTGTAGTCGTCGTAGTCAGTTGCTATCGTTCCGAGTTTCAGCCAGGTGGCTCCGTTGGAAAGGCTTACCATCGCTCCGCCGTCTACTGCCGGTCCTGCATCGAGGAGCAGAGCATTGGTGTTGGCGGGCAGCGTGGCGTTGTAAACGAGGTACAGGTCTTTGTCGGCGGGAATAGCCACAGCGTCTTCGCCGAGCGTCATGTTATAGAGATAGCCCGGTTCAATCTCGCCCTCTGCAATGTCCTTGCTGAACAGCACGTTCTTGTCAGAGTCGATGAGTTGCAGCTTGAAGGCTCCGATGTTGGCACCGATACCGAACTTGACAGAGTTGAACTTGTAACCCACGTAATCGGTAAGCTCTTCTTTCGAGAATTTTGTTCCGTAGAGCATTGTCATCTCCTCGGTAAATCCTGCCATGTAAGACGCCGTGCCGTAGTGTTTCAGCTCGTAGGCGCTGGTGCTCCAGCTGAACGAGATGTCCTTGCCTTTCTGGTCGTAGTCGAGAATTGTGGGTGCCACGTATTCTGCCGGCAGCGTGTAAGTTACGTCGGTCGATGTGGCGGGCGACGTCTTGCTGTCTGCCGACTTTGCAACCACCGAGTAAGTGTATGTGCCGAGGTCGGTCACGTTGTCTTCGTAAGTCAATGCTGTTAAGTTCTCCGCAATCTTTGCGCCGTCACGATAAACGTCGTAAGCGGTGATTTCCTGCGGCTGTCCTGCCTCTGTCGAGAGAGCCTCGACGTCGGCAGTCAGCATGAAGTTTCCTGCGATCTTTCCTGATGCCAGCGTCTTCCATGACGGTTTGCTCTTGGCGAAGTCGGTTGAGTTGGGTGATGATGTAGAGAAAGAGTTACCCTTTGCCGATGTTGCCGTGCTCGTGTCAACGCCTGCGGGGTGCATCTTCGGGGTCTGTGTGTAGTAAAGACCGAAAGCGTAGGTGTTGCCAAGCTCCATATTGTACGGAGTGGTCAGCGTAAACTTGTTCCATGCGCCGGCGGTGATAGCAGTCACCGTCTCTGCCGGGATTACCTCGTAATAGTCTATTACGCCGTTCTTTATGATAAACGCCGTTACGGTGAGAATGCCGCCCTCCGGTCCTACGTATGCGTTGATGGCGTTGATCCGGTGGTTGGGGAATGCCGCCATGTCGTTGGCGTCAAACTCCTGCTTGATCCATACCTTGGTGTTTGAAGACGCCGTGCCGCCTATCGCCTGGTTGAAGGTCTTGTTGCTCCATGTCATCTCGCTGCCTCTTTTGAGCGGTGCGCCCCATGTCAGCGTGCCTTTCAGTCCGTCTACCGAGCCGGTGAGACCGTTGACGGTGGGCAGAGAGCTGTAAACGGATATGGATGTTGCCGTTACCTCGGCAGACATTTTCTCGTCGGTTCCGTAGAGAGCTGACACCTTATATTTATGTGTTCCTTCGGCTTCGCTTTTGAGAACGTAGCTCGTGGCGTCAGTCAGCATGACGTCGTTTACTTTCGCTCCGTCGCGGTAAACGTTGTAACCGTCGGGCTCGGCTGTCGCCGCGTTGCGCAGATGAGCCGTGATGAGGAAGTCGCCCGGACCGTCGGTGTACCATGTCTTGCCGTCGAAAGAGTAAAGGTTTCCTTTATTCTTTGTGGCGGCACGGTCGCAAATGCCGATGAAGTTGTTGTTGCGTCCGTATTCCTGCTTGATGACGAACATCACCTCTTTGTCAGCGGGTATGACGTACGGCGTGGTGAGGGTGGTGGGGCGCCATGAGTTTTTCTTGAAGTTTGAGTTGTCCACTTTCTGTTCGTAAGCCACTTTGCCGTTCTCATAGATGAGCACCCATACGTTGAGGACCTCGCGGTACTCCCAATAATCGATGCTCTCGACGGTTTGTCCTACGAAGTCTTTCAGCTCGTCGGCAGTAAACTTGCTTGCGGTGAACACCTGTGCCGTTCCCTCCGGATTGGTCAGCTGACCGTCCTGTCCGTTGTAGTCATCTCCGTCGTGCCATTGTAGGGTTAAATCAGCCGTCGGTTTTTGCCAAGTCAGCGTGACGTCGGTAAAGCTGGCGTCAGCTTTTAACGAATGCGGCTGCCCGTTTTGGGCTTGTGCATTACCCGCTAAAAGGCATAACGCCAATGATAGCAGGGCTGTTACGTGCAAAATGTTTGATTTCATGTAACGCTAAAATTTAATGAAAAGCGGCAGAATATAGGTTGTCTCTACATGAGTGTGTGATTTGCGACCATGCTTCAAAATGCCGCTTCTTTCTTTTGATACACGGTCAAAGCGATTTTATTTACAAATGTAATAATTTTTTCATTGTCTCCAACAGTTTGTTGCAGTTTTTTGATGAAATATTTAATTTTTGTCAATAAATAGCAGCCTCACCCCCGACCCCTCTCCCAAAGAGAGGGGAGGAGAATTGAAAGACTATTCAAATTGAGAAATTGAGAAATTGAAAAATTGAAAAGAACTTATGAGACAACATAATAAAGCAA
>CAJMQT010000116.1 GCA_905215655.1 uncultured bacterium | reverse complement strand
CATTCTTAATTCATTCCAAAAGGCGGTCTTTTGCGTTGCGAAAGACCGCCTTTTATAATTCATTAAATATCAAGTGATTAGATTATCTTTTTCAGATAATGAAAGCTCGGAACACACATTCCTAAATATTCTATATCGACAAAACCTTTTACGAAAATGTATCAAAAAAACAGAACAATCCGATATGATGCAAATCTAAATTTGATACGCTATAAATGATATAAGGTTGCTTTTTCTCCCCTCCCTTTTGGGGAGGGGGCGGGGGCGAGGCTGGTTGTAGTCGGGTGCGAGTCTGCTATATTTCTCACTTCGTCCTCTCTATCACAAAGTCGAGATATGCTGTCAGGGCATGTTGTATGGCGGCGTCTTTCACCTCGTTACGGATAAATCCGAGAGCTTCTTGGCGCAGCTCCGACATACGTTTTTCGGCATAATCGATACCACCGTGAGCCTTGGTAAAAGCTACCAAAAGGGCGATTTCATCGGGTGTTATCGTGCGATTTTTCACTTTATAGGCAAGTTCGAGCATGGTGTCGTCACCTCCGTTTTTGAGGGCGTGGATCACGGGCAGCGTCAGTTTGCCCTCCGCCATGTCGTTGCCGGTGGGCTTGCCGATGTCGGCGGAGTCGTAATAGTCGAAGATGTCGTCGCGTATCTGGAAGATCATGCCCAACGTCTGACCGAATTTCTTCGCCTCGCCTACCCTCTCCTCGGGCATTCCGGCGGATATCGCGCCGATGGCGCAGCATGCTTCGAAGAGCGCGGCTGTCTTCTGCGATATCACTTTATAATAAGTCTCTTCGGATATTTCGCTGCTCGACACGCTCGTAAGTTGCAGTATCTCGCCGTTGGAGAGCGTGCGCCCGAGTTCGGCAAGATACCTTACTATCAGCTCGTTATGCGTCTTCGAGACGTGCAGCAGCGCCGTGGAGAGGATATAGTCGCCCACAAGCACGGCAACCTTGTTATCATACGCCGCGTTGACCGACGCCTGTCCGCGCCGCTCGGCGCTCTCGTCCACCACGTCGTCGTGAACGAGCGATGCCGTATGCAGCAGTTCCAGCCCCACGGCAGCGTGCAGTGTCGACTCGTTGACGGCGCCGTAATTCTTCGCCATAAGCATTATCAGCATCGGGCGCATGCGCTTTCCTGCACGCTGACGGATGTGCCTGAATATCTCTTCCTGCAAGGGATCCGTGTGCGTCAGGGCGCTGTTAAAGAGGCTGATAAAGGCTTCAAGCTCCGCCGCTATCGGTGTTTTTATGACTGACAGATGGTCCATTTACCTGCTAATTTTGTTACAAAAGTACTTATTTTATCGGATTAATGATAAAAAAATAGTAATTTTACACGATAAAAAAGATAAAAAATGGACAAACTTTTCCTTTTAGACGCTTACGCGCTGATATACCGCTCGTATTACGCTTTCATCAAAGCGCCGCGCATCAACTCGAAAGGGCTGAACACGTCGGCGGTGATGGGCTTCTGCAACACCCTCAACGAGGTGCTCCGCAAGGAGCGTCCCACGCATCTCGGCGTGGCGTTCGACCCCCACGGACCCACCTTCCGCAGCGAGGCATACGCAGCGTATAAGGCGCAGCGCGAGGAAACACCGGAGGACATACGCCGCTCCGTACCTATCATAAAAGACATCCTGCGGGCGATGAACATTCCCGTCATCGAGGCGCCGGGCTATGAGGCGGACGACGTGATAGGCACGCTCTCGGCGCAGGCGGCGGCAGCCGGCGTCAAGACATACATGCTGACGCCCGACAAAGACTACGGTCAGCTGGTGCGCGACAACGTCTTCATGTATCGCCCGCGCCACGGCGGAGGCTACGAGACGCTCGACACGGAGGGCGTGTGCGCCAAGTACGGCATTGCCGACACGGCGCAGGTGATCGACCTGCTGGGACTGATGGGCGACGCGGCGGACAACATCCCGGGCTGTCCGGGCGTCGGCGAGAAGACCGCCGTAAAGCTTATCGGACAGTTCGGCTCGATAGACAGCCTCCTGGAGCGCACCGACGAACTGAAAGGAGCATTGAAGAAGAAGGTCGAGGAGAATGCGGAGCAGATACGCTTCTCTAAATTCCTCGCAACGATAAAGACCGACGTGCCCATCAAGCTCAATCTTGACGAGCTGCGGGTGACGGAGCCCGACGAGCCGAAACTGCGCGAAATATTCGCCGAACTGGAATTCAAGACGCTCGCAGACAAGTTTCTTAACAAATCTGAAAATAATCAAAAAAACGCTCAAACACAACTCGATTTATTTTCAAATTTTGCGCCCGAGGCCCCGAAAGCTCCCGAATTTTCAAATCTGAGAGCGTTAACTGACACGCCGCACACCTACAAACTCATTGACACAGAGGATGATATGCGGAAAATTTGTGACTTTTTCAGGACAAAAAGAATTTTAAGTTTAGACACGGAAACCACCTCCACCGACGCGATGAGCGCCGAATTGGTGGGTCTGAGCTTTGCCGTGGAGGAAAAAGAGGCGTTTTACGTGCCCGTTCCGGACAATCGTGAAGAAGCTCAAAAAATTGTAAACATATTTAAATCGGTGTACGAAGACCCGTCAATCGTCAAAATCGGACAGAACATCAAGTACGACCTTGAAGTCTTGGCGGGCTACGGCGTCACCCTTGCCGGCGAGATGTTCGACACGATGATAGCCCATTATCTGCTGCAACCGGAGCTGCGTCACAACATGGACTACATGGCGGAGGTGTATCTCGGCTACCGCACCATTCGCATCGACGAGCTGATCGGACCGAAGGGAAAGAAGCAGCGGTCGATGCGCGAGCTGCCGCCGGAGCAGGTTTACGAGTACGCCGCCGAAGACGCGGACATCACGCTGCAACTGCGGAACATCCTCGAACCGAAGTTGCATGAGGCTGGCGTCGACAAGCTGTTCTACGAAATAGAAATGCCCTTGGTGCGTGTCCTCGCCGACATGGAGATGAACGGCGTGCGGCTTGACACCGCCTCGCTTGCCGAGACGTCGTCGATACTGACGCAGAGGATGAACGCCATCGAGAAGGAGATATACGAGATGGCGGGCGAGGAGTTTAACATCGCGTCGCCGAAACAGGTGGGCGAAGTGCTCTTCGGCAAGATGAAGATTGTCGAAAAGCCGAAGAAGACGAAGACGGGACAGTACGTCACGTCGGAAGAGGTGCTGCAACAGCTCGCGACGAAAGCGCCGATAGTGGGCAAGATACTGGAACACAGAGGATTGAAGAAGCTCCTCGGCACCTACGTCGACGCCCTGCCGAAACTCATCAACCCGCGGACGGGACACATACACACGTCGTTCAACCAGACCGTTACGGCGACGGGACGCCTCTCGTCGTCAGACCCCAACCTGCAAAACATCCCCGTGCGCGGCGAGGACGGCAAGGAGATACGCAAGGCGTTCATACCCGAGGAGGGCTGCCTGTTCTTCTCAGCCGATTACAGTCAGATAGAACTGCGCGTCATGGCGCACCTCAGCGGCGACGCAAACATGATAGAGGCGTTCCGCGAGGGCTACGACATACACGCCGCCACGGCAGCGAAGATATACAAAGAGGAGATAGACAGCGTGACGCGCGACCAGCGCACAAAGGCGAAACGCGCCAACTTCGGCATTATCTACGGCATCACCGTCTTCGGACTGGCGGAGCGTTTGGGCATCAGCCGCAGCGAAGCCACGCAGCTTATCGACGGCTACTTCGCCACCTTCCCAAAGGTATGGGACTACATGGAGCAAGCCAAACAGACGGCACGCGAGCGCGGCTACGCCGAGACGCTGTTCGGACGGCGCCGCTACCTGCCCGACATCGCGTCGCACAACGCCACCGTGCGCGGCTTTGCCGAGCGCAACGCCATCAATGCTCCGATACAAGGCACGGCGGCAGACATAATAAAGGTGGCGATGGTGCGCATCCACCGCCGTTTCAAGGAGCTGGGTCTGCGCTCGAAAATGATACTGCAAGTACACGACGAACTCAACTTCTCGGTCGTGCCCGACGAGCGTGACATAGTAGAGAAAACCGTGCTCGACGAGATGCAAAGCGCCTGTCCCCTGCTCGTCCCCCTTACCGCCGACAGCGGATGGGGCGCCAACTGGCTGGAAGCGCATTAAAATTGAAGAGCCCCCACCCGACCTCCCCGAGGGGAGGTGTGGTTCCCTACCCTTTCGTTTCTTATTATCAATAACTTGAAAGAATGCCGTAAAAATACCGAAACTTTTGGTGGAAATCAACAAATCCACTCAAAAGATTTCGGTATTTTTCCGAAAATAAGCAAAATAAATTTACGTATTCTTCGGGTTTTTGACTGAAAGAATTTACGTATTTTTCGGGAAAACAGCCAAAAATATTTACGTAAATTAGAAAAAAAACATTATATTTGCAGCATATTTCTCACTGATAATTAGAACATTATGCAGCGAACTTTCAAACGTAAGGCATACGACAAACTTCTTAAATGGAAACAGGAGCAAGACGGACAGACGGCTATTCTTGTAGAAGGGGCACGCCGTGTAGGAAAGTCAACCCTTGTAGAGACATTTGCAAAAAACGAGTATGAGTCTTATATTCTCATTGATTTCAACAGGGCATCCAAAGAAGTCATCGCCTTGTTTGACGATTTGATGAATATTGACTTCATATTCTTGCAGTTACAGACGTTATATAATGTCGTATTGAAAGAGCGAAAGTCTGTTATCATCTTCGATGAAGTACAGCAATGCCCCAAGGCACGTCAGGCTATAAAATACCTCGTTGCCGATGGCAGATACGACTATATTGAGACAGGTTCGCTCATAAGCATCAAGAAGAACACAAAGAACATTACCATACCAAGCGAGGAAGAGCGGATAGAGATGTATCCGATGGATTATGAAGAGTTTCGTTGGGCTCTCGGCGACGAGGCATCGATACCTCTGATGAAGGTGTTCTTTGACAAGCGTATGCCTCTTGGTGGAGCACACAGGGACAAAATGCGTGAGCTCAGACTCTATATGCTGGTTGGCGGTATGCCACAGGCTGTCAACACATTTATTGAGACGAACAACCTCAGTAAGGTTGACACAGTGAAACGAAACATCATCAGATTGTATGAAGACGACTTCCAAAAGCTTGATCCGAGTGGTAAACTTGGGAAACTGTTTATGGAAATACCTGCACAATTAAGTCAGACAGGAAATCGTTTTAAGCCATACTCTGTGCTGGGGAAAATAGACAGTGAGAAGATGATAGAATATTTACAATGTCTGGAAGACAGTAAGACCGTTCTTTTCTCTTTTCATTCAAACGACCCGAATGTCGGTATGTCTCTGACAAAGAATATTTCCAAATTCAAGATATTCTGTGCCGATACAGGACTGTTTGTCACATTGGCGTTTTGGGATAAGGATTATACAGAGAACATTATATACCGGAAGCTCTTGAACGACAAACTTACTGCAAATTTAGGATATGTCTATGAGAATTTAGTGGCTCAGATGCTTGCTGCCGCCGGCAATAAGCTGTTCTACTACTCATGGGCAAAGGACAGTACTCACAATTACGAGATAGATTTCTTGTTGTCACGTGGCGCGAAACTTTATCCTGTTGAAGTAAAATCATCGGGCTATAACACCCATGCCTCACTTGACGCTTTCTGCAAAAAGTTCTCGAATTTTGTAGACAAACGATATTTGATTTATACAAAGGACTTAAAGAAGGATGCAGAGACCACTCTCTTGCCGGTTTATATGACAGGATTGTTGTAAGAATAAGCCCCCACCCGACTTTCCCGAGAGGAGGCATATCACATGTCCTTTCGTTTTGATAATCAACGATTTACAAAAGGCGGTCTTTTACCTCCTAAAAGACCGCCTTTTGGCGTGTGAAAG
>CAJMQT010000115.1 GCA_905215655.1 uncultured bacterium | reverse complement strand
TCAATTTCGGAACGACCGCACTTTCAATTTTAAAAGGTAAGCTTTTACCTTGCAAAAGACCGCCTTTTACACGCTGAAAGCTTACCTTTTGCAGGGTAAAAGACCGCCTTTTGCAAACCAAGGGTTTGCCGATAAAAAGTGTAAGAAACACCCCACGTTTTGCTTTCAATATGAAAGCAAAACGTGGGGAATTAAGAATTAAGAGTTAAAAATTAAGAAAACATGCCTCGTTGCTATTTTTCTTAATTCTTAATTGGCTTAACGCCGAACTTCGTTTCATAACTCTAATTTTTCAATCTTTCAATTTTTCAACTTTTCAATTTTATAATTTTGCCGTTCACATGATTTTCCGTAATTTTGCAAGGAATTATAAAATTTATCGTAAAATGAAAATAGCACTTATCGGTTACGGCAAGATGGGCAAGATGATTGAACAGATTGCCCGCAGCCGCGGACATGAAATAGTAAGCATCATCGACGTTGACAACCGTCAGGACTTTGACAGCCCCGAGTTCGCATCGGCAGATGTGGCGATAGAGTTCACCACGCCGACAGCGGCTTACAGCAACTATCTCAAAGCCTTCGAGCACAACGTGAAGGTGGTGTCAGGCTCAACGGGCTGGATGAAAGAGCACGGGCAGGACATTCAAAACCTGTGCAACAGCGGCGGAAGAACACTCTTCTGGGCGTCTAATTTCAGCGTCGGCGTGGCGATATTCTCCGCCGTCAACCGCTATCTTGCAAAGATAATGAACGGCTTTCCGCAGTACTCGGTAAGCATGGAGGAGACACACCACATACACAAACTCGACGCACCGAGCGGCACGGCGATAACTCTTGCCGAAGAAATCATTGACAACATCGACCGCAAGGAGGGCTGGGTGAAGGGCACGCTGCTCGCTCCCGACGGCACGCTGACAGGCTCTGCCGACTGCGAAGACAGCCAACTGGCTATCAACTCGATACGCCGCGACGAAGTGCCGGGCATACACAGCGTGACATACGACTCGGAGGCTGACTGCATCACCATAACTCACGACGCACACTCGCGCAAAGGTTTCGCCCTCGGAGCCGTGCTCGCCGCGGAATATACGGCAAAACATGAAGGACTGCTGACAATCAGCGACATGTTCAAATTCTAAAAAACAAGACATCCTTATGCTATCAGACAAAACAATCCAATGGCTTAAATTCGTCACGGTGACCGTGCTCTACCTGCTGTTCCTGCTTTGGGTCGGGAGCTGGTGGGGACTCGTTGTCGTGCCGTTCATCTACGACGCTTACATAACAAAGAAGATACCCTGGCAGTGGTGGCGCGACGCCGACGCACCGATAAGGTTCGTCATGTCGTGGGTCGACGCCATCGTGTTCGCCCTCGTCGCCGTTTACTTCATCAACCTGTTCTTCTTCCAGAACTACGTCATACCGTCATCATCGCTCGAAAAGTCGCTGCTAACGGGCGATTACCTCTTCGTAAGCAAGGTAAGCTACGGTCCGCGCATACCGCAGACACCGCTCACCATGCCGCTGACACAGCACACGCTGCCCGTCTTCGGCTGCAAGTCGTACATCGAATGGCCGCAATGGGACTACCGACGGGTGAAAGGCTTCGGCAAAGTGGAGCTTAACGACATCGTCGTCTTCAACTACCCCGCGGGCGACACCCTCGTAACGGCACCCCAATATCAGGCTGCCGACTTCTACCAGATGGCTTACTCCTTCGGCAGTCAGCTAGCGCCCGAACAGCCGCAGCTCGACTCGCTCAGCTCAATACAGCAGCGGGCGTGGTACGACTATATTTATAATGTGGGACGAAACTACATCGCCGACAACCGCGGAACGTACGGAGAGATAATAACAAGACCCGTTGACCGGCGCGAGAACTACGTGAAACGCTGCGTCGGACTGCCCGGACAGACCCTTCAAATACGCAACCGCATAATCTATCTCGACGGCAAGGCAAACAAGGAACCGGACAACGTGCAATACACTTACTACGTAAAACTGATGCAACCGATACCCGAAGACCTCATGCAGGAGCTCGGAATAAGTATCGAAGACATGACAAGCCTCAACCAGAACGGCTTCATGCCGCTGACAAACAGAGCCGTCAGCGTGCTCAAAAAGCGTAAGGACATCGTGAAAAGCATAACCCTCAACACCGACGCAAGCACCGGTGACCTGTATCCGCTCAACGCAAACACGGGATGGACACGCGACAATTACGGTCCCGTATGGATACCGCAGAAAGGCAAGTCCATACATCTCGACATGAAGAACATCGCCGTCTACGAGCGCCCAATACGCACTTACGAGGGTAACGACCTGCAAATAAAAGACGGAAAGATATTCATCAACGGCAAACAAACCGACCGATACACATTCAAAATGGACTATTACTGGATGATGGGAGACAACCGTCACAACTCCGCCGACAGCCGTTACTGGGGCTTTGTGCCCGAAGACCACGTCGTAGGAAAGCCCATCTTCATCTGGTGGAGCAGCGACCCGGATCGCGGCGGCTTCTCCGGCATACGCTGGAACCGTCTGTTCAGAATGGTTGACAACATCAAATAATGTCCTCGACAATACTTTCTTCGGCTTATTTCGCCCCCGTTCAATGGTATCAGAAACTCAATCGGTATGATGAAATACTGATTGAGGCTTACGACAGTTTCATCAAACAGACATACAGGAACCGGTGTCTGATAGCCACGACCAACGGTGTGCAGGCGCTGACGGTGCCCGTCGAGCGCATGACAGACGCCATCCCGAACGACGGAACGACGGCACCGGGAAAATGCTTGATGAAGGATATGAGGATAAGTGACCACGGCAACTGGCGTCATCTGCATTGGAACGCGCTGCAAAGTGCCTACGGCGAGTCGCCGTTCTTCGAGTTTTACGCCGACGACATACGTCCTTTCTTCGAGCGGCGGTGGACATTCCTTTATGATTTCAACATGGAGATATGTGCCAAAATGTGCGAGCTGTTGGACATAAACCCGTCCATCCGCCCCACCGACAGCTACCTGCCGGCCGACAGCGGGGCGTTACTCGGCGTGGCAGACATGCGCGACGCCATACGCCCCAAGCACCCGTTGCCGGACAACGACTTCACTCCGCGGCGTTATTATCAGGTGTATGAGCGCAAGCACGGTTTCATTCCGAACCTCAGCATACTTGACCTGCTGTTCAATATGGGCAACGAAAGCGTGCTGTATCTGTAAAAAACAATCATCTTAAAGCCGCCGCACACTCGGGACAAAGCCCCTTAATGACATAATTTATGCTGTTAAGCACAAAGCCGTCGGGCAGCGGAACGACGGGGACATGTATGTTTTTAAGGCAAAACGTGCGGTGACAGCGCTCGCAACAGAAGTGCGTATGCTCGTCCTCGACGCTGCAATCGCAGTCGTCGCTGCAAACGTTGTACTTCAAAGAGCCGCTCCCGTCATCTACGACATGTATCAACCGGTGCATCAGAAAGAGTGAAAGCGTGCGCGAGATGGTGCTCTTATCCACCGTCGGCAGCAGTCTTTCGAGCTGCGGCAGCGACACCGTCTCGTCGCCGCGGAACATCTCCCGCAGTATGAGGATCCGCGTCGCGGTGGGCTTTATGCCGCGAAGGGCGAGCTTGTCCGTGTAGAATTTATCATCAAGCATCTAACAAATTGAGAATTGAAAAGTTGAGAATTGAAAATTATATTTGCTCTTTTATTGGAAGAAAGCAGTTCCACCGACAAAGATAATCATAATTGGCTTAACGCCGAACTTTGTTTCTTAATTCTTAACTCATAATTCTTAATTAGTTTTCAAGAACGGAGTCTTGCCGCGTTAAGCACGGCAAGAAGGGCAACACCGACATCGGCGAAGACGGCAAACCAGAGATTTGCAATGCCGAGAAGCCCGAGAAGCATTACCAAAACCTTGACACCGACTGCCAAGATGATGTTCTGACGCACTATCAAACGTGTGTCGCGTCCTGTCCGGACAGCCTCGGCAAGCATCGAGGGACGGTCGTTTCGGATTACGATATCGGCCGTCTCGACCGCGAGGTCGGCACCCATCGTGCCCATGGCGACGCCCACATCGCTCAGCGCAAGCACCGGAGCGTCGTTTATTCCGTCGCCGCAGAAAGCCACGCAGCGCCCCTCCTGCCGGAGCGTCTCAATCCTTTCGAGCTTGTTTTGAGGCAGAAGATCGCCCGCGGCGCGGTCGGCTTTCAGCGTGAGAGCCACCCTGTCGACCAGCGCCTGCTTGTCACCCGACAGGATTTCGATGTGCTTTATGCCCGCTTTACGCAGCTTCTCAACAGCCGTTACGGCGTCGTCTTTCAGCGTGTCGGCAAGGAATATCGAGCCGACGTACCGCCCGTTGCGGGCGCAGGCGACTATTGTCTCGGGCACGCCGACAAGCTCTTCGGGATAGGTTACGCCCTCGCTGTCGAGCATCCGGAGCGTTCCCACCGTCCAACGGTCGCCCCGGCACGTCGCCGTCATGCCGTATCCGGACTTTTCCTTCACGTCGGTAACTTCTTCGGAGGCGGTTTTTGCGTGGCTCGCTATCGCCTTCGCGATGGGATGATTGCTGTTGCGCTCGATTGCCGCAACGACATTCAAGAGTTCGTCAGGGCGCTCGCCGTCCACGCGGACAACAGAGAATACGCCACGGGTCAACGTCCCCGTCTTGTCGAACACGACCGTGTCGATGCGGGTCACGGCGTCGATGATGTTGCCGCCTTTGAACAATATGCCGCGCAGAGACGCCGCTCCAATACCGCAGAAGTAGCTCAGCGGCACGCTGATAACCAGCGCGCAGGGGCAGGAGATAACCAAGAAGATGAGCGCGCGGTAGAACCATGTGTCGAAAACGTAATCATACGAGGGGCTTGCCACCGACCACAGCCACGGCAGAAGGACGGTTATTGCGGCAAGACCGATTACCGTCGGGGTGTAAACTCTTGCGAAACGGCGGATAAAGAGTTCGGCAGGCGCTTTGCGCGACGACGCCTCTTCGACCATCGAGAGTATCCTTGCAACGGCGCTTTCGCCTGCCGTCCGCTTTACTTTGAGCCTCACCACGGTGCCGACGGCTATCATTCCCGCCGCCACTTCGCCGCCCTGCTCTATCATACGGGGCACGCTTTCGCCCGTCAGAGCCGCCGTGTCAAACTCCGCCTCACCGCTTATCAGCTCTCCGTCAAGCGCCACACGCTCACCGGGCTTGACCTCTATGACGTCGCCCGGCTTGACTTCTTCGGGCTTGACAATCTTTATCGCGCCGTCGCAGACCACCGCCGCACGGTCGGGACGGAAGTCCATAAGGCTGCGTATATTGTCCCGCGCACGGTCGACGGCGATATCCTGCAACGTCTCTCCGATGCAATAAAACAGCATTACCGCCACCGCCTCGGGATATTCGCCTATCAGGAAGGCGCCGACGGACGCCACGCTCATAAGCATAAACTCGCTGAACACGTCTTTCTTCAAGGCGCACTCCCACGCCTCACGCATCACTCCGACGCCCACGGGCAGGAACGCCAGCACGTACCATGCCGCCCTCAGCTCAGGGTTGGCAAACCATCCGGCGCCAACGGCGTCCATAACAATGCCGACGCCGAGCATAAGCAGCGAGATCAAAGGTCTTGTAAATTCTTTTATTTCCATATCGTTGTGTTATCTTTTGCAAAAATAATGCAAATCGAGAGCAATGAAGTTTACTTCAAATTGCCGAGATGCAGTTTATTTTATGCAAAGATATGGAAAATGAGATGCAACCCGGTTGCAAAAAAATAAAGAAGGTTTGTCAGAATAAAAATTACGGTATAACAATCCACGATATAGGGACATGCCTTTGGCATGTTTGATTTGATTATCAATGCTTTACGCGTTTGAACAT
>CAJMQT010000114.1 GCA_905215655.1 uncultured bacterium | reverse complement strand
TTTATTTCTAGGAGTTAAGGAGTTAAGAAGTTAAAGGAGTTAAGACAAATGCTTTGGTTGTTACTTTTTATTTCTAGGAGTTAAGGAGTTAAGAAGTTAAAGGAGTTAAGACAAATGCTTTAATTGTTGTTTTTTATTTTTAGGAGTTTAGGAGTTAAGACAAACTCTTTTACTCTTATTCGGTCTGATGATTATTATTCACCACGCCTTTGCAGTACGCATTCAACAATTTACTTGCCTCTTCAAGGCTTGCATAAAGCTTTTCATAAGCTTCTGCATCAATATATCCGAGGTCTTTTGACAAATGGACGTAACATCGACACTCTTCCAAACTGCCTTGGGCGATATTGAAAAACCTTAATTTGTCTGCCTTGCTTAATTTCTTGTAGCCTTCCGCAATATTTGCCGGAACAGATATTGCGGCTCTTTGGAATTGTGAACAGAGTCCGAAACGTTCATTTTCAGGAAAGGTTTTAACGGTGCGGTATGCTGCAAGAGCAAACATATAAGCCTTACGCCACGCCAATATATCTTCAAAACGAACGGTCATAAATTCCAAATTTCAAAGCAACAGGACTATTGTCTTAACTCCTTTAACTTCTTAACTCCTTTAACTCCTGACTCCTATCTTCATTTTTACGCTTTCGCGTCCATTGCCTGGCAGGCTGTGATTGCCACCAGTTTGTAGATGTCGTCGACCGAACATCCGCGGCTGAGGTCGTTCACCGGGCGTGCGATACCTTGGAGAATGGGGCCGAGGGCTACGGCGTCGCCGAGGCGCTGAACCAGTTTGTAGGCGATGTTGCCCACTTCGAGGCAGGGGAATACGAGGACGTTGGCTTTGCCGGCGATGTCGCTGCCGGGAGCTTTCTTCTGTCCTACGGAGGGCACGAGGGCTGCGTCTGCCTGGAGCTCGCCGTCCACTTTCAGCTCGGGAGCCAGCTCTTTTGCCATCTTTGTTGCCTCTACCACCTTGTCAACTACCTCGTGTGAGGCGCTGCCTTTGGTCGAGAAGCTGAGCATTGCCACGCGAGGATCGGCGAAACCGGCAACAGATTTTGCTGTCTGTGCGGTGCATACGGCTATCTGTGCGAGCTGCTGTGCGTCGGGCATAGGTGTAACGGCTACGTCGCCAACCACGAGTACGCCGTTCTCACCGTACTGCGGCTGTTTCGTAACGAGCAGCATGGCGCCGCTGACGCATGTGATGCCGGGAGAGCATTTGATGATCTGCAATGCCGGGCGCAGCGTCTCGGCTGTGGTGCTGAGGGCTCCTGATATCTGTCCGTCGGCGCCTCCGGTCTTGATGATCATACATCCGAGGTAGAGCGGGTCTTTGACAAGCTCGCGTGCCTGTTCGATTGTCATGCCCTTCTTCTTGCGCAGTTCGGCAAGCAGTTCGGCGTATTCTTCGCTCTTGGGGTTGTTTTCAGGGTCGATGATGGTGGCCTTGTCAACGTTTTTGAGATCCCATTTTTCTGCGAGAGATTTGATCTCTGCGGGGTTGCCGATAAGGATAATGTCGGCTACGTCGTTTGCAAGCACCATGTCGGCTGCTTTCAGAGTGCGCTCCTCCAATGCCTCGGGGAGCACGATGCGCTGCTTGTTGCTTTTAGCGCGCTCAATGATTTGTTGTACTAAATCCATGATTTGTGTTTTTATTAAGTATAAAGTTTTGTAATTTCAACTTTGCAAAAATAAGAAAAATAATCGGAACGGAGGAATTAATTAAAGGTTTTATTAATTAAGAATTAAGAAGTGTAGAAGTACAGAAGTGCAGAAGTACAGACATTGGTTTTTGTGTGTTATAATTTATTTAAAAGCGATAAAACATTTGTCTGTACTTCTGCACTTCTGTACTTCTGCACTTCTTAATTCTTATTTTCTATCTTCTTACAATTTAAAAGCTTGCCTTTTACCTTGCAAAAGGCAAGCTTTTACACGCTGAAAGGTAACCTTTTACAAGGTAAAAGACCGCCTTTTGCAAAACGGCTCTTTGCCGATGAAAACTGTAAGGAATATATAGCGATAATGTAACAGATTGTAACTTTCCGGCACTTTGCGGCGTACCCCCGCGACAGTCGCATCGTCCCGGATCATCGTATAAAATTAGTTAACATGTAGCCGCTTATTGTTTAATTACTGCCAAAAATGCAAAAGATGGGGAAAAAACATCGGTCTTTAAACAGTTTTTATATAAATTTGTGCTGTACTAATACGTGTTTGTCTCTCCAAACACCTGAAAAACAACGTGACTCTGCACAATAATAAAACGATAATACAGTTAAATATAATATGAAACAGACTAATGTCAAACCGGCGGAGGGCAAGTTAGGTGTCCTCTGCGTAGGACTTGGAGCGGTAAGCTCCACGTTTATCAACGGCGTGCTCATGATACGCAAAGGCATGGGAAAGCCGGTAGGTTCAATCACCCAGATGGCGAACATCCGCGTGGGACGCGGTGATGAGGCTCAATATAAAAAGGTGTCGGAGATCGTTTCGATGCCGAAACTCGACGATATCGTCTTCGGAGCATGGGACATCCTGCCCGACAACGCCTTCGAAAGCTCGATGCACGCCGAGGTGTTGAGAGACCGCGACATCTATCCCGTCAAGGAAGAGCTGGAAAACATAGTGCCCATGAAGGGCGTATATGACCCCGATTATGTCAAGGCGCTCGAAGGAACATGGACCAAAGACACCACGGCTACGCGCTGGCAGCTGGTGGAGCAGGTGCGCGAAGACATCCGCTCGTTCAAGGAGAAGAACGGTTGCAGCCGCGTGGTGGTCATCTGGGCTGCGTCAACCGAAATATATGTGCCCCGCTGCAAGGACGTTCACGACAATCTTGCGGCATTCGAGGCAGCGATGAAAGCCGACGACCGCAAGCACATCGCGCCGTCGATGGTTTACGCTTACGCCGCTCTTTCGGAGGGCGCACCGTTCATAATGGGCGCTCCAAACACCTGTCTTGACATCCCCGCGATGTGGCAGTATGCCGAGAAGACGGGCATGCCGATAGCCGGAAAAGACTTCAAGACAGGTCAGACAATGATGAAGACCGTGCTCAGCGCCGCCTTCCGCACACGTATGTTGGGCGTCAGCGGATGGTTCTCGACAAATATCCTCGGCAACAGAGACGGTCTCGTGCTCGACGTTCCCGAGAACTTCAAGACCAAGGAGGTCAGCAAGCTCGGCGTGATAGACACCATACTGAAAGGCGACGAGTATCCCGACCTTTACGGAGACATCTTCCACAAAGTGCGCATCAACTACTACCCGCCGCGCAACGACGACAAAGAGGGATGGGACAACATCGACATCTTCGGATGGATGGGCTACCCCATGCAGATAAAAGTAGACTTCCTGTGCAAGGACTCCATACTCGCCGCACCACTGCTGCTCGACCTCGCACTACTCGGCGACCTCGCCGCACGCGCCGGAAAGAGCGGCATACAGACATGGCTGTCGTTCTACTTGAAGAGCCCCATGCACGATGACGAGCACCTTCCGGTGCACGACTTGTTCCAACAGTACACCATGTTGAAGAACGCCATCCGTGAAATGGGCGGCTATGAGGCTGATGAAGAGATTGACTAAGCGCCAAGCGCGCATCATTTTACAATCGCTGCCGATATTGTCGGTAGCGATTGTTCTTGTTTTATACCTGCCCTCGTTCCTTCCGCTGACTGCCGAAAGGATGGAGAGAAGCTCCGTCTTGGTGGAGCAGACGTGGTATTTCGCCATACGGGCGAACGGCAAGAATATAGCGTTTGTCCGCGATACGGCGTGTCTCGACCGGCTCGACGGCGTCTCGCTGACGGTCGTTGACGGTGTGAAGAACCGCGTCCTGACAGCCGGTTGCTTTGTCGACAGATACCCGTTCTTCCCCTCCTGCCGCGGCAGAGTGCTGACGGTGAAGCCTCGGGATGCGGCGTTCCGCACGGCGACAATAGGCGGAAAGGAGGCACGAAGGTTTGTAAAGAGCCTCGCGGAAAAGGCGGAAGAGTTGCGGGCACGACTGCGACGGCAGGCAGAAGAGCTGGATTATTATCTTAAAATACACAGCGTCAGCGACGCTGGATATAATACGATGGCAGAACTTTCGGTTGAAACGGCGCGCTGCCGGGCGTTTGCCGACACGCTTGTCAGCGTGTTCAAATCCGCCGGCGGCAGGCGTGTGGAGATACGTCCCGTGATAACTTACACCGTCGTCTATAAAGACCGCCGGGGCAGGACGCGGCGCGTAGCATGCTCGCCGATATCCCGGGACAACGCCGAAGGGCTGTGCATGTTGCAGACAAAGGACGCCAAGACGCCCGACGGAGCCGTCGTATCAGACTTTCATCCGTGGTTTACCTTAAAGCCGGCGGCCGCCGACAGTATAGCCGTTCCCGTCTTTCCGGGCTGCCATACCGACGGTTTCAATGCCGCTAACGCCGCGCCACGCATATTCAGAGGCTGCATGCGTGACGCCCGCCGGCACGACCTGCCGCGACAACTGGCTGTCGACGGTGCTCCCGTTTACAGCTCTACGGGCTGTCTGAAAGGGCTGACAATGAACGGAAAGATAATCACTCCCGACGCCTTCGGCTTCGGTTTTAACAACATTCTGCCATGAGAAAGCCCCTGTTTTTGCTCCTTTCAATATTCGTTCTGTCGCTTTCGTCATGCGTGAAGAAGGTCTCCGAGGGCATAGCCGTTGTCCGTCGGGGAGCTTACACATACCGCGGCGAAGTGAAAAACGGCTTGTATGACGGCTTCGGAGTGCTCTCCCTGAAAGACAGCGTGCTGTATTCCGGCGGCTGGAAGGCGGGAAGACGCCACGGCGAAGGTACCACGGCAGACAGTCTCGGGCATGAGGTCAGGGCGCGTTGGGCTGCCGATACTATCGTCAGCGGCACCGTCTTATACCCCGACGGCACGTATGTCGGCGAGCTGGACAGCCTCTGCCGACCGTCGGGACACGGCGTCTTCCGCGGCAAGGACGGAGATTTCTACGACGGAAAGTGGCTCGGCGGCAAGCGCAACGGCTTCGGATGTGCCGCCGTTTCCTCGGGAAAGGTCATGTCGGGAGAGTGGAAAGACGGCGCGTACAGAGGCGAACGCATCAGTCATACGCCCGAAAGGATTTACGGAATAGACATCTCCCGCTACCAGCACGGCAAGGGACGGAAGAAATATCCGATACATTGGGACCGTCTGCGGATAACCAACCTCGGCAAGATAAGCCGCAAGGAAATTCGCGGAACGGTGTCTTATCCCGTGTCGTTCGTTTACATCAAGTCGACCGAAGGTGTCTCCGTGCGCAATCCTTTCTACCTTTCCGATTATCGTCAGGCGCGCCGTCACGGCATTGTCTGCGGCGCATATCACTTCTTTTCGCCCTCTTCGCCGGCGTCAAGGCAGGCGGCTTACTTCCTGAAACACAGTCGTTTCAGTCGCGGCGACATGCCTCCCGTGCTCGATGTGGAGCCTTCCGACGCGCAGATACGCAAGATGGGAGGCGTCAACGCCATGTTCTCGCGCATACGGACGTGGCTCAAACAGGTTGAGAGAGCAGTCGGCGTGCGTCCCGTCCTGTATGTAAGTCAGCGCTTTGTGAACAAGTATCTGCCCTCCGCTCCCGACCTTCAACGTGGTTACCGCGTGTGGATAGCACGTTATGGGGAGTACAAGCCCGACGTGCGCCTGCTCTTCTGGCAGCTCTGTCCCGACGGACGGGTGAGCGGAATACGTGGAGAGGTGGACATAAACGTCTTCAACGGATATCAGGACAGCTACAAAGAGTTCCTCAGGGAAATTAAGAATTAATAAGTTGGGGGAGTGCAGAAGAACAGAAGTTCGGGAGTACAGGAGTACAGAAGTGCAGAAGTTCAGACAAATGTTTTGTAGCTTTTAATTAAACACACAAAGC
>CAJMQT010000113.1 GCA_905215655.1 uncultured bacterium | reverse complement strand
ACTCCCGCACTTCTATACTTCCGTACTCCTATAATCCTTAATCAGAAACAGAAAAACTCAAATTGACGAAATAATTTTTTCCGACATTCGGCGTTGTATTATAAATAAGATATGATAACAAAACACAGAGATATATGATTTCCGTCTGCATGGCGACATACAACGGCGAGAGGTTTCTGCGCCAACAGATTGACTCGATACTGGCACAACTGGGCGACGGCGACGAGCTGATAATATCGGACGACGGCTCGACTGACGGCACGACAGACATCATACGGAGCGTCGGCGACGACAGGATAAGACTCGTGGAAGGACCGCGACGTGCATCGGCGACATGGAACTTTGAGAACGTGCTGCGACAGGCACGGGGCGAATACATCTTCCTTTCCGACCAAGACGACGTATGGACGGACAACAAGGTGGCGGTGATGATGGAGCATCTGAAACGGCACGACTGCGTGGTGAGCGACGCACGGATGGTGGACGAGCGGCTTAACGTACTGGAAGAGTCGTACTTCAAGGTGCACGGCACGCGCCCGGGACGCCTCTGCAACACGCTGCTGAAAAACGGATACATGGGCTGCTGCATGGCTTTCAGCCGACGGGTGAGGGACGCCGCCCTGCCCTTTCCGAAGGACATTCCGCTGCACGACATCTGGATTGGCAACGTGGCGGCATACCGCTACGGCGTCAGGTTCATAGCCGACAAGCTCGTGCTGTTCCGCTGCCACAGCGGCAACAACTCGTTCACGGCGGCAAAAAAGAGCGGCAACTCTCCGCTCAAAATGCTGAAAATACGGCTCGTCGTGGTGAAAGACCTGATGATAAAACTGTTGAAATGGTAAAACTCAGCATAATCGTTCCCGTCTACAACGTCGAGAAAACGCTCCGGCGCTGCCTTGACAGCATACTGACGCAGAGCTTCCGCGACTACGAACTGCTGCTCGTCGACGACGGCTCAACCGACGGCAGCGGGGCTATTGCCGACGCGGCGGCAGAGGACGACGGCAGGATACGCGTGTTTCACAAGCCGAACGGCGGACTGTCTGACGCCCGCAACCACGGTCTTGACCGCGCACGGGGCGAATACGTTTGCTTCATCGACAGCGACGACGAGATAGCGCCCGACACGCTGCGCCCACTGATCGGTATGATGGACGGCGACGCCGACTGCGACATGCTCGAATTTCCCGTCTCGCAGCGCGTCGACGGGCATGAGGTGGCATGCTTCCGCCCCGCGCCCAAGAGCTACGGCAGCGCCCTCGAATGGCTCTCGGCATACGGTTTCGAGCACTGCTGGGCTTGCAACAAAATCTACCGCCGCAGTCTGACGGCAGGTCTGCACTTCATAAAAGGCAAGGTGTTCGAAGACGTCTACTTCATCGGGGCATGCGTCAGCCGCAACCCGCGCATAGCCGCCACCACACGGGGGCTGTATATCTACCACGACAACGCCGCCGGAATAACAGCCGGGCAGCGACAGACGGGACTCGCGCCGCTGCTCGACGCACAGATAAGCGTGGTGCGCTCGCTCGGCATAGACACGCGCCGCCGGCGCTGGCACCGCCTCTACCTCAACATGGCCGACGCGCAGCTGCACGCCTACCCTTACACCGGCAAGATATGTTTGTGGAGCCAGCGCGTGGCGATACAACGCTACCGGAGCCTCAACGACCTGTTGAAGGCTCTCTCGATAGACATACTCGGGCTGAGACTGACGTGTAGGTTGTTCAAGATGTTGAAAGCCCCCTCCCTGCCTCCCCGAGGGGAGGAGAGTTGATTGGGTGAGGATATAAAAATAAAAAAACGGGTTAACCTAAATCATACGATTACTTTTGCAAGGCATGAAAATAGTTTACTTTGTCGAGGATTATTCGACATGCGGCGGCGTGGAACGCATCATCACGGAGAAGGCGAGCCGCCTCGCGTCAATGTACGGACACGAGGTGACCATCATCTCGGCGTATGAGGACAGCCGACCGATAAGGTTCAAGACCGGCGCTGGGGTAAATACGCTGTTCCTGCACGTGCCGATGGCGCGCAGGGACGCCGGCGCCGCCATAAAGTTCATAGGTCATGTCAAGGCGCTCTTCACAGCCGCCGCAAGACTTGACAAGGTGCTCCGTGAGCTGCGCCCCGACGTGATATTCTTCACGACGACGCTCGGCGCGGTACTGCTGCTGCTCTGCCGGACGCGTGCCAAGAAGGTGTACGAGTCGCATCTGGCGCGGCGGTTCGAGCGGCGCAGGGCGCTCATGATCTTCACCGAGCTGCGCGCCGACACGGTGGTGTGCCTTACCGAGGGCGACGCTGCCGACTGGCGTCATGCCCGACGTGTGCGCGTGATACCCAACTTCAACGTCATGCCGCCGTCAATGGTAAAAGACTACGGCACCCGGCGCGCCATTGCCGTGGGGCGTATGGAGCGTCAGAAGGGTTTTGACACGCTCGTCGACGTATGGAACATCGTGGTGCGCCACCACCCCGACTGGCGTCTTGACATCTACGGCGAAGGTCCGCTGCACCGTGAGCTGCAAGACAAAATCGACGCTTACGGCTTGACGGACATCGTGACGCTGTGCGGCGTCAGCGACAACATCTCCGAACGTTACGCCGAGCACAGCCTTCACCTCATGCCCTCGCGCTACGAAGGCTTGCCCATGACGCTCATCGAGGCGCAGTCGTGCGGTCTGCCGTCGGTGGCATTCAACTTCCGTTACGGGGCGTCAGACATCATCCGCGACGGCGAGAACGGTCTGCTGGTGCGGCAAGGCGATACCCCGGCGTTCAAAGACGCCGTACTGAAAATGATAGAACATCCCGAACTGCGCGAGCGCTACGGACAACAAGGCGTCCTTGCGGCGGAAAAATTCAGCGCCGCAAACATCATGCCCGAGTGGGACAGGCTGCTCCGGGAATTGTAAATTTCAGCGTGAGCAGGACGAAAATTTGAAAAATCGAAGACATTGGAAACGGAGTTCAGGGAGCACAAGAAAAGGAAGTACTTCCGCACTTCTCAGCGAATAAAAATATAGAGTTAACCTTTTACCTTCCGAAAGGTTACCTTTCATGTCACGATATGCCGCCTTTTAGCTTGTAAAAGGCGGCATATTGCATTTTATTGGAAATCAAATGGTTACAGAGGATATTAATCAACATAAGCCGGACGGATTAAAATAATTTTCTCCTATCATGGTAAAAAACTACAGTGTTGCCTCTTGACACGGCTGTGCAGATGTTATATCTTTGCAAACGTGAACAGGGCGAAGCGACGGCACACAGACGGCGGGACGGAACGGACACGGACGCAGACCGGTAGCGCACGGCGGAAGGGACGGCGGCGGATGTATGACGTCAAGAAGACCTCGACACACCTGACCAAGAAAAACACACTCCGGAGGTGAAACGAAAAGATTGGTCGTCAGGATAACAACAATAAAAAAATGGTCGACAGACACAAAACGACCGAAACAAAACAATTATTATTAACCATTAAAAAAAAGAAAGGGAAAAGATTATGGCAGTATTTTATAAACTGTATCAGGACAACAGAAAAGACTCTAAGTTTAAAGGACAGTGGTACGCCCGCGCCGTACACACGGGCACGGTAAACATCGACGATCTTGCCGACGAGATGCAGGCTAACTGCACCGTGAAGCGTGCCGACATCGTAGCCGTGTTGAGTGAGCTGGTGGAGACAATGAAGACTCACCTGCAAATGTCGCACCGCGTGAAGCTCGACCGCCTCGGCACGTTCAAGATAGGCATCAGCACCAAGCCGGCGCTGACCCTCGACGAGTTTACCACCAACGGCAACGTCAAGAACGTACACGTGCTGTTCCAGCCCGAGACGAAAATCGAGAAGAACAAGACTCGTGTAAGAGCGCTGCTTAACGGTTGCAAGGTGCGCGAGCTGCCCAAAAACGCGATAAGCGAGGCGTTGGCAGGAGAGTAAACAGAAAGAGAGAACAGAGCGAGCCCCCACCCGACCTCCCCGAGGGGAGGAGGAGGGTAAACGTTAGGAAAGAACAAAACAGACAGACAGACCAACCCGCCCCCATCCACCTCCTCCCCTCGGGGAGGTCGGGTGGGGGCTTAAAGGAGAAACACACTATGAACAAACTGAAACTTATACTCAAAATCATCGCTGCAATAGCAACCGCCGTGCTCGGAGCTTTCGGCGCCAACGCTATTAATTTAAATTGAAAGATTGAAAGATTGAAAGATTGAAAAGGTGAGAGATTGAAAATCGAGAACCAAGAATTATGATTACCTTTGTTGCCGATATCAGACTTTATCTATTAAAGCAATATAATATGGACACAAACAATAAAGGCAAACATAATTCTCGGTTCTCGATTTTCAAATTTTTCAATCCTTCAATTTTTCAATCTTTCAACCTTTCAATCTTTCAATCTTTCTTTCCTCTCTGGAAGTTTTGCGCCGTGGTTACACTGCTCTACGGCGTGACATTCCTGTTTGCCGAATTTTACGACAACCCGTTCAGCGGCGCTGGCGACCTGATGGTGCTGTTGTTCCAGTGGGCGGCGCTGGAGTTTGCCGTCTTCGGACTCATCTACCTTCTTAGCGTCAGTCGGCGCGTCTTCGCCGTCGTGTTCCCGCTGCTTACCGTCGTTTGTTCCGTCATAGCCTACTTCCGCTGCACTATCCACCTCACGCTGACGGCAGATCTTGTCGAGCTGGCATTCATCAACGACCTCGGCACCACGGCAGACATGATAACGCCATGGCTCGTGGCGGTAATGCTGACAGCCGCAGCAGCGTCGGCAGTCATTGTCCGTCAGAGGTTTAAGATAAATGACGTACCCTGCCGATGGCTGCACGCTCTGATGGCTGCGGTGATGATAGTGCTGCCGCTTAATATTCATGCGGCAAGGGCAGCGGTGACACACCGCATGCCTTACTCTCTCTACTTTGCCGTGAAAGAGTGTCTCAACAACCGCCGCAGCATGCAGGAGGAGCGCCCGCCCTTCACGGGCAGCGCCGTGTGTCATGCTGACTCGCTGACCGTGGTGTTCGTCATAGGCGAGTCGCTGCGCGCCGCCAGCATGCAGATAAACGGTTACAGCCGTGCCACCACGCCGCTGCTGTGCAAGGAAGTCAACGCCGTGTCGATGTCGAACATTTACACCGACTATAACCTTACGCATCTGAGCATTCCACATTTTATGACACGCTCCGACGAGCAGCATCCCGACAGGGCTTACACCGAGCGCTCGTTCATCTCGCTGATGAAGAGGGCGGGTTACAGCACGGCATGGCTGTCAAACCAAGAGTCGGAAAAGACCTTCGTGTATTTCATGAACGAGTGTGACCGGCTGGAATATGTCAGCGGCGGCAAGGTGTCGTACATCTTCGACAAATGGCTTGACACCGACCTGCTGCCTTACTACGACAAGGAGCTGGCACGAGACGAAAGGCGCAAACTGATAGTGCTGCACACCATCGGTTCGCATTGGTATTACAACACGCACTTCACGCCGGAGTTTGAGAAGTTCAGACCCGTCACCGACAGCCGCGTCATATCGTCGAACACGACGGAACAGATGCGCAACTCATACGACAACACGGTGCTTTACTCGGACCACTTCTGGCATGAGCTGATAAAGCGTCTGAGAAGTCGCAACGCCATACTGATATATCTGTCTGACCACGCCGAATGTATGGGCGAGAACGGACAGTTCATCCACGGCGGCAACGACAGCGAGCCGCAGCACCTGCCCGGCTGTTTCGTATGGTACTCCGACATCTACGCCCGCCGTTATCCGGAAAAGATAAAGGCGTTGCGCCGTAACAAAGACAAGAGGTTCAAGTCGTACTTCGTCTTCCACAGCGTCCTTGACGCCGCCGACATAAAGAGCGGATACATCGAACAACAGCGGAATATTTTTTATAATTAGGAGTACAGAAGTTCAGGAGTTCAGAAGTACAGACGTATGTCTTGTGGTTTTCGCCTCAAAGCATTTGTCTGTA
>CAJMQT010000112.1 GCA_905215655.1 uncultured bacterium | reverse complement strand
GATACACAATCATTTGAACTTCTCGCTACGATATCTTATGAATTATGCAGGTTAATTGGCTTAATTCTTAACTCTTAATTCTTAACTCTTAATTCTTAACTCTTAATTCCTAATTTATCTGATTACCTTTTTTCCGTTGATGATATAAACTCCGGAGGGCAATGTCTGCAAGTCATTCCTTGTGGCGCTGTTAAAGAGGAGACGACCTTTAAGGTCGAAAACCTTGAATGCTGTTTCGTCATTTGAAACGTTTTGTATGCCAGATGCAGTCTTATACACCGCCTTTATGCTTACAGCCGTTTCCGGCATGACGAATGTTGTAATGCTGTTTTTGTCATCGGCAAGAGTAATCTCTCCACTCTCAACAACCCATTTGTCAAATTCCATGCCGTCAGGGGCGGCGTCAGCCGTAATCGTCACCGTAGTGCCGGCAGCCGCTTTTGTTATTTCGGCATTCTTACTGTCTGTCGCCTTGCCGCCGGTAACCGTGATTTCATATTCGGGAATATCCTCCCAGATGGCGTAAAGGGTAATGTCTGATGTAATATCGATCGTCGTTTCGGCAATCACTTCGCCGTCGGCTGCAAGAGCCCATCCCTTGAACCGCTTGCCGGCGGGTGCGGTAAAGCCGCATTCGGGCAATGTATATGAGCCTGAAACGTCGGCAACAGGCGCCATCGTTCCTTCGCCGCCATTGGCATCAAAGCTTACGGTGTAAGTCACCAAGGGCGTTTTAAGAATTCTGATTTTTGAGAATTCAGTTACATCGAACGTTACATATTGATTGCCGTCGTTATCGTAAAGCTGATAGAAAGCCTCTTCTCCGCCATTCCGCACCTCGTCCGACCATTCCTGATAGAAGCATTCTTTGGTCCCGTCTTCTTTCTCGTGAATAACCTCGGCGGCATTGACGTCGCTCGTATAGACGGTTATCGTCATTGAGGAGACGCCGTCGAAGCTGTCGTCCGATATGGGATAATTGGCTGTTACGCCGTCTGCCGACAGCGTGGCGTTGGGTGTTACTTCGAATGTAGCGCTTTCGCCGGACACATAATCTACGGCCGTAATGTCGGCACTTACATTGACTGTGATGTTTGAACCTGTAATATTATTCTCCGTCGCAAACTTATCGACAATCTTGTTGACGGCCTCTTGCGTCATCGCGTCAGCTATTCCGGTTACGGTAGTGCCTTTTTCGGCGTTTGAACCCTCAGGTACGATTTTATCATAGTCGGTATTTGATTTCACGTCTGTCATGTCATACGTGTTCGTACCTACTGTTCCTGTCTCTGTAAGCCGATAAAGGTAAACGTTGCTTTCGGTATATGCCGCGTCGGAAGAAAAGTCTTTCAAGGTGAATATCTGTCCATCGGTGTGATAGTAGGAACGTATCGGAGTGTCCGGGCTGTATGCTGAATGTAACTTAGCTGTTCCGTCGGCCTCCAATCCTACGTAGAAACCGTACTTGGAACCTTCGACCCGATACTCTTCAAAGTAGAAACGGTCTTCGTATGGATTAAATGTCATTGGCTGGTTGTTGAACGTTGTGAGCAAGCCATACCGTATTCCATCTCCCCAAATGGTGACCCCTGCCGCGAATTGCAGATCTATCATCATTGCGCTTTTTGTGCCTTCAAAGGTGAAACTGCCGTCGGCCGATGGGCTGACTTCTTTTGCCGGCAATATCTCTCCGGACTTTTCGGTGCCTGTGGTGGCAGCAAAATATCTGTCGCCAACCTGTGTTATAAGTATGTATTTGCCGCCGACAAGTATCTTTTCTGCTTCTGTCACTTTCCTGAACACCGGCATGTTCTTTCCGCAATCATCGCAAACGCCGTCATGATTGCTGTCGATGGCGCCGTATGACATTATAACCGGAGGATCGAAACTGCCGTTAAGACCGATGGCATCGCTGAAATAAGCGGAATATCCCTCTGCCTTACAGTCGGGACAATACCAGTATTCGTCGTGTCCGTTAGTCTTGCAAGTGGGCGCTACTGCCGCAAAGTGCTGCATATTCGTGTGCTGACAGCCCACACTGTAACGTTCTATCCTAATGTGTGTGGCGTCAGGATTCTGGCTGGAAGGCAGGATGTCAAAGTACAGGTCGGTGCCGTCTGCCACGAAAAAGATTCTTCCTGAGGTGTCATGGTTGTAGAGACCGAAATCCCATTCCCATCCCCAGAGAAAAGAGTTATCGCTGAATTGAGAGTCAGACTTGCTTGCCGTGGTAAAGCCATGCGAACCTTCAACTCTGTATTTGTCAACGATGTAGCCATTGTCGGTCTTAAACATTTGCCCCCAGTCGCTACCATTGTGCAACGTTATGCGCTGTCCTTCGACCTTAAATGTCTCGGCAGAACTTTTGTCAACATTCAGAAAGCTTCCGTATTTGCCTGCGTCGATAACCTCGTTGGCATATCTTTTACCGTCGGTACGTTGTTTTCCCATCACATAATACTTCCCATCGTATTTGGCGGCAATGATGTTGTCGGTTTCGCCGTCTTCGTTGAAGCTGAGGGTGAATAACGTTCCGTTCTTTCCTTCCGGTTCTTCTGTATTTTCTGCCGTTGCCACGGTGTGTGGAAACAGCAATGACATAAAGGCACAGAGCAAGAATTGCAGTAATCTCTTGGTATTTCCGGGTTTTTGTAAGGTCGTTTTCATAGGCTTTAAAATTTAAGTTGTTTTTATGGTTCTCACGGCTCGTGCGAAAACATTAATTATTATATATGTGTGTTGTGTTGGTGTCTGTTGCTTTATAATTTGTCACATTTGCCAAAAGCGTCCCTTATGTTCTTCAAGCGGAGTCTTATCTTTTGCATAAACCGCTGTCTGACAGATGCAGTCTTGTTTTGAGTGGAATGAGACGTTGCCGAATGCAGCTGCTCTTGTCTCTCCTTCTCGATGATATGTGCTATCTGCTCATCAATAATCTTCTGGATTTCCTCTTGCTTTGAAGAAGGATTGGAGGGAGTGTGAATTTTATTGTCAGTGTCGTTCATATCAGCATTCGTTTTGAATGCAAAAGTAATGACGAAACACGTCCGCGTATATCAAATAAGGAACACGGAGTATCAAATAAGGAACAAAAACAGTATTTTATCGTAAAAATACTGTTGGTAATCGCCGGTTCAAGCAACTAACGTTTGCGGTTCTTATACTGCATGGGTGTCATGCCGGTGGTCTTCTTGAACAGCGAGCAGAAGTAGCTGTCGTTGTCCATGCCGCATTTCAAGGCTATATCACAAATGGGGTCGTTAGTCGTATCCAACAACTGTTTTGCCAAAGAAATCCTAATTTGCAGGATAAAGTTTGTGGTGGTAAAACCCGTGATAGCCTTCACTTTGCGGTTGAGTTGTGCACGCGACAGGCACATATTATATGCCAAAGTGTCGTAATCCAACCTGTCCTTTTTCAGTTCTTCATGTATGGCACAGGTCAATCTGTCAAGGAATATCTTGTTGAAATCATCCACGGGCGCTGTCTCCGGTTCGGAGGCGTCTTCCATGACGCTTGAATATTTCCGGCGTAAGAGGCGCCGCTGTTCCATGAGTTTCTCCACCCGCACATACAGTTCGTCGGCTTGGAACGGCTTTTCGAGGTAAGCGTCGGCTCCTGCTTCAAGCCCGCGCAGGCGGTCTTCGTGTGTAGCCTTGGCGGTGACCATTATCACAGGGATGTGGTTGAGCAGTTCCGAATGGCGCACTTGCCTGCAAAGCTCAAACCCGTCCATGCCCGGCATCATTATGTCGGTAATTATCAAGTCGGGCACTAACTGCATTGCCTTGTCAAGGCCCTCGTCGCCGTCGGCTGCAAAATAATAATTATAGCCGGGGTTAAGTTGTCGCTTCATATAGTGTGCCACTTCCGCCGTGTCTTCGATGATAAGAATTCTCACGGCGTCGTTATCTTCGTCGTCATCGTCACAGGTGTCTTCGGCAGGCACTTCATTGTCATTAACCGACAGTTGCATGGCTTCGGCGGCAACCTGTCCCGCCATATCCGAGACGTCCTCCACCTCGGTGTCTCTTGTCATCGGCACAGTTATTATAAACACGGTGCCTTCATCCGGAGCGCTGTGAACTTCAATTTTTCCGCCCATCTTCTCCACCGCCAGTTTCACGAGCGACAGTCCTATGCCTGTACCTATGTTTGTGTTGTTTTCCGCCTGATAGAACGGTTTGAAGATGTTTTCTTTCTGTTCGGCGGTCATTCCGATGCCGGTGTCGCTTACATATATCTGCACGGCACGTCCCTTTGTCCGTGTCGTAACAAGAATTCTGCTGCCGGCTTTCGAGAATTTTATTGCATTTGATATGAGATTTTGTATCGTTTTCTGCATGTAATCGGGATTGAAATCCATATCCAGACGTTCTTGCTGAGGAGCAAAAACCAGTTTGAGCCCCTTGTTCGAGGCGTAAGGCTTACAGCTTTCGCATAATATCTTTATGAATTCCACCATGTCTCCGTGTTTCCAGACGGCTGTCTGCACTCCCACGGAGGTCATCTTCGTGATGTCGAGGATTTGATTTATAAGGAGCAGCAATCCCTTCTCGTGCCGTATGATGTTTGTCGCGTTGCGGTGTATGTCGCTGTCTGTTGCCGACGTGTTCTGTATTTCCTGTGCCGCCGCTTGTATTATTGTGAGCGGCGTTCGGAACTCATGGGTGATGTTTGTGAAGAAGTCTGTGCGCATTTTCTCCGTCTCCCGCATGATTTTCTGCTTCTGCGAGCGCATCCTTATGGCAAACCACATGAAGGCAATGATGACGCATGCCAGCACCAACAGTATGACAAAAATCACCAAAGACGTCTGACGTATGAGCTTTTCGTTCTCGTAATTCGTCTGTATAAGATTGATTTCATTGTTTTTCCGCTCACGTTCGTATTTCACGCGCACGTTCTGCATGTGCTTCACATTCTTGTCATTTGACACGCTGTCGGCATATATGTCGCTCTTTACGAAACTTTCCAGCGCCGCACGATTGTCTCCCCGCTGTCGGTGCCACATATATTCCAGCCGGTAAACTTCGGCAAGATGTTCCAACGAGTTAATTTCGCCGGCGGTAATCTTCGCCTTGTCAAGATATCGGGAGGCTTCGGTCAGCTCACCTTTATTTATATATACGCGCGCAAGCGCAAGGCACGACTCAAGCCAATGCCATGTGTCGCTGTTGTTCTGCATAAGTCTGTAAGCCTGCGAATATTCGTTTACGGCGCTGTCGAGTTTGTTCTCCTTTTCATACAGACGTCCGAAATGAGTGTGACAGAGCGAAATTCCAAGGTCAGATTTTTCCTCTTGATTGAATTTCATCGAGAGCCTGTAATAATGCCATGCCGAGTCAGCTTGTCCGTTTGACTCGAATATCGAGCCGATGTTCGCGTAGTTGATAGCCTGTCCCAGAGCGCTTTTCAGCGCCTTCTCTCCTGCCAGCGCCATGCGGAAGACGCTGTCTGCCGCTTCTCGGTTGTCTAATGTCAGATGGACGTTGCCTATGCCGTTGAGCGAGATTACGCGGTTCTTGCGTGCCGCCTTGCTTTCCTTATCGCTGTAAGCCTCGCAGTATGTCAGCGCCTGATAATGGTAAGACGACGCCTCGTCGAGTATTCCCATGCGGCGGAAGTTGGTACCGATGTTGTTGAGTGCCTGAATAATCTGCAACGTGTCGCATGCCTTGACGGCACATTCCAGTCCCTTTTTATGGGAGTCTATCGCATCTGTGAACCTGCTGTCTTCACGAAGACATCTGCCCAGTTCGCGGTAAGCTGCTATCTCGCCGTAGATAGCACCGTCTTTTTTGAAGCGTTCGACAAGCGCGGTCAGAGAGTCGGTGTTGCGGTTTGCCGTTACAATGCTGTCTATTTTGGCTTTTTCTTCGTCAGAGTATGTCTTTCCGGCATTGTCATTGCATGCGGAAAGGATGTGGATTGATGTTATGAGGCAGACTGCGCATATTATCCTTACAGCCTGAATCTGTATCTTCTTTTGTAATAAAATCATTCCGTTTCGGTTGTTGGCAAAGTATTTTGTTGTCATAATAAATCAGATAAAAGGTTCAGATATCAGGATATTTGCAAAGATAATACAAACTTGTTAAATTAAGAGTTAATTAAATTAAGAATTAAGAGCTTCTTGAATTAAGAGTGAAGAATTA
>CAJMQT010000111.1 GCA_905215655.1 uncultured bacterium | reverse complement strand
CCCAGAAAGCGGCGTCCATGCTCGCGGCTGGTATGTTCACTTTGTTGTAAAGAAACCATATGCCACCGCTTTCTAACAGAACAAACAGAATACCGGAAACAATGAAAATGACATTCAGGGAAGAGCAGAACACAAGGTTGGGATGTCCGTCCTTTATCCCTAATTCAAATGTCATGTAACGCTGAACAGCAGACGTTATGCCACCAACAAAAACAGTAAATAATGTTGTTATACTTCCTACTACTCCATATACGCCCATATCCTCAACGCCTAAATTCTGCAATACCAGACGCGTTGCCCAAAGATTAAGCCACATGGTGAACAGCATGCGGACGTAAAGAAAAATCGTATTCTTTGCTAAACGATTTTTGTTGAAATTATCAGACATTATATTTTATTATTTCCCTAAAATCCACTTAACCTTCTTGTTTATTAAAATAATGCTGAAATATAATAATGTCCAAACAAATATTTGCTCGGATAGTTTATATATCAATTTGTTTTGGATTAGTGGCTTTATATATTCTGACGCAACACCAATGAAAAACATATGGAGCGATAATATGATAAGTGTATTTTTTCCGAGGAACAAAATCCACCCCCCCCCCCAGATTTTGTTATTATTTTTTACCATTGCCAATAACAGTAAGCCAGTTGCTCCTATGATTGAAACTAAAACATAAATTGCCTCAGGGCTTGGAATGTAATTGTCAGCCAGATTAATCGACTGTTTGGTGATTAACACAAACGCACATGGTATTGCAAGTAATATGGCACTAAAAATTACTTTGCATTTCATCGACAATAGTATGTTAATTTTATTCTTCATAATATGTCCCAGACCATAATAAAAAGTTGCCGTAAATACGCTGCACATACTATGAGATAATTTTATACTATATCTGTTAAGTATTATTCCTATAATTAGGCAAATAAATAAAGTGGATATATTAATTGGCGTGTTTGCACTATATTTATTGATAAGATAATATATTAATTCGCAAAAGAAAAGAACCAAGATAAACCATAATGCGCCAGGTAGACCGTCTGTAAAAAGAGAATAAAATGTAGACAAACCTTTAATTGGAACATATAGTAAAGCTATTAAAATTGAGAAATAAATACAAGGTAACAGCAAAGTCTTTATCCTTTTTGTCAGGAAAGATTGAAATGTCGGATATTTATTTTCCGCAAAACATAATCCGGAAAGGATAAAGAACAAAGGCATGTGAAATGACCAAATCCATGTAGCGGGAAAAGTTCCTCCTTTCAAACAATGCCCGATAACAACAAGTATTATTCCTAAGCCTTTTGCGATGTCAATATATTCTATCCGTTTGGATCGTGGTATTATACTTTCTTTCATTATTGTTTCCTTTTTCTCGTCTCTTTGTATATTTCATAATCTCCGCCGAGTAGAGACTCAACGATCAAATCTGAGTGGACACACTTTCTTTTCTTGAATTCCTTGGCGGGATTGCCGCTGACCACGGACATCGCTTCAACGTCTTTGACTACGACGCTACCGCTTCCAACTACCCCCCCCATTCCGATTTTTCTGCAACTCGGTAATACTAAGATATTTGTGGGCAGCCAAGCGTAGTCTTCAATCGTAATTCCGTAGTATTTGTGTTCCCAGTCGGGAGAGTCGATGTTGTGTGATGTCGTGATTATTTCCGTTCCGCTGCCGATGATTACATGGCTGCCGATGTGTACGGGTGAGCGCAGATCCAATTTGTCCGTCTGTATGGAGGTATGGTCTCCGACGATAAGGTTCTTGTTGGCTCTTTTTGCCAAGGTCAGAGACATTATCACGCCTTTGCCGATTGTGGCTCCGCGTTTGCGTGCAATCTTACGGGCGCGGACATATTTGAGGTTTTGTTTCCAACGGGCGATGAGTCCCAAGATATATCGTAATGTGCTTCTGTCCTGTATGTTCCGTTTGTAGAGCGTGCGGTTGTCAACAGTTTCTTTTTGTTCCATAAAAGTATTTTTAATCGGATTGTTTTCCGACAATCCTTAAAATAGACGTCGGGTGGGATTTCCTTAATCAGTTTTATGCTTTATTGAATATCTTGTCCAGCTCGGCTTTCAGCATGTTCAGGTCGCCGTCGCAGAAGTGGACGTTCTGTTTGTCAGCCTCTGTCATGGCGGTTCCGAGGTATTCATACGCCTGCCCGAACATGTGCATCTCGAAGTAGGTGAGTGCAAGGTTGGTGAGGTTTTGGACGTTGTAGGGGTTCATCGAGTAGACTTGGTTGAAGTCGATGAGGGCTGCTGCCAGCCGGTGTCGCAGCCGGTTACAGATGCCTCGTTGAAGTATCAGCATCTCGAAGTCGTCAATGTGTCCGAAACCTATGATTTTGCTGTAAATGTCAAACGCTTTCCCGCTTTCGTTCTTGTCGCGGTATATGCCGGCGAGGTTGATGGCGGCTTTGTAATAGAGCGGGTTCAGGCTTAGGCAGTGGCGGTAATAGTTTTCGACGACGTCGGTCGTGGTGTATTCTTTCGAGTGGCTTATCTGTAATGCTTTGTTGTAGTAGTATTCTTCTTGTTCGGGGTTGGCGTCGGTTGCCAGGTCGTAATATTTTTGCGCCTTGTCGTATTGTTGCATTGCCGAATATGAGTTGGCTATGTTTACGTTCATCACGATGTTGTCGGGTCGTAGTTTCAGGGCTTTCTCAAAGTATTCGATGCTTTTGGGATAGTCTTTCTGTTTCACGTAGTAACAGCCCATCGCCACGTATGGTGAGTCGTCTTCGGGGCTCAACTGTATGGCGTGCTCGTAGTCGTTGAATGCCTTGTCGGGCTTTTCCAGCTCGCAGTAGGCGTCGCCGCGGCTGATGTAGACAAACGCATAATTTACTCCTTCCTCGTTTTGGTTGTTTTGCAAGAATGCGGTGTATTGTTTTATCCGGACATCGGGAGCGGTGATGTTGGCAATCTGTGTCAGTTTGTCGTAGATGTTTTGTTTTTTACGGCTGACGTTTATGATGTTTGCTACTTCTTTGGTTGCCTGTCGCGTTATTTTGTCTCTTTCTTCTTTTGCCGACTTCTTAAATTCTGACAGCTCCGATTTCATTGAGTCCGACAGCCCTATCAGATGTTCTTTTACCGCCGTGAGCTCTTTCATCTTCGCGTCTATCTGCAACAGTCCGAGCACGGAGAAGATGAGGAAGACGATTGTCAGGACGGATGCCCATACGGATATTACGTCGATTTGCGACAGTTCGGGGTAGTCGACAAAGCCCATGTAATAATTGAGGAAGAACACCGCTTCGGTTATTCCGACGCAGATTATTACATAGAGAAAGGTTTTTGTGATTTTTTTCATTGTTGTCAAATTTGCATGATACGAATTTTGTGTATATGCAAATTTACATTTTTTTAGCGTTTAAGAGCTTTATTTTTCTGCCGTGTTTACGTTTACTACGTTGTTGATGACATCGTCAAGGTCTATTTGTGTCGTGACGCATTTGTCTTCCACGGCGATGTGGAATACGGGCAGGGTCTTGAAGAGTATTTCGGGAGATACGTTTTTCAGTGCGTCCATGTAGAAGTCGTGCCCGTCGAAGATGGCGAAACTGTGTTCGCGTAACGCTTTGAAGTATTTTTCCTTTATGTATTCTTCCGAGTCTTTGTCGATGAAGTCTATCTTGCCGGCAAGCACTTTGCGACTGTCTGTCGTGTCGCTTTTGGGCGGATAGCTTACGATGAGTCCCAGTTCTTTATATCGGGACTTGTCGTATGAGGTGAAGTTTCTGAGCAGGGAGTTGATTTTCAGATATGACGCCGGTATCTGTTGTACGGCTTTCTTGCGTACGTCGTTAAAGCCCGACTTCATTTCAAGATAAATGATGTAATGCCTGTCGTCATCGGTGTCGAGGATAAGCAGTCCGTCGAATATCTTGCTGAGTATCAGGGCACGTTGGGCGTCTGTTCTGTGCAGGCTGTCGCTCTTTCCGATGATTGACGATCTTATGTGTGTGATGTGTCCGCTGAACAGGAATGTTATTTCAGACAGAGCGTCCGGGTTGTCTTGATGCTCTTTGACGGTTATCCGTCCGTCGGCTTCGGCAACGTAATCGTGCTTGTATATCTGTCTGAGGTCTTCGGCGGTTATCACGGTGCTTATGCTTTTTCGTCCTCGTTGTTTGTTCCCGCGTGGTTTTCGGTCTCGCTGTTTATTTCTTCCTCTTGTTTTGCGAGAGTGTCCACCGCGTTGAAGAATGTCGACATGGGTATGCCTTCTTCGCCTATTTCCATCAGGCGCATTTTCGTCGTGCCGTTGTCGGTGTAAAAATAGTATGCGTTGACGTCTTTTCTGTCAAGATAGTGCCTGCTGTTGTGCTGTGTGCGCCGGCAATAGTCTTTGAACGCCTCTTCGTTTTTCTCTTTGAGGCATCCTAATTTCAGCAGTTGGTTTACGCGCTGCATGAAATAGTCGCTGTGCGTCGTTATCTGCATGTATGTCCCTTTGTTGACACATGCCGCCAGCAGATCTGCCACGGCTATTTGCATTTCCGGATGGAGGTGTGCCTCGGGCTCTTCTATGCAGACCGACTGACCGTCTATGCGTCCTGTCAACATCCACATCATCAGCGGCGAGAGCTCTTTTACGGATGAGGCTGCCGCGTCGAGCGGTATTCTTTTTCCGTTGTCGAGCACTAAGGATATGCCCTCTTTGTCGGCTTGCAGGTCGCCGTTTAAGAGCTTGTGTATCTGTGAGATAAAGAATTGGTTGTCTGCTTCCTGACCGGTCTGGCGCATCACCTGACGGTTGATGTCGTCGTTGTCGCGCAAGAAGATGTCGTACATGCCGAGGCGGCTCGAGCGGTTCTGTGTGGAGAAGTTGCCCGACAGCAGCGATGCGCGTCCCGGAGGGAAGAGTATCGAGCGTGAGATGGTCTTGCCGAGGAGGCTTTGGCAAAGAATTCCTTTGATGTCGTACATCAGGTAGAATTCCTTCAAGCCTTTGTTCATAAATGTGTTTCGGCTTACGCCGTTGACAGTCAGCGACGCTGTGAAGAACTGTGCCTCCGTCTCGGGCAGCTCGTCGGGCTCTTTATAGACGAACTCGAATTTATCGGTGTCAGTGTCGAAGATGAACTGTATGTCGCAAGGTATGTCTTTGTAAGAGAGCAGGTAGCGGAAGAATGCTTTCACGTCTTCCTCCATCCATCGTCTTATCTCGTCGGTCTTTATCGTGAATGAAAATTCTTTCGCGTTTTCAAAGTCTACCGTTATTTTGTTTCTAAGGAACGGCGTGATGCGGTCTGAGAAGAAAGAGAAGAAGTTGTACACATAATATGAGAGAAAGTTGACGTAGCTTTTACCCAGATTTGACTTTCCTGTGAAGAGCATTACCGGTGCTGGTGTCAGCTCGCAGTCGGTTACCGGTCCGAGCTCTATTATGTGTATTTTGAGATTTGCCATGGCAAAAGGTTGTGTCTTTACAGATATTTATTTCTGGCAAAGATAGTAAATTATGGCGGTTTATCGTGACAATTCTTGTTAAATTAACGCAAATGTCCCGCTTAATCTGCTTTTGTGGGGTTGGTTTATATGTTTTTGATGAATGCCGTAGGGATGTATGCCGTGGCTACCATGCAGAGGCCTTCAAGCTCTACGACTACGCGCTGCTGTCCGGAGACGCGCGCCACTTTGCCTCTGACGCCTTTAAACTTGCCTTCGGTCACGATGACGGTGTCTCCGCTGCGGTAGCGGCATGCCTGCGGGCTGACGAGCTTTATGTGTTCGTCGTCGATTGATGTGAGGCGGATGAAGTTGAGCATGCTTTCGTCGTCGACGACGAGCGGCGGGTTCTTGCCGTAGGCGTCGGTGGCGAAGTGGTTGTAATAGTAGCTCAACGGGTTTTCGCGTGTCGCGTCGCTCAGCAGCAGGGTCATCTGTCTCTGCCCGGCGTGGGCGAAGATGAGGTTGGTCAGCAGCGGTTCGGTGACGTGTCTCTTTTTGTTGTTGACAAGTTTTACGGTGCGGTGCATGGGCAGGTAGTAGTCTATCTTCTGTCTTTCCAGCAGCGGCGTCGCCTTGTCTGTCCTGCCGTAAGACACTCTCAGCACGTACCATCGCTTGTCTGCCTGCGGGGCATATCTTACCGACACCCCTGTTGTTGAGCCGTCGGCTTCGGGGAGGGCATT
>CAJMQT010000110.1 GCA_905215655.1 uncultured bacterium | reverse complement strand
ACGTACAGGCAGTTGGGACTCGCAGTAGAAACGCCTATGAATAATGCAGGTTAAGGAGTAGCGGGAAATAACTCTTTGCTTTTTTAAGCATTCTATTTTCTCAAAAGACCGCCTTTTACTCGATAAAAGACCGCCTTTTACATTGCAAAAGGTTATCTATTGGAATGTAAAAGATATGATTTTATTTTTTCAACAAAGAATAAACGCTGCGCCTCGGCATAATCAAAACAAGTTTTGCTTCTGCTCTCGGCTTGCAGTTTATTTTGTCGAACTGACACATTATCAGGTTTTACCTGACCGCAATAATAAAAAAGGACGGTCTTCCGCATTGCGAAAGACCGTCTTGTAAATCTTCAAGAGATAATTATTAGTTCAGAGCGCCTGCCAGTTCAGCACCCGCCTTGAACTTTGCAACCTTCTTGGCTGCGATCTGGATCTTCTCTTTTGTTGCGGGGTTGATGCCCTCACGAGCGGGACGCTCGTTAACGCTGAATGTACCGAAACCGATGAGAGCTATTTTGTCACCTGCTACGAGAGCGTCCTTGATTGCTGCAACTGTTGCGTCGAGCGCTTTCTTAGAGTCAGCCTTAGACAGTCCTGAGCCGGCTGCTATCTTTTCGATAAGTTCTGTTTTGTTCATAATACGTGTATATTTAAAATGTTAATGATTTGTTGTTCATAGAACGATTGTTTTCGCAAATATAGCGTAAAGTATTCATAAACCAAACAAAAAACGTAAAAAATTCAATATTTTGATGAAAAAAAGTGCGTTTGCCCTCTGATTTTCGCGGATTTACGTTTAATTAAGCAGACAAGTAAACGAGTAAACAAGCCAATTTGTCACTCGTCTTAAAAGAAGAACTCGTTTACTTAATGAAAAAAAGCATAAAAAACGAAAAAACAGCATATTATATAAGGTGTATGAAAAATTTTGTTTACTTTTGCGCCCTAAATCGAAACAACAAAAACGCCATGCAAAAGAATTTGGTAATTGTCGAGAGTCCGGCAAAGGCAAAGACTATCGAGAAATTTTTAGGAAAAGACTTCAAGGTAATGTCAAGCTACGGACACATACGCGACTTGAAGAAGAAGGAACTGAGCATCGATATAGACACTCTAAGCCCCGATTACGAGATACCCGAAGAGAAGAAAAAACTCGTGACGGAACTGAAAAACAACGCGCAGAAGTCAGAGAAGGTATGGCTGGCGTCCGATGAAGACCGCGAGGGAGAAGCTATCTCATGGCACCTTTGCGAGGTGCTCGGACTGGACGAAGAGAAGACCAGCCGCATCGTCTTCCACGAAATAACGAAGCCCGCCATCCTTGAAGCCATCAAGAACCCGCGCCACCTCGACATGAATCTTGTCAACGCCCAGCAGGCACGCCGCGTCCTCGACCGCCTCGTAGGTTTCAAGCTCTCGCCCGTCCTCTGGCGCAAGGTCAAGCCCGCCCTCTCGGCAGGACGCGTACAGAGCGTCGCCGTAAGACTTATCGTAGAGCGCGAGCGCGAGATTGAGGCGTTCAAGAGCGAGCCTTATTTCCGTGTCAGCGCCGTCTTCACCACCGACAACGGCGACGGAACGAAGGCAGAGCTGAAAGCCGAACTTGACAAGCGTTTCGGCACCCACGACGAGGTATTGGCGTTCCTCGAAAAATGCAAGACGGCCAACTTCACCATCAACAGCGTCAGCAAGAAACCAATGAAACGCACGCCGGCGCCACCCTTCACCACATCCACGCTGCAACAGGAAGCCGCACGCAAGCTCGGTTTCACCGTGTCGCAGACAATGATGGTGGCACAGCACCTTTACGAAAACGGACGCATCACATACATGCGTACCGACTCGGTTAACCTGTCGTCGCTCTGCATCAATTCAAGCAAGGAAGAGATTATCAGCCACTGGGGCGAGAATTACAGCAAGCCGCGTCAGTATCACACCGGCACCAAGGGCGCACAAGAGGCTCACGAGGCCATACGTCCCACCTACATGAACACCCCCGAGATAGAGGGCACGCAGCAGGAGCGCCGCCTCTACGACCTTATATGGAAGCGCACGGCGGCAAGCCAGATGGCTGACGCACAGATAGAAAAGACCACTGTGACGATAAGCGTGAGCGGAGCGGACGAGCAGTTCGTAGCAACGGGCGAGGTGGTAAAGTTCGACGGATTTCTCAAAGTTTACAGAGAGTCATTCGACGACGAAGACACACATGGCGAAGAAACCACACACATGCTGCCCCCGATGCGTGAGGGCGAGACCCTCAGCCGTCTCGAGATAACGGCGACGCAGCGTTTCAGCCAAGGTCCGATGAGATACACCGAGGCAAGCCTCGTACACAAACTCGAAGAGTTGGGTATCGGTCGACCGTCAACCTACGCGCCGACCATCAGCACCATACAGCAGAGAGAGTATGTGCAGAAGGGCGACAAGAAGGGCGAGACACGCCGATGCACCGTCGACACGCTCAAAGACGACACGATAACAAGCACGCAGAAGTCGGAGACCATAGGCAAGGAGAAGGGCAAGCTGCTCCCCACCGACATCGGAACCGTGGTGAACGACTTCCTTCTGAAATACTTCCCCGGTATCATGGACTATAACTTCACGGCAAAAGTGGAGCAGCAGTTTGATACCATCGCCGAAGGCAAATCACAGTGGACGTCGATGATAAAGACATTCTACAAAGATTTCGAGCCGACCGTTGAGAAGACCATGAACACCCGCGAGGAGCACAAGGCGGGCGAGCGCGAGTTAGGAACAGACCCCGCAAGCGGACGCCCCGTATTCGTAAAAATAGGTCGCTTCGGCCCCGTCGTGCAGATAGGAAAGGCTGAGGACGACGAGAAACCGCGCTTCGCGCAGCTGCCTTCCGACAAGAGTATCGGCACGATAACCCTCGACGAGGCTCTCGAACTGTTCAAGCTGCCGCGCACCGTCGGCGAGTTTGAAGGCTCGCCCGTGGTCATCGGAGCCGGCAAATACGGTCCTTACGTCATGCACGAGCGCAAATACGTCTCTCTGCCCAAGACGGAGAACCCGCTGACCGTAACCCTCGATACGGCGATAGAGCTTATTCAGGCAAAGCGCCGTCAGGAGACGCAGCGCCACATCAAGGCGTTCGACGAGGAGCCCAAGCTCGAAGTGATGAACGGACGCTACGGTCCCTATCTCGCATACGACGGCAAGAACTACCGTCTGCCCAAGAACATGCACGACAAGGCTGCCGAGCTTACCCTCGAAGAGTGCATGAACGTCATTCAAAGCTCAAAGAAGAAATAGCCCATGAGACGTATCATCATCGTCGGATACATGGGCGCCGGCAAGACAACGCTCGGCAAGGTGCTCGCCAAAGACCTCGGCATGCAGTTTTATGACCTCGACTGGTATATCGAGGAGCGCATGCACAAGACCGTGCCGCAGATCTTCGCCGAGCGGGGCGAAGACGGCTTCCGTGACGTGGAACGCCGGCTGCTGCACGAGGCGGCGGAGTTTGAAGACATCGTCCTCAGCTGCGGCGGGGGCACTCCCTGCTTCTTCGACAACATGGATTATCTTAACTCACAAGGCGACACCGTCTATCTCAAAGCATGCCCGGACGTGCTCTACTCACACCTCAAAATGGGCAAGGTGGAGCGCCCGCTGCTGAAAAACAAGACGCCCGACGAGATGAAAGAGTTTATCAAGGAGCAGCTGTCGCGTCGCGAACCATATTATCTTAAAGCAAAACACGTTCTCGACGTCAACCTGCTCGACAACTACGAGAAAATAAAAACCTCCGTTTCGACGCTCCGCAGCATGCTCGACATCTGAACCGTCGCCGCTCTTCCGTAAAATATTTTCAGCTTTATCACCGGGCGTAAGCGGCTTATTTTATCTCCAAACAAATAATAAATCTTAAAACATTATAGCCCTAATGAAGAAATGGACTGTCGAAGACTCCGCCGAACTTTACAACATGAGCGGGTGGGGAACATCTTACTTCGGTATCAATGAGAAAGGCAACGTCTACGTGACGCCTTGTAAGGACAACACTCAGATCGACCTGCACGACGTGCTCGACGAGTTGTCCCTGCGCGACATCACCACCCCCGTGCTGCTCCGTTTCCCCGATATCCTTGACAATCGGATCGAAAAGACATGGAGCTGTTTCAAAAAAGCCTCGGAAGAATACGGTTTCCAAGCCGAGAATTTCATCATCTACCCCATTAAGGTAAACCAGATGCAGCCCGTCGTCGAAGAGATAATCAGCCACGGACGGAAGTTCAACCTCGGTCTCGAAGCCGGCTCAAAGCCCGAGCTGCACGCCGTCATAGCGTTGCAATGTCAGAGCGACTCGCTCATAATCTGCAACGGATACAAGGACCAGAGCTATATCGAACTGGCGCTGCTGGCACAGAAGATGGGCAAGAGGATTTTCATCGTCGTGGAGAAGCTCAACGAGCTCGAGACAATAGCCAAGGCGGCAAAGAAGTTTGATATCAGTCCCAACCTCGGCATAAGGATAAAACTCTCATCCTCGGGCAGCGGTAAATGGGAGGAGAGCGGCGGCGACGCCAGCAAGTTCGGACTGACCAGCTCTGAACTTCTGAAAGCTCTCGAAATTCTCGAAAAGAAGGGCATGAAGGACTGCCTCCGCCTCATCCACTTCCACATCGGCAGCCAGATCACCAAGATACGCCGCATACAGACGGCGCTCAAAGAGGCGTCGCACTTCTACATACAGCTCCACAAAATGGGCTATAACGTCGATTTCGTCGACTGCGGCGGCGGTCTCGGCGTCGACTACGACGGCACGCGCTCGCCGAACAGCGAGAGCAGCGTCAACTACTCCATTCAGGAGTACGTCAACGACTGCATCTATACCTTTGTCGAAGCCGCCAACCGCCACGGCATAAAGCACCCGAACATCATCACAGAGAGCGGACGCTCGCTGTCGGCTCACCACTCCGTACTCGTCATCGACGTGCTCGAAACGGCGTCGCTGCCCGAGATGCACGACGCTTATGAGCCTGCCGAAGGCGCTCACCCCTTGGTCCGCGACCTCTACGACATCTGGGACAACCTCAACCAGCGCTCCATGCTGGAAGACTGGCACGACGCCGAGCAGATACGCGAGGAGGCGCTCGACCTGTTCAGCCACGGCATAGTAGACCTCAAAACGCGCGCCGAGATAGAACAGATGTATTGGAGCGTATGCCGCGAGATCAACTCGCTTGCCAAGAGCATGAAGCATCCGCCCGAGGAACTGAAAGGGCTCGACAAGATCCTTGCCGACAAATACTTCTGCAACTTCTCGCTGTTCCAGTCGCTGCCCGACGCATGGGCGATAGACCAGCTCTTCCCCATCGTGCCGCTGCAACGGCTCGACGAGCGTCCCACACGCAGCGCCACGCTGCAAGACATCACCTGCGACAGCGACGGCAAGATAGCCAACTTCGTCACCAACCGCCGCGTCTCACACATCCTGCCGGTGCATCCGCTCCGCAAGAACGAGCCGTATTACCTCGGCGTCTTCCTCGTTGGCGCTTATCAGGAAATCCTCGGCGACATGCACAACCTCTTCGGCGACACCAACGCCGCCCACATCACGGTGAAGGACGGTCATTATCACATCGACCAAGTCTTTGACGGCGAGACCGTTGAGGAGGTTCTCGATTACGTTCAGTACAACCCGAAGAAGCTCGTCCGTCAGCTCGAGGTATGGGTGACAAAGAGCGTCAAGCAGGGTCGTATCTCCCTCGAAGAGGGCAAGGAGTTCCTCTCCAACTACCGCTCCGGACTCTACGGATATACGTATTTGGAATAAAAAGAACAGCGAGCCTCACAGCCCCCACCCAGCCTCCACGAGGGGAGGAGGTTGGAAGATTGAAAGATTGAAAGGTTGAAAGGTTGAAAGGATTGTTAAGGTGGTTAATTAAATGAAGAATTTCAACACTTTAATGCTATGGCTAAGATTACGGTTCAAAATACACAAATAACAGTTTTGCAATGGGCTGAACAGGATTACATTTCCCTTACAGATATGACATCTGCAAAAGATGGAGATAGTCGGTCTGCTGATATAATCAAAAACTGGATTAGAAACCGCTATACGATTGAATTTCTTGGAACTTGGGAATTAATTCACAATCCCAATTTTAAAGTGGTCGAATTTGACCACTTTAGAAAAAGTG
>CAJMQT010000109.1 GCA_905215655.1 uncultured bacterium | reverse complement strand
CACAGACATTTGGAACTCTCGTAACGAAAGCCTATGAATAATGCAGGTTAAAAAAACAATGAGGTATTTTGCCCGTATTCCTTAACTACCAAAAAATATTTTTCTAAATCGTGTTTCACACCTTCACGTACGTGTAAGTCGTTGTGTGACAGAGATATGCGGTGAATGATGATGTCTCCGCCGTGCGTGCGTCTATGAATAGTGTTTTTTATCCTTCACGGTAAAGTGCATGTAGACAGCTTGTTACGGTGAAACATGGTTCGGGTAAACTGTAATCGGTTATGAAACGCCTTAGGAAAAATCCAAATTATTTGAAATGAAAATCGGGAGTGAAGAAGTACAGACAAATGCTTTGGAAGATAAAACGAGCAAGGTTTTTGTCCGGATTTATTCACTTCACTCTTTTATTGTAATTGTAAGAATAAGAATTATCTCATCTTCTCGAACGCCTCGATATGTATTTCGCCACGTCTCAGCGAGATTAAGCCTTCGTCTTTCATTGCGTTAAGCTCGCGCGAGACGTTGAGGCGGCTTTCGTTTATCTCGTCGCCGAGACGGTCCATCTTGATTGATAATGTTTTCTTGCCGGCGGGACGGAGGCAGCGTGCCTCGATAAATCTTATTATCTTGCTCCTGATGCTTTGCGGCTTAGCTTTCCACGGATAGCGGGTGATGCGTTGTGATTTCGTGCAGATAATGTTAAGAAGATTGATCCGGAATATTTCGTATTTGTCTGACAGCAGCATCGCCTCGGGCTTGCCTATGCTGATAAAGCTGCACTCGCCGATGGTGCGGAACGTGCGTGAGTAACGCTGCGTCAGTCCGAAGATACGCTCGGGTTGAAGAATGTCGGGCGCCGATATTTCTTCCGTTATCGCGTAGCTTTTGTCGTCTGCATATCCGGTCGCGCTTATCGTGCCGCTCATCAGGAAGAGGAGCTTGTCACAACGGTCGCCTTCCGCAGCCACGACCTTATTCTTTGCGTATGTCAGCGTCCGGTATTTGATGCTCTTCACCGCCTCTTCGAGGTCGTTGCGACTCATTCCTTGAAACAAGGGCAGTTCGAGCAGACGTTCGTAAAGTTTGAAGTTTACCATGCTGTCGGTTTATTTCGCGATCAAGCAGTTTATTTTGCAATCTTGTCTTTCAGCGAGGGAGAGAACCATACGGCGTTCTTGCCGTCTTTGTCAGAGTAAATCAGGTAGGCAAGGAGTTCGGGATGACGCTCCAAGACGGCTTTTGTCTTGTCCAATCCGAGCACCATGAATGATGTGGCGTAGGCGTCGGCCGTGGCGCAGTTGTCGGCAAGCACCGTTGCCGAAAGGATGTTATGCTGCACGGGGTAACCGGTCTTCGGGTCTATGGTGTGAGCATATTTCTTTCCGTTTTTGTAGTAAAAGTTGCGGTAGTTGCCGCTTGTCGCCATCGCTTTGTTGGTAACGTTCAGTATGGTTTGAAGTTCCTTGTTTGTGCTCAGCGAGTCGTCCGTGGGCTTGGTCACACCGATTTTCCAAGGCACACGCCGTTCGTTAATTCCGCAAGTGACTATTTCTCCGCCAATCTCGACCATGAAATTACGTATGCCTTTCTTTCTGAGAAAACGTGCCACGACGTCTGAGCCGTAGCCTTTGGCTATTGCGCTGCAATCAAGCATTATGCGCCGGTCTGTCTTCCTGACTTTACTGCCGACAAGTGCCACTTTCTTATATCCGATGATTTGTTTCAGACTGTCCACCTTTCCAGCCGTGGGCATCATGTCATGCTTAAAGCCGAACCCCCACACGTTTACCAGCGGAGCCACCGTGATGTCGAATGCGCCGTCGGTCTCGGCGGATATTTTCTGTGCAAGAGTGAAGACGTCGGCGAACATTTCGTTTACTTTAACGTCTTCGTTACGATTGATTCGGGATATAACGGACGTCTTGTTAAATGTGGAAAGGGCGTCGTCTACCTTCTGCAACTCAGCCTCAATCTCCGTTTTCAGACTTTTGTCGCTTTGGTAAGTGACGTTATACATCGTGCCGAACACAAACCCCGAGTCGTGCTGATATGGCAACGTGCGCTGTTGGCGCACGATAATGAATGTGCCGACGACGAGGAACAGCAGGAATGCCGATTGCAGGATTATTTTCTTTTTTGATTTTGCAGACATGTTGTAGAATTGAAAGGTTGAAGAATTGAAAAATTGAAAGGTTGAAAAATTGAAAGGTTGAAAGGTTGAAGAATTGAAGTTTAGAAGTACAGAAGTGCAGACATTACCTTAACTTCTGATTTTTAATTTTTCAATCTTTCAACTTTTCAATCTTTCAATTTGTTAAATGTCTATCGCTACGTTAAACGTGCCGCCGAACGCCGAACTGTCACTCTTTCCGTAGCCCGGCACGTACCAAGATTTGCCCACTTCGCCCTCGCTGTACGACAGGCGGCTGCGGTATCTGAGGCTCCAGCCGAGATGGACGGGACCCCATATCTTTACATCCACGCCGATAAGAGCCTCCGCCCAATGATACGAACCTTTCACGTCGTTTGCCGAATATTCTGCGGTATTGCCCCATATAGGGTCTGACAAACCCGGGTGGGACAGGTCGTATTTAAACGAGGTGAAGGCATATCTTGCGCCTGCGAAGAGACGGTAGATGTCGTGCTTGTTTTTCAGGATGTTGAAGTCAACACCTATTTTGAAGTAAGGCGCGCTCGTCTTGTAAGATATCTGTGTCACGTCGTCATCATGGTCGGCGCGTCCTATGCCGACTTCAAGCGCCGGAAAGTACTTGTCTTTCAGGTTGACACGCAGTCCTGCCTCGTATTGTCCGTAGTCGCTGACAAGCATCTGGACGGGACCGACAAGGTCGACAGACACAGAAAAGCCGTTCAGAAACGGTACGTCATCGTCTGATACGGGCTGTTCGCGGTTCTGAGCCGCCGCCGGCGGCGTCAATGAAAGCAGCGCCAGACTAATTGCGAGGCGTGAAATATACGCGCAGATGTTTCTTCGAAGTGTCATAATTTACGTCGGGATAATTTATTACGATTGAGTCGATGGCGTGCCGTGTGTGACTGACGCCTGTTAGTTTGTGGAAGAACGACGGTCCGCAGTCAACCGACTCGAAGTGTGGCTTGTCTTCTTTTGCCACGCTGACGGTGTCCGTCGTGATGTTTCCAAGCGTGTCTTTCTTCTCGAAAAACAGCACATCCGCCGCCTGAGAGTAACTTACGGGCAGCGAAAAGCCGGTCTTGCCCGTGAGGCGGTTTATCAGTACGGAGTCTTGTCCGTCAGTTCTTGTTGTCGATATGGTCAGAGTGTCTGTCAAGGTGTACTCCGTTCCGTCAGGGTTGAGCAGCTGCCAGTTGGTGGCGACAAGGTTGTTCAGCGGGCAGTCTATCGACGAACATGATACTGCCGTAACAAAAGCGGACAGTAAAATTGAAAAGTTGAAAAATTGAGAAATTGAAAAGTTGAAACGGCAGAGCTGCCGATTGCTTCTCTTCGCCTTGTCTTTTTCTGTGTTATTTATATTTTTCAGATGTTTCATCATAAACATTTTTCTTCTTCAAAAAGTCCTTTCTATTATAAATGTTTCAATTTTTCAATATTTCAACTTTTCAATTTTTCAACCTTTCAAATTGTCTTCGCATCTCAGCGTTTCGGCAATCTGGTAGTCGTTTCGTCCTGTCGAACTGCGGCTTATCAGGTCGGCGATAAATCCGGCAAGGAACAGTTGCGTGCCGATAATCATCATTGTCAGCGAAATGAAGAAGTAAGGCGAGTCTGTCACGAGGCGCATCGGCACTCCGTTTGACAGCGCCACGAGCTTGTCGATGCCGATTATTGCCGCAGAGATGAAACCGATAATGAACATTATCGTGCCCAAAAAGCCGAACACGTGCATCGGTTGACGACCGAAACTGCTGAGGAACCAGAGTGTGATAAGGTCGAGATAGCCGTTGAAGAAGCGGTTAAGGCCAAACTTTGACGAGCCGTATTTGCGCGCCTGATGCTGCACTACCTTCTCGCCGATCTTGCAGAAGCCTGCGTTCTTGGCGAGGTATGGGATGTAACGGTGCATCTCTCCGTAAACCTCGATGTTTTTTACGACATCGCGACGGTATGCTTTCAGTCCGCAGTTGAAGTCGTGCAGGTTGTTTATGCCGCTTATCTTACGTGCCGTGGCGTTGAAAAGTTTCGTCGGTATGGTCTTCGATAACGGGTCATAACGTTTCTGCTTGTATCCTGAAACGAGGTCGTAGCCGTCTTTTGTTATCATCCGGTAGAGTGCCGGTATCTCGTCGGGCGAGTCCTGCAGGTCGGCATCCATCGTTATCACCACATCTCCCTGCGCCTCTTTGAAACCGCAGTAAAGCGCGGGACTCTTGCCGTAATTGCGGCGGAACTTTATGCCTTTTACACACTCATGCTCCTTGCTCAGGTGGCTTATCACCTTCCAAGAGCCGTCGGTAGAGCCGTCGTTGATGAATATCACTTCGTAAGAGAACATGTTTTCGCGCATCACACGCTCTATCCAAGAATAAAGTTCGGGCAGCGATTCTTCCTCGTTGAACAAGGGGATTATGACTGAAATATCCATATCGGGTTGTTTTTTAATTTCTTCTTTTGTAGTTTGACCTTACCAGCGCCGCGATGGGCAGACTGAAAATCACGCCCATTATTATATTGGTGGTAAGGAATTGCATTGCTATTTCTATCGGTCTGAGGTTTGCCAGCGTGTCGAGTGCCACGTTCATTTCAGTCTGTTTAATGCCGTAAGCGGTCATCAAAGCCTTGAATTCAGGGGTCGACACCATTTCCGTATATCGCGAAATGATAAAGCCGTGGTCGATGAACTGAAAATAAACATACTGCGCCGCGCACATCAGCAGCGCCGCATAAGCGAATGTGAACATGCCGTAGCCGAAGGCGCGGCGGAACGATATGCACCCGTCGAGCACCTTGTCGCGGAACAGACGCAGGCGTATCGTCGCAAAAATGATGGAACCAGCACCCAAAAGAAACGCCAGAATGCCGAACGACGGGTCGTAAAATTCGCCCACGAAACAGGCGAAACTGAGTATCCACAAGCCTCCCACAAGCGCGCCGTCAATGCGGGCGAACGCTTTAAGTTGTTCGTAATCTTCGCGTGTAGCCATTATCTGCGGTTATAAGTTTTTATCTTTTGTAAGTCTTATTTTGCTTACAAAAGTACTTATTTTCTGCCATATAAAGACCGCAGGGTATCTTTTTTTTATTTTTTAAGCAACTCCGGTATCTCGCAAACAACGAGTTCGCGGGGCAGGGTGACTACTTTCAGTCGTTCATACCATATTCTGTTTGAGCATGCCACGTGGCGTTTTGTGTGGCTGCTTATGAAGTAATATCCGGCAGAATATTCATCCATGACGCTAAGAAAGGCTTTTTTAATGCGCGAGCACTTCTCGTTTATGGCGTTGTCAAACGGATTGACGAGATGCGACACGCTCTCTTCAATCTTTTCAACTTCGATATTCGGCGCCACGGCACGATACAGTTCGGTCAGTTCAGACCGATAGTCGGAGAGCCGTTTGAATTCTATGCTCTCGGGATGAGCCAAAAACAGCAGGTAGACCGCTTTGTGAACGGGCTATAACTCTATTTCCTTATTCTGCGAGGTAAGGATAAAACGGTAGTCCGGGGTGATTTTCAGCGGCGACAGCCGACCCTTGGCTGCCTCTATATGCAGCTCTTCGAGCACGGGAAAGATTATGGCACGCAGCAAGATATCGATGCGGTCAAGCTACCTTTATTATGCGATTGGAGATGTCCACCGGTGTACCGAAATCCAGTCTGCTGCTTATATCGTTGTCCATTGCTGTTTGTCTTGTTGTTTGTTTATTTTGAATGCAAAAATATTAAAAATATTATTCAAAAGTATGTCGCAAGGCTTGCGAAGGATTTTTTTGCATCACCTGCTTCCGTTCATGCCGAGAACAAACCTCTGAAAATCTTACCTTTGGCAACTTTCTACTAAAAATAAGTTAAAAAACAACAAACAGGCCATTGCTTTGTTCTGTGTTGAAAACTTTTTATTACCTTTGCATCCGCAAAACGGGTAAGTCTTGCACGGTCAGCTCCCTTCGAATCCTCCAGGGTGGGAACGCAGCAAAGGTAGTTGGTTGTAGCGGCGCGATGTAAGTAGCTTGCCCACCCGCCTC
>CAJMQT010000108.1 GCA_905215655.1 uncultured bacterium | reverse complement strand
CGTTGCCTGTCAACACGTCGCGGTATTCCTTGAACATCGGTTTGATGTATTCGCAAAGCTTCTTGACGTTCTTCACGAAGTTGGGATCTATGTCTGCCTGACATCCACCTATTCTATAATAGTTCTGGATCAGACGTCCGCCGGTGGTCTCTTCGAGCACGTTGAGCACCTGTTCACGGTCGCGCATGCCGTAGATGAACGCTGTCAAAGCTCCGAGGTCTTGCGCGCAACAGCTGTAAAACAGCAGGTGCGAGTCGAGACGTTGCAGCTCGTCCATGATGGTGCGGATGTATTTAATGCGGTCGGACAGCTCAATGCCCATGCCCTCTTCAATTACCGACACCAGCGCGTGGCGGTTCATCATTGCAGAGAGGTAGTCCATACGGTCGGTCAGCGCAAGAGTCTGAGGATAGGTGTAACTCTCGCACATCTTCTCAATTCCGCGGTGGATGTATCCGCAATGGGGATAAATCTTTCTGATAACCTCGCCGTCGAGGATTGTTTGCAGGCGCAATACTCCGTGCGTAGCCGGGTGCTGCGGACCGATATTTATTACATAGTCGTCGTCGGTAAAGAGTTTGTGGGTCGTCTCTGTGAGTCGTCCGTCTTCGTCGAGATTATATTCTACGGTGAAGTCCGGCTCTTTATCGTCTTCCAAAGTATAAGTGTTGTTCTCGGGACTCATGTCATAATCCTTTCTGAACGGGTATCCTTTGAAGTCGGAACGGAGGTAGAGGCGGCGCATGTCTTTGTGTCCGAGGAACTTTATTCCGTAGAAGTCATACACTTCGCGTTCCAGCAGTTCGGCACCTTTCCACAGATTGCTTACTGTCGGAATATAAGCGTTGTCTCTGTCGCCGTTTACCGCTTTCACGCTTATGCGCTCGTGGGTATCGGTATTTTCGAGGATATATACAGAGCCGAGCCCTTCTTCGCCGAAGTCTTCTCCGACAATGGTAACGAGATAGTCAAAATGCTTCTCGTTCTTCAATTTCGCCATCTCATTGGCAAAATCTTTCAGCTCGAATACTTTATTATCTAATTTCATGCTTCCTTATTATTTATTGTTTAGAGGCAGACGGTTTTATACGGTCAATAACGGAACGTGCCTTTTTGAGCAATCCGCATTCCGGCTCGTCTCCGCTTACGACGATAGGTTTCTTCTCTTTACGGTTTACACCGCCAAAGAATTTCTCCACTTTGACTTTTCGTTGCAGTTGCATCATGCCGTAAAGTATTGCCTCGGGACGCGGGGGACATCCGGGCACGTAAACATCTACGGGCACGATTTCGTCAATCCCGCGCACCACGTGGTAACTGCTCTTGAACGGTCCGCCTGATATGGCACATCCGCCCACGGCGACCACATACTTAGGCTCTGCCATCTGGTCATACAGACGCTTCAGGACGGGCGCCATCTTGTGGGTTATTGTTCCGGCACACATGATCAGGTCAGCCTGACGTGGTGAGTTACGAGTGACCTCAAAACCGAAACGTGCGAAGTCGTAACGGGCGCAGCCCACAGCCATGAACTCGATTCCGCAGCAACTCGTGGCAAAGGTCAGCGACCAAAGCGAGTTGGAGCGTCCCCAGTTGATAGCCTGATCGAGCGAACCGACCACTACGTTCACGCCACCTTCATGCAACTCTTGAATTGTCTTTTCAAGCGACTCGTTGTCCTTAAACTCTGCATAAGGAATACTTTTGATGACGGGTTTCTTTACTTCCATTCCAAAGCTCCTTTCCGCCAAGCATATGCAAGGCCTAAAACCAAGACCAACAAAAAGAATCCGATACTGGCAATAGCCATCACGCCAAACTCCTTAACCACCGTAGCCCAAGGATAGAGGAACACGGTCTCAACGTCGAAGACGAGGAAAAGGATTGCAAAGAGATAGTAACCCACGTGCACAGGTATCCACGAAGAACCATGAGTTGGAATACCACACTCGAACGGCTCTCCCTTAACCTTGTTGTACGTACGCGGACCTATCAACTTAGCGATGACAAAAGCTGCCACAACTAAGAAAACCGCCGTTATCAAAACGGTAACTAACAAGATAAAATACATAAATATTTTATTTAAAAAATGTAATGATTACAAAACGACTGCAAAGGTACAATTAATTTTGCAAAGTTTCACATATAAAAATGTTTTTCTTCTTACATTTACGTTGATTGTTACATCCGATGGCAAATACCATCTTACTTTTCACCTTTTCAATCCCTCCATCGGACTTTTCAATATCCGTTCAAGACGGAAACCTTCGGCGTTTGCGGCGGTGCGGAGCTGCCCGGCATAATAAAAAGCTATGCTGCCGACGGCTCCGACGGGCATTTCCGGACGGTGGTACAGCGCCACGTTGCGGCGGAAGAAGTCACGGAAGTTCTCGACGACCAGCGCGGCAACATCGTCATCATCCAAATATTCATGAATGAATACCGACAGACTCGCAAGGAAGCGGTTGGCAAACGGCTCACGATAAACTTTCTGTATTATCTCAGCCTGCGTCAGTCCGGAGTCTTTCAGAAAGCGGTCGCGCACGCCGGCAGACAGCCGTCCTTTGAAGATTGCGTTCAAGAACAATCGTCCGAGCACGGCTCCGCTGCCCTCATCGCCCAAAATATAGCCTAACGGCGACACGTTGTCGACAATCTCTTTGCCGTCGTAGAGGCATGAGTTTGACCCTGTTCCAAGGATGCAGGCTATGCCTTCACCGTCGGCGAACAATGCTCTTGCGGCCGCAAGCATGTCAGAGCGCACTTCTATCACGCGGGCGTTGGCAAAACGTCGGCTTAATATTTCCGTCATCAGCGGGCGCATCTCGTCACGGCAACCGGCACCGTAGAAATATATCTCATCTACCCCGGCGGCGTCAATCCTCGCATCGTCCGATACCTCGGAAACGGTCTTCTCTATCGTGGCGGCGTCCTGCTGACAGGGGTTTATGCCGGGGGTATGAAGGCTGCACACCTCTACCCCACCCTGCATCAGGCACCAGTCGGTTTTCGTACTACCGCTGTCGGCTATCAACTTCATGTTTTATAAATATGTAAAAGTAAAAATTATCGCAAAAGTAAACATTATGTTTGAAAATTAACTACTTTTGCACAAAAATTTAGAACAAGGATGAAAAACAGACTTCTTATTTTATTCGGACTTATAATACTCTTCTCGACAAACTGCGGCGCTGTGCTGAAAGAGAAGGACCTCGATAACACCTTATCCATACTCCGCCACGAGCTGACAACTTATCACCGTGAACAGTCGAAACAACAGGCGCGGTTCAAGCAGAGCAGGGACAAAGTGATGCACGATCTGTTTTCCATTCTTGCCAAGAGCAATCAGAACGCCCTGATGCTCTACTCGCAGAAACCGGACTACGTCTTCGATCTTGCCTACGCCTGTCACGAGGCAACCGACCAGTTCAAGAGTTTCAAGGAGAAGTCTTTCCCGTTCAAGAGTTTCTTCCAGAAGATGAACGGTGAGCTGGCGAGATACGACAGCCTGATCGTGACATTGAAGTCAATGCCCGTCATGACACTGAGCGAAAAAGGACGCATCGACCGCAACGTGTGCCTGACCCTTGCAATAAACATCAGGCGCTCGATCGAAGACAACAAGACGGCGCTGAGCGAATATATCACATATTACGACATGACCGACAACCGTCTGAAAGCTCTCAACACCTACGCCGGGAAGCGGTATGGAGAGATACAGAACAGCATATTCAGCAACGGAGGCGACAATTATTTCACCATCCTGTCGACATTCGGCTCGCATCTGAGCAAGACAGCCGACACGGTGAGCGACAAATACCGCTCTTACAAGAAGACAAAATCGCAATGGGACAGCCGTATGATATTCGGACTGTTTGCCGTAATTCTTTTCTACGGAATTATTGCAATAATCCTTAACATCGCCGTCCTGAAATATCTGATGCCGAAACGCTTCCGCACTGAAAAGTTCATGGCGAAACGGGGGTGCATCATCCTTGCCACGACGACGGTGACATTCGCCCTGATAATCGGAATAATCAGAGGTACAACGACACAGAACTTTATCTCGATGGCGAGCAATCTGCTCGTGGAATACGCGTGGCTGTTAGGCGTGATATTGATTTCGCTGCTCATACGCGTTGACGGCAAAATGATTAAAAGCGCCTTCCGCATTTACGCCCCGCTTATCGTCATCAGCTTTCTTGTCATCGCATTCCGTATAGTGCTTATTCCCAACGACTTGGTCAATCTCATATTCCCGCCCATCCTGCTGATTTGCACGATATGGCAGTGGAACGTCATCGGGCGCCACAATGACAATATCCCGCGCAGCGACGTATTCCTCACCTACGTCTCGCTGTTGATTTTCGCGGCAAGCCTTATATGTTCGTGGGTCGGATACACGCTGCTGAGCGTCCAAATGCTGATTTGGTGGACGATGCAGCTTACCTGCATCCTTACACTCAGCTGCATATCGGGCTGGATGAGAGGTTTTGCCCTCAGGCACAAAATATCCGAAAGACCGATAACCGACACGTGGTTTTATTATCTCGTGTCAGAGGTGTTCCTCCCGTTGCTTGCAATCGGCTCGATACTTCTCTCAATATACTGGGCTGCCGACGTGTTTAACCTCAGCGACCTGACCATGTCCTTGTTCACCAAGCGTTTCATCGACATCAGCAACCTCAGCGTGAGCGCGCTGTCGCTGGTGACGGTCGTTTCTCTCTGGTTCATCTTCTCGTATATCTCAAAGGTGTCGGTGGCATTTATGAAATACCACTTCAACCGCAGCGACAAAGACACGGCACAGAGCCGCACGGTGATGGGCAAGAACCTTGTGCAGGTGCTCGTATGGGGCGTCTGGCTGCTCGTCAGCCTCGCGATAATGCACGTAAGCAACACATGGCTGGTTGTAATATCGGGCGGTTTGTCAACCGGCGTCGGTTTTGCGTCAAAGGATATCATCGAGAATATTTACTACGGAATCTCGCTTATGGCGGGTCGCATCAAGATCGGCGACTGGATAGAGTGTGACGGCACACGCGGAAAAGTGAGCAGCATATCTTACACAAGCACGATGATCGAGGCGAGCGACGGCTCGGTAATAGCCTTCCAGAACTCGCAGCTCTTCACGAAAAACTACAAGAACCTGACACGCAACCACGGCTATGCCCTCTCGACAATAAAATTCGGCGTTGCCTATGGTTGCAGCGCAAAAGATATATGCAAGATGGTTGAGGACGCTGTAAAGTCGCTGGACACCCCATTCATCAACAAGAAGAAAATAATCAAAGTGATATTCATCGACTTCGGCGACAACAGTATCGACTTCAAGCTGCTCTGCTGGGTCGACGTAACCAAACAGGTCATTGTTGAGAGCGAAATCCGCGAATGTATCTACAACATCCTGAATGCCAACAACATCGAGATACCTTACCCGCAAAGAGACATCTACATCAAGAACTTGGCAAAGGAATAAAAAGCCTCGATCCGGCGGTCTCGGCAAAGAGGAAAGAAAGATGTAATCCCCTCTTCTCAGAAAGAAAGAGAGGGGATTATTGATTATAACGACGGTTGTAGATAATAATACTTCCTAAAAGATGTTTGTAGATTGAAAATCAATTGTGCATTCCTCTCCATCTGTGGAAATAATGAAATCTGTTAAATCAGAATAATCATTTATAATAGATAAAATATTTTTAGATGAAGGGATGCCAATACCATAGTAGAGCATTCTATCACCAATTAGAGCAGTTAATCCTTCAGAATAATTACATGATGTTTTGATATTGTTGATTTTATGAAAATCTTCCAAAACAAATCTATTCTTATTCTCAAAATAGACAGCCTTGTTAGCCTTAATCGCTATAATATCCGGTATAATTACCCCATCTGTTTTAGATGAATGTCCATTAGGGTGAATTACCTTACCTGTACCACTCTGGGGAAAATCATAACATAAGATCTCCCATCCTTGGCTTACTAACCATCGCATTAGCGCAATAGTTACTTTTTCTTCTTTTAAGCGTCTCGCCATAATGCACCATCTTTAAATAAAATCGCATCCGCAAAATATGAAAATACTCTTATGTGCTTCACTTTGGAATAAGTAGACCCATATCTAACTTGCATATAATATCTGGGGATTTCGTGTGCACGCATTTCATCATAATCCTTTCATCGCAAGTTTTTTCTTTCAATTTGCATTACGTCATTAATGTAATCAAGTACAGCGCAGTTATTGGGCTGTATATTAATAGTTTCCTTGGTAT
>CAJMQT010000107.1 GCA_905215655.1 uncultured bacterium | reverse complement strand
CTTGTTGTTATTAGTTTGTTAGGTTCATTGATTTGATTACTAATAATACCAGGGCATATTTTCTTAATTCTTAACTCTTAATTCATTTCGCCTCTTCCATTTTTCCTTTTATATAGAGGCGCACCACTTCCGTTTTGCTGTTGGTATAAATTGTAATTGTCTTCTTGAATTGTCCCAATGTTATGCCTCTACCGTTATATTTTACTTTTATTGTTCCTTTCTCGCCGGGGGCAACAGGATGTTTTGTATATGATGGGGTGGTACATCCGCACGCCGCTATCGCTTGATTGATTATCAGGGGCGTAGTGCCTGTGTTCGTGAATGTAAATACGCAGGTTTGAACGGGATTGCTTTCAGAGAATGTTCCGAAGTCGTGAACCGTTTTGTCGAATTTAATCTCTGCCTGCGCAGACATCTCACACAATGTCGTTGTAAGCAAAGCCAAGATTAATAATACTTTTTTCATTTTCTATTTTGTTGTTTCTTTGTTTTGTGGACGAGTCGGGAAAATGCAAGTAAATATGTTTACGAGTTGACAGGAAAACAAGCATTTCGGCTCGTTGACATGTCAACTCGTTGTTTTGTAACTGTTTTACTTGCAATACATGTTTACGATTGCCTCGTAAAGCTCCTGCTTGCCTGATGTCTGTTTCGGTTCACCATTTGTCTTGGCGTATGCCACAACATCTTCAAGAGTGAGTTTGCCGTCTTCGAATTCCTTGCCTTTGCCAGCGTCGAAAGAAGCGTAACGCTCTTTCAGCATGTCGCAGATAGGAGAGTTTTCGATAAGTTCGGCAGCGTTTTCCAATGCGCGTGCCATTGCATCCATACCGGCGATGTGAGCGATAAAGATATCTTCAAGGTCGGTTGAGTTACGACGTGTCTTGGCGTCAAAGTTTGTTCCGCCGTTTCCGAGACCTCCGTTTCGTATGATTTGCATCATTGCCTGGGTCAGTTCGTAGTTGTCAATCGGGAACTGGTCGGTATCCCATCCGTTCTGATAGTCACCGCGGTTGGCGTCAATCGAACCGAGCATTCCGTTATCAACGGCTACCGCCAACTCATGCTCGAACGTATGTCCTGCAAGTGTCGCGTGGTTAACTTCAATGTTGACTTTGAAGTCTTTGTCGAGTCCGTGTGCTTTAAGGAAGCCGACAACAGTCTCCGTGTCAACGTCATATTGGTGTTTTGTCGGTTCCATCGGTTTCGGCTCGATGAGGAATGTGCCTTTAAAGCCCTTGGCGCGAGCATAGTCGCGAGCTATTGTAAGCATTGTTGCAAGATGCTCTTTCTCACGTTTTTGGTCAGTGTTGAGCAGGCTCATATAACCTTCGCGACCGCCCCAGAATACGTAATTTGAACCTCCGAGTTCGATTGTTGCGTCGATGGCGTTCTTTATTTGAACGGCAGCACGAGCTACAACGTCAAAGTCGGGGTTTGTTGCCGCACCGTTCATGTAACGTGCATGTCCGAAAACGTTTGCCGTGCCCCAAAGAAGTTTGATGCCCGTTTCTGCCTGTTTCTGTTTCAGGTAAGCGACAACCTCTTTCAGGTTTGCTTCGTATTCTTCGATAGTGTCAGCCTCGGTGCAAAGGTCAACATCGTGGAAACAATAATATTCGATGCCTATTTTCTGCATGATTTCAAAGCCTGCGTCAGCTTTGTCCTTAGCAGCCTGTACCTTGTCGGTGTTTACGTTCCAAGGAAATTTCTTTGTTCCGCCGCCAAACTGGTCGCCGCCTTCTGCGCAAAGTGTGTGCCACCATGCCATAGCGAATTTCAGCCAGTCTTTCATAGGTTTGCCCATTATAACTTTTTCTGCGTCATAATAGTGGAACGCCATAGGGTTCTTACTGTCTTTACCCTCAAATTTAATCTTTCCTATTTGAGGAAAATACTCTTTTGCCATAATTGTTTGGATTTATAAGGTTAAATATTTCATTAAACAAATTTATCTCGTCTTGTCAGAGATAATTCTGTGTAACTTTTCTTTCCATTGTGCATAAGCATGCAGATATTCGGCTCTGTGACTCTCGTCTGGCTCTATTACAGTAAGTTTTTTGAGCGTTGCGAAAGCCTCGTCGTGGTCTTTATATATTCCGCAGCCCATGCCGGCACCTTTTGCGGCTCCCACGCTACCGTCCGTTTCATATAGTTCGATGGTGGCACCGCTCACTCCGGCAAGCGTGTTGCGGAACAGCTCGCTCAAAAACATGTTTGCACGTCCGGCATGGATTTTATGAATATCCATACCCATTTGCTGCATGATTTCCATTCCGTAACAGAAACTGAACACTATTCCTTCCTGCGCTGCCCGCATGATATGCGCCTTGCCGTGCTTGTTGAAGTTTATTCCATGTATCGAACAGCCTGTTTCTTTATTTTCCAGCACACGTTCGGCACCGTTGCCGAAAGGTATGATCTGAACACCGTCGCTGCCAATCGGCACGGATGCGGTCATCTCGTTCATGTCTGAATAAGATATTCCCTCCGGTGCTATGTTGCGGCGTATCCACGCATTAAGTATTCCCGTGCCGTTAATGCAGAGCAAAACTCCGAGTCGGTCTGTGTCTTTTGTGTAATTTACGTGGGCAAATGTGTTTACTCTACTTTTGGTATCGTAGTTTACTTCGCCTAAAACGCCGTAGACAACGCCGGATGTTCCGGCTGTCGAGGCTATCTCTCCAGGGTTGAAGACGTTGAGGCTTAGCGCGTTATTTGGTTGGTCGCCGGCTCTGTAACTTATCGGCGTGCCTTCTTTTAAGCCCAGTTCGTCGGCAACCGCGTTACTAACTTCGCTCTGAACGCAGAATGTCGGCACGATGTCCGCAATGAGGTTTTTGTCAAATCCGAAGTAATCGAGCAGGAAGTCTGCCGTATCTTTCTTCTTGAAATCCCAGAACATGCCTTCGCTCAGACCACTGATTGTCGTATTTACAACGCCACTCAGTCGCATTGCGATGTAATCTCCGGGGAGCATTATCTTGTGTATCCGTTCAAACAACTCCGGTTCGTTATCTTTCACCCAAGCCAATTTTGCCGCCGTGAAGTTGCCCGGAGAATTGAGCAGACTGCCCAAGCACTTGTCGGATCCGAGTTCTTCAAATGCCTTCTCGCCGTAGGGAACTGCGCGCGAGTCGCACCATATTATTGAAGGACGCAACACCTTGTTATCTTTATCCACGCAGACAAGTCCGTGCATCTGGTAAGATATTCCGATTGCGGCAATATCTTCACCTTTTACGGAGGCGTCGATCATAACTTTCTTGATACTGAGCTTTGTGTTGTCCCACCACATCTGAGGGTCTTGCTCCGCCCAACCGGCTTTTACTGCGATAATGGGTGCTTCTTTTTCGGGATAGAAGGCAGATGCAACGCACTCGCCGCTGTCAGCGTTGACTAATGACGCCTTTACGGATGAGCTGCCTACGTCGATGCCTAATAGATATCTTCCGACCATAGTTATAATGTTTAACGGTTCATAGTATTATAAAAACAGAACGAATATCTGTTATCAGTATTTAAAGCAAGTTTGTTTTGACAGATGCCGATATTCCGTCTGTGCCCGGCTGTTATAATGCCTGCCGGTGGCTTTATTGTCAGAACAGAGACAGTGATTTGTCTTCTGTCGTCGTGTTTTCTTTTTCTTCTTTCTCGTCAGGGTCTTTGAAGTCGAATTGCAGTTGTCGGTGATTGTACGTCGATAAGCAAATTCTGTAAACCCCGCGAACATCCGTCCGTTCTACCGTCGGTTCGTTTTGACGGTAGCTACGGTTGAGATAGGAGGCAACGTAATGATGAACTTCGTCGAAAGACACGTTGTCAAAAAGGCTGTTACGACTGTTAAAGACATGTCGGGCAATCTTTTTTACACTCAGTCCTTTCGTTCCTGCCTCGTTAAGTACAAACAGTATCTCGCGCTCGTAATTCATAAGTTATTATTAAAAAAGGACCGGTAAGCATAAATTTACCAGCCCTTTTTAATATCAAATCTTATAGATTAAGCCAATGTAATCTTGTTCTCTGCATCCTTAATCTTACCCTCTTTGAAGAGCCAGCCCATACCGAGCAGTGTTTCCTCGTTGGTAATCTTTGCTGCCTTTGCGATTTCTGCTACGCTCAAAGGTTTCTCAGCAGTAGCCAGTGCCTGATAAACATCTCCGGCTTTGAAACCAACTGTTTCCGCATTGATGTCGAAAACTACTTTCTTTGCTGCGCATTTCTTGGGGGCAGCAGCTTTCTTCTCTGCTGTCTTTGTTGTGGCAGCCTTCTTAACTGTTACTTTCTTTTCTGTCATAATTTTAAATCAAAATTTCAGATTGTATCCCTCTGAACAACAATCTTTTAAATTTTGATGCAAATATAACAATATATTTAAGACGAAATATTAATTTTAAGATAATTTAAAACTAAACATGCGCTTTTTTGATAAAAATCATTAAGGCTCTTGATGTAAGTCAATCTTTATCTGTAATTCGTCTAACTGTTTGTTGTCGAGCGTAGAAGGAGCGTCCAGCATCACGTCGCGTCCGCTGTTGTTCTTCGGGAACGCGATGCAGTCACGAATGCTGTCAAGTCCTGCCATTATCGAGACGAAACGGTCAAGACCGAATGCCAGACCGGCGTGGGGTGGTGCGCCGTATTTGAAGGCGTTGATAAGGAATCCGAATTGTGCCATTGCACGTTCCGGCGTGAAGCCGAGGATTTTGAACATACGTTCTTGTAAACGTCCGTCATGGATACGCAGGCTGCCGCCGCCTACCTCTATGCCGTTGCATACAAAGTCGTATGCTTTGGCGCGCACTTTCTCCGGCTGTGTTTCAAGCAGAGGGATGTCGTCGGGATTGGGCATGGTGAAGGGGTGGTGAGTTGACATGAGTCGCTGCTCTTCATCGCTCCACTCGAAGAGCGGGAAGTCGACAATCCAAAGACATTCAAATTTGTCTTTGTCGCGCAGGTTGAGTCTGTCACCCATTTCAAGACGCAGAGAGCAGAGTTGAACACGTGTCTTGTTTGCGTTGTCGCCGCTAAGTATGAGGACGAGGTCGCCATCGTTGGCTCCTGTCACAGCCTTTACTTGCTGCAAAACTTCCGGAGTATAGAATTTGTCTATGCTGCTTTTTACTGTTCCGTCTTCATTGAACTTTATCCATACCAAGCCCTTGGCGCCTACTTGCGGGCGCTTTACAAAGTCGGTAAGCTGGTCGATTTGCTTTCTTGTATATCCGGCGCAACCTGGCACGCAGATACCTCCGATGTATTCGGCGTCGTTGAACACGCTGAATTCTCCCGTACCTTTAAGAACGTCCATCAGTTCGACAAACTCCATGCCGAAACGCAAATCGGGCTTGTCGCTGCCGAAGCGGCGCATTGCCTCGTGCCATGTCATCTGCTGTAACTTTGCCGGCAGTTCCACTCCGCGCACTTCTTTAAACAGATGGCGAGCCATATCTTCAAAGAGATTTATAACGTCGTCCTGATCTACGAACGACATTTCGCAGTCTATCTGTGTAAATTCGGGCTGGCGGTCGGCGCGCAGGTCTTCGTCGCGGAAGCATTTTGCTATCTGGAAGTAACGGTCGAAGCCGCTGACCATGAGAAGCTGTTTCAGCGTCTGAGGACTTTGCGGCAGAGCATAAAACTGTCCGGGGTTCATTCTTGAAGGCACTACAAAGTCTCGGGCGCCTTCCGGTGTGCTGCCTATAAGAATAGGTGTCTCTACCTCGATAAAGTCTTTTGAGTCGAGGAAGTTGCGTATGAGGATGGTCATACGGTGGCGCAGCTCAAGGTTTTTGCGAACGCATGAGCGGCGCAGGTCGAGGTAGCGATACTTCATTCTGATGTCGTCGCCGCCATCGGTGTTGTCTTCTATTGTGAATGGAGGAGTCTGGCTGTCGCTCAACACGTTGAGTGCTGATGCAGCAATTTCTATTTCTCCGGTCGGCATATTCTTGTTTTTGCTCTCGCGCTCGTTTACGATGCCTTCAATCTGCACGCAATATTCGCGTCCCAGTTTGTTCGCCGTTGCGCAGAGTTCGGCATTATCGTTTTCGTTAAATACGATCTGTGTCAGTCCATATCGGTCGCGCAAGTCAACGAATGTCATTCCGCCCATTTTGCGGATGCGCTGCACCCATCCGGCAAGTGTCACTTTTTTGCCGGCGTCGGAGAGTCTAAGCTCTCCGCAGGTATTTGTTCTATACATAGAATTTTGTTGTTTGTTTTATTTTAATGCAAAATTAAAAATAAATAGGCAAACAGCCAAATTTATTAAAATTGAAAAATTGAAAAATTGAAAAATTGAAAGATTGAAAGATTGAAGAATTGAAGAATTGCGGCTCATCCGCTTTTAACCTGCATTATTCATAGGCTTTCGTTACGAGAGTTCCAAATGTCTGTGC
>CAJMQT010000106.1 GCA_905215655.1 uncultured bacterium | reverse complement strand
ACTGACGCACAGACATTTGGAACTCTCGTAACGAAAGCCTATGAATAATGCAGGATAAAAGACCGCCTTTTAGGACGTAAAAGGCTACCTTTTACAATGCAAAAGGCGGTCTTTCGCAACGCAAAAGACCGCCTTTTGGAATGAATTAAGAATGAAAAATGAAGAATGAAGAATTATGGGCTGTTTTCAATTCTTAATTCTTAACTCATAATTCTTAATTCTTTATGACTTTGTCTGCCGTCACCTTGCCGTTTGAATAGGTGATTTTACGGATGTTGACACCCGTTGCAGGCTCGCTGACCTTGCGTCCGTCGAGTGTAAAATACTCGATTTTCGCAACATCAGAGTTTACCGTCGGCGCGGTAATGCCTGTCGAGGTAAACGAGGGAAAGTATTCGTCGACGGCAGAAATGGCGTCGGCGTTCTGTGCCTTGATGATATGCTCTACCAGCGAGTTGATGTAAACCTCGATATTGCTGTACCAACCTTTCGGGTCGAGAGTGAACAGATTGGCGTCGCTCTTGTCGTTAGGGTTCAGTCCGTTAGCCGTCTCCCACTCGTCGGGAATGCCGTCTTCGTCGGAGTCAAAGCCTGTGGGGCGCTTCTCACCATTCAGTTCGGGGAAGCTCGCCGTCTTGGGTTCTACGGTCGAAGAGGTCGGGTCATTGATGAAGTCGAGTATGCCTTTGGTTTTAGACGTCTTGTAGGTAACACCGTCTTTCACCAATGCAACATCGCCGTTGTACGTTGTCGTGCCATTGCGCGCCTCGTCCATATTGCGCACGTCGACGTCGTCGCGATAGAGACTTGCGCCGCAGTAAGCGAGCAACTTCTCGTATGCCGTTTCGGCAGAGTGCGTCGTCACGTCGCCACATTCTATCGGACTGTCAAGCTTTAACTTCACGCAGTCCGTGCCACCGATATTCTCATAATTGATTACCGACGGGTCGCCATATCTGTGTGCGGCGTCGGGGATGTATTTGTCGCCGTTTTTCTCAGACAGTCCGTTATCGTAAATAACGCCTTGCCAGTCATAGTTTGCCGCCTTGCTGCCGGCTGCCGTGACATAGTTTCCGCTGATGTAATAACGGCTGGCGTACCCCGGGAACGGATTGTCCCCGCCGTTGTTGGCGTCTGATACGGATACCTGTGTGACGCGTGTCTTGTTTGACGTGCCGGGACCTGCCTTGTAATAGTTGTTTACCATGTTGATGTATCCGCCGCCGGGACCTCCGTAACATCCGTTGCCGTTGCCCCAGTTGTACATCACGCAGTTGCGGAAGTCAACCTGCTCCGCCTGTATGGCGTTTGAATATTTCGTCTTGTCATAGCCCGACCAATTATAACGCGCTCCGTTGAAACGCGGCGCACGGTTCTGAACGTGGGCTATAAAGTTGTGGTGGAACGATGCGTTCTTGCCGCCCCAGATGCCTCCGTAGCTATGAGCACCCTTGCTGTGTCCCGGATTGGCAAGCGCCTCGGTGACGTTGCACCACTGCATCGTGAAGTCGCGGTTGTCATAAAACGACGCCACCTCGTCGATGCTCCAAGAGAAAGAGCAGTGGTCGATGATAATGTTTTTCTTATTACGACCCCATGTCGCGTCGGCTCCATCGTTCACATCCTTCACCTGTGAGCGGCGCGAACGGATGAAACGTACAATTACATTGTCGGCATTTCCGAAGTAAAGGGTGTAATATCGCAGGGTGATACCGCATCCGGGAGCCGTCTGTCCGGCTATGGTGGTGTTGGATTTTACATCAAGTTGCGACCTCAAATCGATATATCCGCTGACGTCAAAGACGATGGTACGCGGTCCGGACTGCGACAAAGCCCAACGCAAAGAGCCGGTGCCTGAGTCGTTAAGATTGGTTACATGATAAACTTTCGTCGTTCCGTTAGCTGCACGTCCGCCTGTCGTGGTGTATCGTGCAAAGCCTTCCGCGCCCGGGAACGCAGGCTTCTGAGCCATTACTCCTGTCGTAACGGCGCATAAAAATAATGTGATCAGTTTTTTGTTCATTGTTTTTGTTTTTTTAAGTAGACGAGTAGACGAGTAAACGAGTAAACAAGCAGACAAGCAAATTAGCTTGTTCACTTGTTTACTCGTCTACTTGTCAACTCATTATTTATTCAATGTCTCGACATTAAAGCCCATACGTTCCATCTCGAGAGAGGCCCAGATGAAAGGACCAACGCCCTTACCATCGTTGTCGCGGATGGGCTCGCTGATGTAATATTCAAACGAACCGTCGCGGCGGTAGTTGGGTTTCTTTACGTAAGGACCGGGTCCCGGGCCCAAGCCCGACACCTCGCAGCAGTTTGTCAGAGAAATGGTCTTGTCGGCGTTGACACGCACAAACTGTTTCAATATGCCGCGGTAAGCCTTCAAACCTGCCTCTTTCAGCGTGTTGTCGAAATAGCCTAAGCGTGAACCTTTCAGCAAGACGTATGCAAACATCGAAGATGCTGTTGCTTCAAGATAGTTGCGCGGATCTTTGACATCGAGCACGTCATACCATACGCCGGTCTCTTTGTCCTGATATTTCACAGTATTCTTCATCACCGTGTTGAGCATTTCAATCATCTTTGCGCGGTTCTCATAGTCCTTGGGCAGCACGTCCAGAACTTCGAGCAGCGCCATGGCATACCATCCCTGAGCACGTGCCCAAGTGTGTTTGGACAGTCCCGTCTCCTTGTCAGCCCAGAACATGGTGTGAGTCTCGTCCCAAGCATGCTTCCACAGACCTGTCTTTGCGTCGAAAGTGCGGTTGAATGTCTTGGAGATTTGCGTGAAAGCGTCGTCATAATACTTCTTCGCCTTCTTCTCGCCTTTGATTATCGGTGCGCCCATGGTGTAGAAAGGATGACCCATGTAGACGCCGTCCAGCCATACTTGGTTGGCATAAATAGCTTTGTGCCACCATACTCCGTCGGTTGTGCGGGGCTGTTTTTCGAGCTGTTTGAAAACTGTTTTCAGAGCGATGTCATTCTTCTTCTCGGGGAAGAGCCGGTTCATGCGGAGGATGAAACGTGCGGGACGGGTATTGTCGAGGTTGAATTCATCGTAATTGTAGCCCGTGATGTTGCCCTTTTCGTCAATCATCTTTGCAGGATAACCTTTCAGATATTCGATTATTTTCTCGTTTTTGTAAGCGAGATATGTGTCGAGCAACGACTCGTGCTCAATGCCTACGACATATCCCCACTTTGGTTTCTTCGCGAAGTCGATGAGCGTAGGATCGGGATTACGCTGTATCTCGCTCATAGCGAGCCATTCGGAGTAGTTCTTGTAAGGCGCTTCGAGCAGTACAAGACTTCCGTTTACAAAGAGGTTTTCAAAGTTTAATCCGTGGCTGAGTCCTGTGCGCTTGACAGCCTTATCCTTAACACCGTCAAAGCGGCAGTTCTTTACATTAATATTATAGATGTTGTCTACGTCTTCAAGACCGTTGATCAGGATACCGTATTTTGACTCTTTGCAGGTCACGTTCTCCATCCAGATATTGCGCACCGTCGGGTTATGACCGCGCTCGGCAGCCTCTTTCGGCTGATAATTGAGGTTGATGCGCATTACGGCTTCCTTGCACTTGCCCACTTCAACGTTGCGCATGTAAATGTTTTCGGTCACTCCGCCGCGGCATGAATTTGTCTTTATACGCAGTATACGGTCAAGTTTCGGAGAGTCCATCTTGCAGTTTTCTACGAACACATTGTTGCATCCGGCAGAGATTTCGCTGCCGATAACCACACCGCCGTGACCGTCTTCCATGGTACAACCGCGCACAATTATGTTCTTGCTGGGGCGTCCGTCGCGACGTCCGTCAGCGTTGCGTCCGCTCTTTATGGCGATACAGTCGTCGCCGGTGTGGAAGATACAGTTCTCGATGAGCACGTCTTCACACGACTCGGGGTCGCAGCCGTCGCCGTTGGGACCTTCGTTGTAGACCTTAACGCCGCGGACGGTGATGTTTTTAGAGAACAGCGGGTGCATAACCCAGAACGGAGAGTTGACCATTGTGACACCCTCGATGATGATGTTTTCAGAGTTCACAAGGTTTACGAGCTGCATACGCAGACCTTTACCCATGCCGAACACGCGTTCTTTCAGCGGCGTGTTGTCCTCACACATCTTCTGTAATTGGTCTCGATAGCCCAACGTCTGTCCCTCTGCGGGATAGCGGCAGTTTTCCTTGGTCTTTTCTTTGTCATATCCGAAGTAAGGCACTCCGGTCCACTGCCAGAACGTTTCTTTGCTGCCGTTGCCGTCGATTGTGCCTTCACCTGTAATTCCGATGTTCTTCGCACCGTTTGAATAGATGCACGGCGAATAGTTATAAAGGTCGAGACCTTCATAACGTGTGTAAACCAAAGGATAAAGTTTGGGGTCGAAAGCGAACTTGATGGTAGCACCTTTTTCCAGCACCAAGTTCACATTGCTTTGCAGGGTGATTGCTCCTGTCATGTATGTTCCGGAGGGAACGACAACGCGTCCGCCGCCTTTTTTAGAGCAGTCGGCTATCGCTTTATTGATTGCCGCTTGATTTTTAGCCGCCGTAGCCTTCTCTGATGCTCCGTATTTGGTAATGTTGTAGACGTTGTTCTTGAACGTCGGGGCAACGATGCGTGACTCTATTTGCTTGTAAACATTGTCGTTCCAACCTTCGGCAAAGCCTGCAAGTGTCAAGAACAAAGCCACCAGAACCAGACTGATTTTCTTCATTTCGTTAATTAGTGTTTTAAATTTGTTTTCTATGATAATAAGGAAAGAGCTGTAATCATGATCTGAAAGACAGCATTACTTCCAGCTCAGATTTACATTTTCAAATTTGACATCGTGGCTCTTGCCTGATGTTTCGATAGGATTGGCGCTCAAACCATTGAACGTGCAGTTCTTCACATTTATATTATAAATCTGCGCGCTGTCTTCAAGTCCGTTGATAAGTACGCCATACTTTGACTTGTTGCATGTGACATTTTCCATGTAAACGTTGCGCACCGTCGGGATATGACCGCGTTCGGCTATCTCGTTCGGCTCGTAAACAAGGTTGATGCGCATTACAGCTTCCTTGCACTGACCGACTTCGATATTGCGCATGTAAATGTTTTGGTTGATACCACCGCGGCATGTGTTTGTCTTTATGCGCAGTACGCGGTCGAGATTGGGAGAATCCATCTTGCAATCTTCGGCAAAGATATTGTCGCATCCGCCGGAAATCTCGCTGCCGATGACAACGCCTCCGTGTCCGTCAGCCATGACACATTTACGTATTATGACGTTTTTACAAGGAATATTGGCGCGGCGTCCGTCACCATTGCGACCGCTTTTAAGAGCGATACAATCGTCGCCGGTGTGGAAAGTGCAGCCCTCGATAAGTACGTTTTCACATGATTCGGGGTCACATCCGTCACCATTGGGACCTTCGTTAAACACCGTCACATTGCGGACAGTAACGTTTTTGCAAAGCAGCGGGTGCATTACCCAGAACGGAGAGTTAAGCAGTTCGACGCCCTCGATGAGTACGTTGTTGCAACGGACAAAGTTCACCAACTGCGGACGCAAGCCCTTTCCCTTTCCGAAAACACGCTTCTCGACAGGCACGTTGTTGTCACACATTTTAAGAAGTTCTGCACGTGTGCCCACTTTTGCGGTGCCTTGCCACTCGTCTACGCCGTCGTGATAGCCGTGGTGTTTGTTGCCTTTCATGTACCACCAGCGCTCGTTGCTGCCGTTGCCGTTGATAATTCCTTCGCCCGTAAGACCGATATTCTCACAGTCGATGGCGTAAACGCAGGGCTGATAATTCATAATGTCAAGTCCTTCCCAACGGGTGTAAACCAGCGGATAGAGGTCTCTGTCGAATGCGAAGATAAGTTCCGCATCCTTCTCCACTACGAGGTTGACATTGCTTTTCAGCGTAATGGCACCCGTGTTCCACTTTCCTGCCGGCACAACTACACGACCGCCGCCGGCTTTATTGCAGGCTGCGATTGCTTTGTTTATCGCCTTTTGATTTTTTGCGGCGTTTGCCTTGGTTGACGCTCCGTACTTTGTTATCATGAAAGTACGGTTGGCAAACTCCGGTGCTTTGATGTTTTTTTCGATTTGTTTGTACTCGGTGTCCCACACGGACGCCATAATAGCAACCGGGAACAACAGACACAGCATTATTGCTTTAAGCTTTCTCATAGTTGATTATTTATAATGTTTTTTGTTTGTTTTCGGTAGATTAAAACACAAAAATCGTTATTAGGCAACAAATATACGGAATAAAATCCGAATACGAAAATTTCAATGATTATTTTTAAGAATGCCTTTAAAAGGGACTTATCACACGAAGTCAAAAAGTTTTGAACCTGCATTATTCATAGGCTTTCGTTACGAGAGTTCCAAATGTCTGTGCGTCA
>CAJMQT010000105.1 GCA_905215655.1 uncultured bacterium | reverse complement strand
GGCTGCAAAGATACAAAAAATGTGCGAACTGTTAACAAAAAAAGCGGAAAAGTGTTTTAAAAGACAAAATATTACAAACGTTGAAAAGGAATTCATGCTTTTATTATTAATTTTGCAAGACGAAATGACTGTGAGGAAAAGAATATTGTTCATAATGAATCCGATTTCAGGAACGGTGAAGAAATCAGGCATTCCTAAACTTATCGAGGATCACCTCGATAAGGATTATTTTGATTATTCCATTTCCGAAACACGTTACAGCGGTCATGCTGCCGACATTGCAAGAGAGGCAAAGGAGCAGGAATACGACGTTGTGGTTGCCGTCGGCGGCGACGGCACGGTTAACGAGGTGGCTCGTTCCATTGTGCATTCCGACACGGCGTTAGGTATCATTCCATGCGGCTCGGGCAACGGTTTGGCGCGCCATCTCATGCTTCCGACGAATATAAGGAAAGCCATCGAGACGATAAACATGCACACCGTTCACCAACTTGATTACGGACTGATAAACGATCATCCGTTTTTCTGCACGTGCGGGATGGGCTTCGACGCTTTCATCAGCATGAAGTTTGCCGAGGCGGGCAGGCGCGGACCGGTTACATATCTGGAAAACATCCTGCGCGAGGGGATGAAATACAAAGGCGAGGATTATGAGATAACCGACGAGAACGGGACTTACAAGGAGCATGCGTTCCTCATCTCATGCGCCAACGCGTCCCAATACGGCAACAATGCGTACATAGCTCCGCAGGCATCGATGAGCGACGGTCTCTTGGATGTCATAGTAATGGAGCCTTTCGACATTATCGACGCTCCTCAGATCAGCATAGACATGTTCAACAAGACCCTTGACAAGAACGCAAGGGTGAAGACTTTCAGAACGAAAAAGATCCATATTCACAGACAGGAACCCGGCTTGATACATTATGACGGCGACCCAGTCATGACCGATGCAGACGTAGACATCTCCATTGTCAGCAAGGGAATAAAGGTTATCGTCAATCCTTTTGCCGACAAAACCAAGCGACAACCCAACATGGTTCAAAGCGCTTTCAGCGACCTCTTCAATGACATCAGCAACATACGGACCGACATCAGCAGGCAGGGAAAGCACATTCAGACCATAAACAAGGCTCTGTTGAGAAAGCTGAAATAACGTAAAAGCCGTCATTTCAGCCTTATTTATTCGTTTTTTCCGCATATTTTTATTAAGTTTGCAGCCAAAATCAAAATCAAGATTTATCATGGCTAAAGAACTAAAAAATCTTACAAAGAGAGCTGATAATTACAGTCAGTGGTACAACGATCTGGTTACCAAGGCTGACTTAGCCGAGCAGTCGGCAGTCCGAGGTTGTATGGTTATCAAGCCTTACGGCTACGCAATATGGGAAAAAATGCAGCAACAGCTGGACAAAATGTTCAAAGAGACGGGTGTTCAGAACGCATATTTTCCTCTTTTAATCCCTAAATCATTCCTTTCAAGAGAAGCCGAGCACGTTGAAGGCTTTGCCAAAGAGTGCGCCGTTGTCACCCATTACCGCCTTCGTGCCAAAGAAGACAAGAGCGGTGTTGAGGTAGACCCGGCTGCAAAACTTGAAGAAGAGCTTATCATCCGACCTACTTCCGAAACAATTATCTGGAACACTTACAAGAACTGGATCCACTCATGGCGCGATCTTCCGCTGATGTGCAACCAGTGGTGTAACGTCATGCGCTGGGAGATGCGTACCCGCCCGTTCCTCCGCACGTCGGAATTCTTGTGGCAGGAGGGTCACACCGCTCACGCCACTCGTGAGGAAGCGGAAGCCGAGGCACAAAAGATGTTGCATGTTTACGCCGACTTTGCTGAGAAGTGGATGGCTGTTCCGGTGGTTCGCGGAGTAAAGAGCGAGACGGAACGCTTTGCCGGCGCGCTCGACACTTACACCATCGAGGCGATGATGCAGGACGGAAAAGCGCTGCAAAGCGGTACGAGTCACTTCCTCGGACAGAACTTTGCAAAGGCTTTCGACGTAACTTATCTCAACAAAGACAACAAGCCCGAGTATGTCTGGGCTACTTCATGGGGCGTCTCAACACGTCTTATCGGTGCGTTGATAATGACCCATTCTGACGACAACGGTCTCGTCCTGCCGCCTATGCTGGCTCCTATTCAGGTCGTAATCGTGCCCATCACGAAGGGTCCGGAGCAACTTGCGGCAATCACCGAAAAACTTACACCTATTATTAATGAGCTGCGCAGCGCCGGAATATCTGTCAAATACGACGACAGCGACAACAAACGTCCGGGCTTCAAGTTTGCCGACTACGAGTTGAAGGGTGTGCCGGTACGTCTCGTAATGGGAGGACGCGACCTTGAAAACAACACTCTCGAAATAATGCGCCGCGACACTTTGGAGAAAGAGACCGTATCGGTTGACGGCATTGTGGAGCGCGTAGAGAACCTGCTGAAAGACATTCAGAACAACATGTTCGAGAAAGCAAGAGCTTATCGCGACGCCCGCATCTACGAATGTGACAACTACGAGGAGTTCAAGGAGAAGGTCAAAGACGGCGGATTTTTCCTCTGCCACTGGGACGGCACAGCCGAAACAGAGGCAAAGATCAAGGAGGAAACACAGGCAACGATACGTTGCGTTCCCTTCGGAGTTGAACAGACAGAGGGCATTGACATGGTTTCGGGCAAACCGGCAAAGCAAAGAGTGATAATAGCAAGAAGCTATTAATAAATTAAGAATTAAGAGTGAAGAGTTAAGAAGACATGACCTTTTTTATAATACACTGATTTAAATGTCAAGGATTGCATGTTTTCTTAACTCTTCACTCTCGTTTTTTTATTCCTTACTGACTGAATTTTTCGTCAGGACAATCAATCTTATTTCACCGAAAAAGTGTGCCGTCTGCGGTTGCAGACTGGCAATCGGCGAAGACGTCATCTGCACGGTGTGCAACATCCATCTGCCGAGAACACATTTTGCAGAAAAGCCTTACGACAACGTAATGGCGAAAATGTTCTGGGGCAGAATACCGTTGGAGCGTGCGGCGGCATTGTTTTATTACGAGCCACGCTCGGAAGTGAGCCGCATCATCTATTCAATGAAATACTTTAATCATCCCGAAGCGGGCGAGTTTATGGGCCGCATGTTGGCGGAAGAGATAAGAGACGGCGGATTTTTCGAGTCTGTCGACCTTATCATACCCGTTCCGCTGGCAAGAAGCAGGCAGCGCAAGCGGGGCTACAACCAGAGCGAAGAGATAGCGCGAGGCATCGGAGATATTGTCGGACTGCCCGTAATCACGGACGCGGTAAGGCGAAAATCGTTCGCCACGAGCCAGACAAAGATGGACCGTTGGCAGCGTATTGACAACGTGAAGGACGTTTTTGAGGTAACGAAGAGTGGTGTTTTTCATGGCAAACACGTTCTTATTGTCGATGACGTGGTGACAACGGGTGCCACAATAATCTCTTGCGCAAAAGAGATAAGCAAGTGCGGCGACGTGAAATTCAGCGTACTTTGTCTCGGATTTACCAAGAGCTGACCATTCCGGATAATAAGACGTTCACCTGTATGGGCGATGTCAGCCCGCCCGAAAGATTAAGAACGGGATAAAAGTTACAATCCGTTACATTATCAATGTATATTGCTTACAGTTTTCATCGGCAAACGGGCGTTTTCCAAAAGACGGTCTTTTACCGTCTGAAAGGCAGCCTTTTACAACGCAAAAGGTTACCTTTCAGCGCGTAAAAGGTAACCTTTTGAAATCGTAACTGCCGTCTATTGGAACGACAGACGTAAAGGATTAAATTTTCATCTGCCGTACATGCCCTGACATGTCGTTACAGGAACTTCTCCAAGCGGTTGAAAGTCTTGTTGCCTTTTATATGATAATGCCACAGGATTGACAGCCGGCAGAGGTCTTTCTCGACCGACGGCAGGCGGCGGCGTTGTATCTCCGCCCTGACCTCGCGATATTCCTTGCGCCAACGCTTGAAGTCTCTGCGCCCGCGGATTACGGCACGGAAGTCGCCCGCACGTCCCGACACAAGAGCCTGAAAGGCGGCCACATAGTCGAGGATGAAGCGCACACGCATAACCTTTGACAGGTCTTTTTCAGGCAGATTTTTATAAAGCATGGTAAGGTTGTTGCGGAAATTGAGGTAAGTCTTCATCGGATTGTTCTTCGGCAGCGTGCCCCCGCCGACGTGGTAGACCTCGCTGTCGGTGATGCAGAATATCTTACGACCGGCAAGACGCAGGCGCCAGCAGAGATCGATCTCCTCGTTATGGGCGAAGAAACGCGCGTCAAGACCTCCCGCCCGGCGGTAATCCTCGGCGCGTATCATCATGCAGGCTCCCGTTGCCCATTGTATTTCCATGGCGTAATCATACTGCCCGTTGTCGTCCTCGACCGTGTCGAACACTCTGCCGCGGCAGAAGGGATAGCCGTAGCGGTCGATAAATCCGCCGCAGGCACCGGCGTACTCAAAGGCGTCTTTGTTATTCTCCGACAGCAACTTGGGCTGACATGCCGCCGCCTCGGGGTGATTATCCATGAACTCTGTCAGAGGTACAAGCCAGCGGTGAGACACTTCGACGTCCGAATTGAGCAGCACATAATACTCGGCGTCAATCTGATCGAGCGCCTTGTTGTAGCCTTCGGCAAAGCCCCAGTTCCGGTCGAGCGCCACCACGCGCACTTCCTTGAAGTGTTCTTTCAGCAGAGTGAGCGATCCGTCGGTCGACGCATTGTCGGCAACATACACCACGGCGTCCTCGCGCGAGTATTCCACCACGTTCGGCAGAAAGCGTCTGAGCATCTTTTCGCCGTTCCAGTTAAGTATCACTATTGCCGTCTTATCCATTCTGCGATATATTTTTAAGTGTTGCTTTCAGAGCCGTCTTATTATGATTGAAGTCGCCGAGCGCAACCGTCAGCAGCTTGTTGTCCAGCAGGTCGTTGTCAGCCGCCGGCGGCAGCTCCACCCTTACGTAATTGCGGGTAAATCCGTGCATGGCCTTTCCCGTCGCGGCTTTCTCGAAAAGCACTTCCGCCTCCGTGCCGATATGCCTCTCATAGAATGCCTGCGTCTTCTCGTCTGAAAGGTCGAGCAGGCGTTTACTGCGCAGTTTCTTGTCTTGGTCGGAAACGATATAGGGTATTTTGAGCGCCATCGTGCCCGGTCGCTCTGAATAAGGGAAGACGTGCAGCTGTGTGACATCCAGCGATTTAAGGAATTCGTAGCACTCCTCAAACAGCTCGGGGCGCTCTCCGCGCGTGCCCACCATTACGTCCACGCCGATAAAAGCGTCGGGCATGAGCGCCTTGATAAGTTTTATCTTACTGGCGAAAAGCGCCGTATCATAACGGCGGTGCATCAGTCGGAGCACCTCGTCGGAGCCGCTTTGCAGCGGAATATGGAAGTGAGGCATGAAAGCCCGGCTCTCCGCGCAATATTCGATAAGCTCGTCCGTGAGCAGATCCGGCTCGATGCTGCTTATTCGGTAGCGCTTTATCGCCTCTATCCGGTCAAGCTCCTTGACCAAAGATACAAAGCTTTCGCCCGTCGTCTTGCCGAAGTCGCCTATGTTAACGCCCGTCAGCACAATCTCCTTTCCTCCCTCATCGGCGGCTTGGCGTGCCTGTTCTACAAGAGATTTTATTGTGGGATTGCGGCTGAAACCGCGGGCGTAAGGTATCGTGCAGTAGGTGCAGAAATAGTCGCAACCGTCCTGCACTTTCAGGAAATACCTCGTACGGTTGCCTCGCGAACAGCTCGGAGCAAAGCTCTTGATGTCTTTCGTCTTTTCGACATGGTATCTGTGAAGCGATTGTCCGCTCTTCGCCCCGGTCCATTCGTCTGACAGGAAACGTATCAGTTCCGCCTTCTCGTTGGCGCCAAGCACAAGGTCAACGCCCTCGATGGCGCTCACCGTTTCGGGTTTCAGCTGGGCATAACATCCCGTAACGATGACAAAGGCGCCGGGATGCTCGCGAACCATGCGATGGATTGCCTGCCGGCACTTATGGTCGGCAACCTCCGTAACCGAACAGGTGTTGACAATGCAGATGTCGGCGCGCTCGCCTTCCGTCACTGTACGCACGCCCATATCCTGCAACAGACGTCCGAATGTAGATGTTTCAGAGAAATTAAGCTTGCAGCCGAGAGTGAAATAAGCGGCTGTCTTACCTTGAAAGGCGGATGTATCAATCATATTTCAAATGTTCAAAAATGATGTTTCATTAAAAAATTGTAGCCGTCCTTGACGTTTACACCTTATTATATATATGCCGGCTCCTGTTTTAACAGCACAAAGGTAATAAAAAAAGTCGGTAACAAGCGTAACACGAAAGCTTTATTAATAATTCCGGTTGGTGTATCAAAAATTATAGTTTGTTTATTTACTTGATAATCAATAGGTTACAAAAAAGTTACAAAAATATCGCAAAAAAAGTGCTAAAAGTAGAACAACGTATCAAAAAAATGTTTACCTTTGCAACGTTTTAATAAACAAAATGATTGTTTTACAGATTTAAAAAGCAAAGAAAATGAAAAAGTTAGTTTTAATGTTCGTAGCTATCGCAGCTATTTCATTCGCATCTTGTGGTAACAAAACA
>CAJMQT010000104.1 GCA_905215655.1 uncultured bacterium | reverse complement strand
CATAGCTCGCTCTTATTTGCAACGGCGGTTGATTCAACCGTGGTTGCAAAGATGGTAATTATTCTGCAATTATACAAGTAATCGGCTTATTTTTAATAAAATACGGAACATAAAAGGCGGACAGTCGTCATGCTATTATCTCTCATTTTTCATTAAAAACAGTATAAAACAAATTGAAACTTATTAACATTCAAGAACTTTTCGAGACTTCATTTTTAACATTTCAAGTCCTAAAAAACAGGCTGTTCTGACATAAAAAACGGCGGTTAAGGGAGTGATTTACGGCGTTTCTCACCACGTTTGTCAACAAAACATATACAAAAACACCGTTTTTCGCTCTCCAAAAGGCGTCTTTTTACGCTCCGAAAGGCGGTCAATCGCAATGCAAAAGGCGGTCTTTCAGAACGCAAAAGACCGCCTTTTGGAAAATGGCACACCGTCAACAGATGTGCAATACGAGGTGTTTCAGAGCACAAAACGACATAATGCGTTTATTATCAGATGTTTACATCAGCAGTAACAAAAACCGGCTAATTTTTCAAAAAACAAGCCCATAAACGCCCGAAAGTCGTCAGACGCGAAATTAAATGTTAAAAACAAAACCGCGATTTTAAGCATTATTTACTTAAAATCGCGGTTTTATTATCCGTCAAGGATGTCGCTTCATGTTCCGTTTACTACATGCAGAGGGCGTCATTTGCCCAAGTCCACCTTCCATTTGCCGTCCTTGTCTTTCTTCAAAGACATCTTCGATTTGTCTTTCACGGTGCCGTTGCCGTATTCGATCTTCATCGTTACAATAGCCTTCTCACCCTTTTCGTCGATTTCTTCCGAAAGGATTTCATACGATTTTATGCCTCCTTCTTTCTCATAAGCCTTGCCGAGCTTCTCTTTCAGGAGTACTGCCGCCTGTTCTTTCTTGTCTTTTATGTTCTCGCCTTCATCAAGGTTGTAATACAACAGGTCGGCAAATTTTTCGTAATTCTGGTTTTTCAGAGCCTCGACAGCCTCACCGGCAACGTCCTTCGGAGTGTTTCCGCCGCCACAAGAGCTTAACAATAACATTACGGCGAAGAGCGCCGCGATACCTAACAGCTTTTTCATGGTTACAATTTTTTTGGTTAATAATATGGTTTAAAATGATTTTATCGTTCTCAGTCTGCCGCTGTCGCAGATGTCGGAGGGCAGCATACACCTTATCATCTTCATCCCCGGCAACTTTATCTCGTGGCGTCCGGTGTCGGCAAGGCTCACGCCCTCGGCGGCGAAGACATGCCGCACCAGTTCGCAGCAGTACATCCGTGTGGTGTCAGCGTCGTCATAATCGTGGTCGAAGAGCGTGCCGCGGCGATATATCTCCAAGGCTCTCGCGGCGGCTCTTTCGGCAACCGACGCATCGCCCCGATACCTCTTGACCTCGCCGACGGTTGCGCGCATACGGTTGAAAAACGTCTCCGGCGTCTCCATCTTCACCCTGTCCGGCTCGCCCTCGCACTCCTGTTCGTATGGAACGGCATGCACAATCATCTTCGTTCCCGCCGAGTCGACCACTATCCCGACGTGGGAGTACTGTCCGCCGGCGTCGGCAAAGAGCACGGCATGGCTGCTCAGACCGCCTCCGCGGCGAAACACCACGTCGCCCGTCATCAGCCCGCAGTCTGCCGGAAATATCGTGCCGCCATCATCATTGCCGCATGCTACAATGGCTATGACCGTAAAAAGAATGCAGACAACGTTTTTCATAAACAGGCATCATTTTTTGCAAATATATGAATTTTCGGCATATACGCAAAGCGTTTGTAAAGAAAAATGATAAAGCAAGGTATTCTTGGAGAACTTTTTGTAAAGGAGTACAGAAGTACAGGAGTACAGAAGTACAGACAAATGCTGTTTTCAATATAGAATGATAAATGGGAAAATGATAAATAAATACAACGTTGTTTTTAAAGCAACAAAGCTTTTGTCTGTACTCCTGCACTCCTAAACTTCTGTACTCCTAAATTCTTTAACTTCTGTACTCCTAAATTCTTTACTCCCGTCCTCCCGAATAAAATCCCCAATTCCACCTCCTTTTTTATTTCCTTTATCAAAAAAATATTTTATCTTTGTAACCATGACACGCAGGATTTATCTTTTAATCATTTCCATTCTGATTTCCGTCAGCTGCACGGCGCAGTACAAGCGCTACCACGGAAACGGCATCGACGATTATCTGAGGTTCGTCCCTATCGCATCGACATACGCCATCAAAGCCGCCGGAGTCACCGGACAAAGCTCGTGGAAACGGCTTGCCGTCAACACGGCGACGGCTTTCGCGATAAACATAGGCACGACTTATCTGCTGAAAAGCACGATACACGCCACCCGCCCCGACGGCACCGACCGGCGTTCCTTCCCTTCGGGGCATGTCTCGTTGGCGTTCTGCGGAGCGATGATACTGCACAAGGAATACCGCCGGAAGAGTCCGTGGATAAGTGTGGCGGGATTTTCCGTGGCGACGATAACGGCTGTTGACCGCGTCCGCCGCAACCGTCACCACTGGCAGGACGTGGCGGCAGGAGCGGCGATAGGCATACTGTCGGCGGAAGCGGGCTACCGACTGGGCGACCTGATTACGGGCGAACACGGCAACGTGGACATGGCGCTGACGCCCTGCGGAGTGCAACTGATTGTGAATTTATAGCTTTGCTATCTTATAAATCAACCTTCGTTAACTTATGAACATTACTTTCAATATCTCTTACGACACACAGTTCGGCGAGGAACTGGTGCTTAATATTATCGGCGGCAGCGGCGCCACGACGGCTTACCGCATGCGGACCAACGACGGAAAGACATGGACATGCAACATAAAAAACAACATGCCGCTCGGCTCGCACATCGATTACTTCTATTCGGTGGTAAGGGGCGAGGACAACATCGTGCGCCGCGAATGGACCGTACAGCCGCACAGGCTCGAGCTGAACACCGTCAACGGCACGGCGTTCACCGTCAACGATATATGGAGCGGCATTCCCGAAGATTCTTACATGTACTCGTCGGCGTTCACAGACTGCATCCGTCGGCGTCGGCAGACGCCCATGCCGCTCTGCGGTTACGGCGTGACGCTGCGTCTGAAAGTGAGGGCGCCACAGCTGCGGGGCAACGAACGGCTCGTCATAGTGGGCAGTCCGACACACCTCGGAGCGTGGGACGTGCGCCGCGGCATATCCATGTATGAGCACAATCACAACGAGTGGGTTGCCGACATCGACATAACAAAGCTCGGGGTGAAGGTCTTCGAGTTTAAGTTTGTAGCCGTAAGCATGCCCGACTACGGTTCCGTGATATGGGAAGACAGGCTCAACCGACGCCTCACTCTGCCCGAGATGAAAGAGGGCGAGGTGTTCGTCAGCGAGCAGGGCGTGGCTCTCTTTCCCATGTGCGACCAGCGTTTTGCGGGTACTCTGGTGCCGGTATTCTCGCTGAGGAGCAAGGATGACTACGGCGTAGGCGACTTCGGCGACCTGAAAAAGATGATCGACTGGGTGGCGGACACCAAGCAACGGGTGTTACAGGTGCTGCCCATCAACGACACGACGGACAACGGAACGTGGACCGACTCGTATCCTTACAACTGCGTGAGTGTGTTCGCCCTGCATCCGCAATACGTCGACCTGTCGGCTCTTCCGCCGCTGAAAGACGGCAAGAAGAGGTCTGACTTCGAGGCATTGAGAGAGGAATTGAACGCTCTTAAACAGATAGACTACGTGCGGGTGAACAATGCCAAGCAGGCATATCTGCGCGAGCTGTACGCTCAGGAGGGAAAGAAGGTGCTCGCGTCTGCCGACTTCAAGGCGTTCTTCGACGAGGCGCAGGAGTGGCTCGTGCCGTATGCGCAGTTCTGTTTCCTTAGGGACAAGAACGGCACGGCAGACTTTTCCAAGTGGCAGGACCACAGCCTCTTCAACGAAAACGACCGCCGGGCGCTCTGCGGAACACGCAACGCGGCATATCGGGACGTGGCATATTATTACTTCGTTCAGTACCTGCTGAGTTCACAGATGTCGGCGGTTCACGACCACGCACGGCAAAAGGGCGTGATATTGAAGGGCGACATTCCCATCGGAGTGAGCCGCCACAGCTGTGACGTGTGGCAGGAGCCGCGTTACTTCAACATGAACGGACAGGCGGGAGCACCGCCGGACGACTTTTCAAGGAACGGTCAGAACTGGGGCTTTCCTACCTACAACTGGGCTGAAATGATGAAGGACGGCTGCCGTTGGTGGGTGCGCAGGTTTCAGTATATGGCGAAATATTTCGACGCTTACCGCATAGACCACGTTCTCGGCTTCTTCCGCATCTGGGAGATACCCGTCGATTCGGTTCACGGACTGCTCGGACAGTTCTCTCCCTCGTTGGGAATGACGCGCGAAGAGATTGAGGCTTACGGTCTGAGATTTGACGAACGGCTGTTCACCGAGCCATATATCACGGAACGGATGCTCGACGAGTTGTTCGGCAAAGACGCTCCGACAGTGCGCGGGACGTATCTCGTGCCGACGGCAGAGGGGCGTTATCGCATGAAAGCGGACTACGACACGCAGCGCAAGATCCAAGCCGCCTTTGCCGGAAAGACATCCGACGAGGACGCCGCTCTGCGCGAAAAGCTGTATTCGTTGGTCAGCGATGTGCTCTTCGTCCGCGACCATCGCGACGCCACGAAGTTTCATCCGCGTATCTCGGTTCAGTATGATTACATCTACAAAGACCTCCCGGAAGGTGACAAATATTTGTTCAACAAGCTCTACAACGACTATTTCTATCGTCGCAACAACCAGTTCTGGTATCGCGAGGCTATGTCAAAGTTGCCAAAACTGGTCGAGGCGACGCGCATGCTTGTTTGCGCCGAAGACCTCGGAATGGTGCCCGAATGCGTGGCGTGGGTGATGAACGAGCTGCGCATACTGAGCCTCGAACTGCAAACCATGCCCAAGGAATATAATGTAAGGTTCGGCAACATCGCGAAATATCCTTACCGTTCAGTCTGCACGATATCAAGTCACGACATGCCGACGCTGCGCCAATGGTGGGACGAAGACCATGAACGGACGCGCTACTACTACAACAACGTGCTCGGAAAGTACGGAGACGCGCCGCATCCGCTGCCCGGCTGGCTGGCAAGAGACATCATCCTGCGCCACCTCAGCTGTCCATCCATGCTCTGCATCCTTGCAATTCAGGACTGGCTTGCTATCGATGAATGCCTCCGTCTGCCTGACGCCGGTGCCGAGAGGATAAACATTCCCGCCAACCCGCGCCACTACTGGCGTTACCGCATGCACCTTTGCATCGAGGATATTGCCGCCGACCATAACTTCAACCAGAACATTACAGACATCATCCGCGAAGGCGGCAGGATGTAAACAACACGTTGACGTTATGTCATTTATTGCATCACGCTCTTGCGGATATGATAAAAAATACTTACATTTGCGGAAGAACATGTTATTAACCATAATTTAACGCTTATGAAAAGATTGATTATCAATGCCTGCATCGCGGCTGCCGCCATGCTCACAATCCCCCAACAAGCCGACGCCCAGTTCTTGAAGAAACTGAAAAAGGCTGCTGAGAGCGTGCTGAGCACCGACACGAAACCACAGCAAAGCAGCTCCACTAACGCCACACCGGCAACAGAGTTCGTCACAAGCGCTAAGGGAGTGAGCATAGCCAACCCGCAATCAAAGCACTTCGATGTCGAGTTTTTAAGCGCCGAAGGCGACAAGGCAAGCAACACCGTGACCATTTATGTAAAGGCAACGGCAAAGCAGCTGAATTACAGTAACGCCCATGTGGGCGGTCGGAACGACGGAAGAGCGTATGATTCGGACGGCAACGAGTACAAAGAATCGTCTTACGGAGAAGCAAAGACCTTGACGGTCGGCGTGCCGGTGAAGTTCCAATTCGCAAAGTTCGAGAAGGTTCCGGCAACCGTAAGTTCGTTCGTCGTTGTCTATGAGGGCTATTATCTCAACACAGAAATCTTCTGTCCGAGTGGTAATACGTTCGTAAACAACGCCATTCAGTTGAAGAACGTGCCAATAGAATGGAAGTAATGTTTAAGTGAATAGTGAAAAGTGAAGAGTGAAGAATTCAAATGACATATAATAACGTGAGTTCGACGAAATAAACTGCAAGCCGAGAGCAGAAACAAAATTAATTTTGATTATGCCGAGGCGCAACGTTTGTTCTTTGTTGAAAACATAAAATAAAGAAAGTAGCACCACTTCGGATGCTTTTCGTATTATGCTTATTACCGGGTGTGGAGGAACGTAGTGACGACACGCCCGGAGTCAGAGTTTTTACACTAAATGCACCCGGAGTGGTGCTACTCTTTATTATCTGATAATTATGTCAGGTGAAAGTTGCGACATGACATACTCTTGCCGGACAGCGATAAAATTACATCTTTTATTTTCCAAAAGATAACCTTTTACATTGCAAAAGATAACCTTTTGCCTTCTAAATGATAATCTTTTGCAATGTAAAATGCCGTCTTTTGGATAATGGAATGCTTTTCAAAAGCAAATAAAAATATCGCCGTTATTTGTTAACTTCCAAAAATATTTTTTCAAAATCGTGTTTCACACCTTCACAGTCGTGT
>CAJMQT010000103.1 GCA_905215655.1 uncultured bacterium | reverse complement strand
CACAGACATTTGGAACTCTCGTAACGAAAGCCTATGAATAATGCAGGTTAAATCTCTCAATACCGTGCCACCGACCTGTGCGACCGACGGAATGTTTAAAGACTTCCTTACGGCAACTCTCCATGTCCCGGCAGCATCAGTAGATGAATACAAGGCTGCTGTAAGCAGGAAAGAATTTACAAACATCGAAGGAATAACATTGTCAGACATCAACGGAATTGAAAGCGGCAATGTTAACACGGGAAAAGTTTACTATAACTTGCATGGCGTTAAAGTTCCTGCAAACAACATTACTCCCGGAGTTTACATCATACGTGAAGGCGTCAAGACAACAAAAGCATTCGTAAACGCAAAATAATCCTTCATCAGGATTAAGCAACGAATAAAGCACAACGGAGGCAAGTGTATATAAATACAACTTGCTTCCGTTTTTTTGCCTGCCTTTCCTTAACCTGCCTGACAAAAACATGAGCTCTTGGCAAAATAGGTTTGCGGAATATACAAACAAGCTCAAACAAGATGATTGGTAATGATTTGTGTTAATTCTTCAACAGAGTAATAACTTCTTTTACGCCTTAACTTCTGAAAGACCAAACATTTGTCTGTTTTTTCCGTTCAACTGATAATCGAAGCAGTAAATAGTTAAATAATATTAACCGGGGTTGATATTCGAAGAAACGGAACGTTTATATTACAGAAACGATTTTATGGAGCAAGCAGAGTTCGAACATATAGCAACAAAAATCAGAATTAAAGCCGCGGGCGTGGCTCTTGCCGTCGTGTCGGATACCGACAAGGCGGAGGACATAGCGCAAGAGGCAATGCTGAGACTGTGGACTCTGCACGCAGACATCGGCGATTGTACGGCGGCGGAAAAGTTGGCGGCACGAATAGCACGAAATCTCGCCATCGACGAGTACCGCAAACGGCACACGACCAGGCTCGACGAGCAGCGCAACATAATCGACGAGAAAGAGCCGACGCCCGACGTCAGATATGAAATCAGCGAGAACGAAGAGTGGCTGTTACGCCGCATCGAGGCGCTGCCACCCGCCGAATATCAGATATTACGGCTGCGACAGGTGGAGCGTAAGACAAACGAAGAGATCGCACGAATGCTCGGAATAGAGAAGGCATCGGTAGCGACGATGCTTTCAAGAGCAAGAACGAAGATACTTAACGAGTTTAAAGAAAGGACAAGACGATAATGGATAAGGAGATAAAAATACTTTTGCAGCGTTTCATGGACGGACAGACGTCGGTCGACGAGGAGCAAGAGCTTGCCGAATACTTCCGCACCCACGACGTCGACGACGAATACGGGGCGTACAAAGACATGTTTGCTTGGTTTGACGAGGGCATGCCTATGGACGGAGAAAAGCCTCAACATAAAGCGAAGCCGTGGCGACTTATCGTGGCACTTGCCGTTACCGCTGCCGCCGTTGCACTCGTCCTGATAAGCGTCTTGCCGAAATCGACGGTTGAAACGACGGCGACACAAACCGGCGTTATAGCGAAGAAGGCGGAAAAGGTGCTCGTCGTCCCAATCGACTCGGCGGTTGCCGACACGACAAAAATGGTCAGACCGATAAAGAAGGTAAGGCGCTCGACACCTAAAATACACCTCGACAGCCCTGCGCCGCCAAAGGTTTATTACGCCATGAACGAGCAAAACTCTCTGCTCCGCGAAGCCGACATGCAGGCAGAGATAGAGCTGCAACGCATTTACCGGCAGCAGGAAGAATATTTGCAGACTGTCAGGATGCAGTATGAACAGTCTGAAATAGAACTCGGCAACATGATAGCCACCGCCGATTATGAAGTCGAGGCGACAACGGAAGAAGACATTTATTGGTAAAAAAATAAAACTTATGAATATGAAAAAGATTATATTTCTCATTTCGGCATGCGTCTTTATACCCGCCGGTTTACATGCTCAGGAAAACCTGAAAAAGGCTTTCGACGACTTTCTGACCAGCAAGAGCAACAGCGAATACATACGCACCAACATATTCTCGGAGGGTATCGACGGAAACGAAGGCGTGCAAACCTACTATTACTCGCATGTATTCGACATGCCCACCAGCAAGGACAAGGAGATTGACAAGCTGCGTAACGCCTTCAACAAAGACATCAACAAGGCTTACAAAGTAATGGTAAGAAGTGCCGAAAGCTATTCTATCAATCAAATAAAAGTAGCTTATGGAGCCCGCAACCAGAAGAACGTGCTCTTCGGCACACACAGCAACCGCAATTACATGGTCATGCTTGTCCGCGACACCCGTGACAGCCTGATGCGTTACAGCTATGGCTTGGTGTGGTATGTCGACAAGAGCAAGAACCGCCTCTGCGGCTCTCTCAACATCATCTACGGCAAAGACCCGGCACGCGAGGAGCAGATGCGTTATCAGAAAATGGGGCTCACACAGAACGACATTGAAGTAACCAACATCGGCACCGACAGCAACGGCACGATAATAAAGACTTACACAAGCAGCATTTCGTCAGACGTCGATTTCTTACAGAGGTTCGGCAATCTAACAAGTTTATACAAAGACAAAGTGCGTAACATCGTCACCGAAGAGAGCCTCGTAATCGGAATAACCAACAAGATACTCTCCCTGTGCCGCAATTATGGTTACCTTCTGAGCAAAGGAGAGAAGGAGATGTGCATCGAAACGCTGAAAGAACTGCCACAGCCGTACGGCAACAAATTTATTAAAGGCATATTAAAGGAGTCGGTCGTAGCGCTGAAAGAGAGCAAAAACGAGGAAAACAAAATCAAGAACAATATCGTGAACCGAACCGTCAAAATAATCAACAAGAGTTTGAAGGAGTGGGAATAGTTTTTCATTATCAGGCAATGTAGAAATAAAACCGCTTTGCTTTCAAAACATCCATATAAAGCAACACAAACAACAATCAGACAAAAACATAAAAAACTCTCTTATAAATGAATTTTATTTCTGTGCTGCCGACGGTTCATTCCGTCGGCAGCACGCTTTTGTTTAAATTCTATTTCTGTCCGGGACCATTAAAAATTGAAAAATTGATCTTTCAACCTTTCAATTTTTCATAACCGATTACAGTTTACCCAAACCATGTTTCACCGTAACAAGCTGTCTACATGCACTTTACCGTGAAGGATGAAAAACACTATACACAAACGCACGCACGGCGGAGCCGCATACATTCACCGCATCTTACTGTCACACAACGACTTACACGCCCGTGAAGGTGTGAAACACGATTTGGAAAAATATTTTTTTTGAAGTTAAGGAGTACCGGAAAAATACCACATTGCTTTTTAAAAACATTCAGTTCACCAAAAGACCGTATTTTACTTTATAAAAGACCGCATTTTACATTGCAAAAGACCGCATTTTACATTGCAAAAGGTTATCTATTGGAATGTAAAAGATATGATTTTATTGCCGAGACGCATCCTGTTTTATTTAAATATAGTGAAAGGTGAGCGAAAAGCCAAACTTGTTTAAGCTTTTCCGAACCGCACCTACATTATTTAAAAATATTGAAAGTCTTGCCAAACAGCCATCAAAGCACCGTAATTTTCATATAAATAAGGAAAAACATAACAGTCATAATGCTTTTGTCTACGGTTTTTTGTATATTTGCCACGTAAATAAATCTCTGTAAAATGTAACCGATGAACGGTGCGGCAAGCGTCAGAAGTATTGGGCCGAACGACCGTTCATCATAAAATTAATACAACACAAACATGAAAGAAATCACTATTGCCGTTGCCGGAACAGGCTATGTCGGACTTTCGATAGCCACTCTCTTGTCGCAGCACCATAAGGTCTATGCGGTGGATGTCATTCCTGAAAAGGTTGAAAAGCTGAATAACAAGATTTCACCGATACAGGATGATTACATCGAAAAATATCTCGCCGAAAAAGATCTTGACCTTACAGCCACGCTCGACGGCGCCGACGCTTACGGCAAAGCCGACTTCGTGGTGATAGCCGCACCGACAAACTATGACCCGGTGAAGAATTATTTCGACACCAGTCACGTAGAAGAGGTTATCGACCTCGTGCTCGAAGTAAATCCGGAGGCGGTGATGATAATCAAAAGCACCATCCCCGTGGGCTACTGCCGCAGCCTTTACGTAAAGTATGCGGAGAAGTTCAAGAACACGCCGGCACTCAACGGCAAGACCTTCAACCTGCTCTTCTCGCCCGAATTCCTGCGCGAGAGCAAGGCACTTTACGACAATCTTTATCCCAGCCGCATCATCGTAGGTTTCCCGAAGATAATCAACGACGAGCGGTTTGCCGCCGAGAATGCCGCGATACGCGCCATTGCCGACGTGCCAAAGCTTGAAGAGGCTGCCCACACCTTTGCCGCGCTGCTGCAAGAGGGCGCCATCAAGGAAGACATCGACACGCTGTTCATGGGCTTGAAAGAGGCGGAGGCGGTAAAGCTTTTTGCCAACACCTACCTTGCCCTGCGCGTAAGCTACTTCAACGAGCTTGACACCTACGCCGAGCTGAAAGGTCTCGACACACAGGCGATAATCAACGGCGTAAGTCTTGACCCGAGAATTGGCACTCATTACAACAATCCGTCATTCGGTTACGGCGGCTACTGTCTGCCGAAAGACACCAAACAGCTGCTTGCCAACTATGCCGACGTGCCCGAAAACCTCATCCAGGCAATCGTTGAAAGCAACCGCACGAGAAAAGATTTCATTGCCGACCGCGTGCTGCACACCGCCGGATACTACGACTACTGCGACGGCGGAGGATTCAATCCGGCGAAAGAGATGAGATGCGTGATTGGCGTTTACCGACTGACAATGAAGTCGAACAGCGACAACTTCCGCCAGTCGAGCATTCAGGGCGTGATGAAACGCGTCAAGGCCAAGGGCGCCGAAGTGATAATCTACGAACCTACGCTGGAAGACGGAACGACATTCTTCGGCAGCAAAGTGGTAAACAACCTCGACGACTTCAAGTCACAGAGTCAGGCAATCATAGCCAACCGCTACGACGCATGTCTCGACGACGTGAAAGAAAAAGTTTACACAAGAGACATTTTCAGAAGAGATTAATATCAAAATTATGGCAGACATCAAGAGCGACAGCATCGTAATAATTCCCACTTACAACGAGAAGGAGAACATGGAGAAGATTATCCGTGCCGTGTTCTCGCTCGAAAAGTGCTTTCATATTCTGGTTATCGACGACGGCTCGCCCGACGGCACGGCGTCGATAGTAAAACGACTGATGGGCGACGAGTTTGCCGACAGACTGTTCCTTATCGAGCGCAGCGGCAAATTAGGTCTCGGAACGGCTTACATAACGGGCTTCAAATGGGCGCTGGAACATGATTACGAATATATTTTCGAGATGGATGCCGATTTCAGTCACGACCCCAACGACCTGCCTCGGCTCTACTCCGCCTGCCACGACGAGGGTTACGACGTGGCTGTCGGCTCGCGCTACATCAGCGGGGTGAACGTTGTAAACTGGCCCATCGGTCGCGTCCTGATGAGCTATTTCGCATCAAAATACGTGCGGCTGGTCACCGGTTTCAAGGTTCACGACACCACGGCGGGCTTTAAATGCTACCGTCGCAGAGTGCTCTCTACGATGGAACTCGACAAGATACGTTTCAAAGGCTACGCCTTCCAGATAGAAATGAAGTACACGGCGTATAAAATCGGCTTCAAGATAAAAGAGGTGCCGGTAATCTTTGTCAACCGTCGCGAAGGCACGTCGAAGATGAGCGGCGGAATATTCGGCGAGGCCCTGTTCGGCGTCATGCGGCTGCGCTGGGACGGCTGGACAAGGAAATATCCCAAGCCGAAAGCCTGAACACGCATAAAAAACGGCTATCCAATAAACTTTGTCTAACCGCGCCCTACCCCAGAATGGAGCGTAAAAAGTCTCGGACATGAAATTTCTTTACCTTATTTACAAACTCTGCATCGCTTTTCCGATAATAATTATCCTTACGATAATCACATCCTTAACAACAAGCATCGGCTGCATGATCGGCAACGGGCACTTTTGGGGCTATTATCCCGGCAAACTTTGGGCGGCGTCGATACTGAAAGTGCTGCTTATCAAGGTTAAGGTTACAGGGCGGGAAAATCTCAAAGACAACGAGTCATACGTCTTTGTGAGCAACCACCAAGGCTCGTTCGACATATTCCTTATCTTCGGTCATCTTGGGCGCAACTTCAAATGGATGATGAAACAAGAGCTGCGCAAGATGCCGTTCGTAGGCATAGCATGCGAGATGTCCCACCAGATATTCGTCGACAAGAGCAGCGCCGGCAAGGTAAAGAAGACCTACGACAAGGCGCGGCACACACTTCGAGACGGCATGAGTCTTGTAGTGTTTCCCGAAGGAAGGCGTACCTTCACGGGAAAGATGGGCGCCTTCAAGCGCGGCGCCTACATGCTTGCCGACGAGTTGCAGCTGCCCGTGGTGCCTATGACCATCAACGGCTCGTTCGACATCATGCCCCGCACGGCAAAATGGTACTCGATAAAGCGCCGCCCGTTGACACTAACCATCCATAAACCGATATATCCCGAAACAAAAGGTGCGGAAAATATCAAGAAAACAATGGAGCTGAGCTACCAAGAAATAGAAAGGGGTCTGAAATGAGATAATTGTCAGACTTGTAAAAGGCGGTCTTTTAC
>CAJMQT010000102.1 GCA_905215655.1 uncultured bacterium | reverse complement strand
CAATGCTTTACGCGTTTGAACATGCCAAAGGCATGTCCCTACATCGTGGATTATTCCGTTATTTGATATATGTTATTATTCGTTGCGGTCTGAAATTCAGGATTTTCTATAATTCCCAAATCTTTTCAGCGCCTTATTTCGACTTCCACTGTCCGTGCAGATTGCAGTATTCGCGTGCCGATACGTCGGTGCTGTCGGTCTTGAACACAGCTTCGGGCTTTTCTCCCGGTTTGAGATGCTTGCGCTGTATCTTGTCTTCTTCGAGCAGTTCGATCCATTCGATGTAGTGGTTGTCGAGCATCGGGTGCTCCACCTCTCCCACTTTCACCTTATAACCGCCGTCGATTTTCTCTATTACGGGCACGTGTTTTTCTGTTGCGGCGTCAACGTTGTTCTCTTTGAGCAGCGTCATCGGCTGACCGCAGCATGACAGTGTGCCACCCGAGGCGTGTAAAACCTCTACGATGTTGCCGCAGACGGAGCAGCGGTAAACTTCATTTCGCTTTGTCATAATGGTTTCCTTTCTTTTTTGTGTAATTATTATTTGTTATCGGGAATATATCCTTTTGCTGAGCCAAAGTAAATAAAATTATTCGAGACAACGTAGGATGTTGCCGATGTTTTATGCTTTCTTCTTATTTTTTAGAAAACATATATGTTTCAATATCGCTGGCTTTAAAAGCTTCTCAGCCAGGCTTTCAGCTCGAGCTGCATCTCGTTATGATATTTGAAGCCGTCGCGGTTGCCCCATCCGTGTCCGCCCGAGGGGTAGACATGGAGCGTGGCGGGCACGTCGTGACGGTACAGTTCGATGTAATAGTTCACGCCGTTGGCAGGCAGAACGGCGCGGTCGTCGTCGCTAAGAACGATGAAGGCGCGTGGCGTTATGCGGGTCACCTGCGTGTCGTTGCTGTATTTCTGCTCCTCCTTTTTCTTCGCTTTCGGTCCGAGGAAGTTGTCGTGCGAGCCTTTGTGCGTGATGTCCGGCTCCATCGTTATCACGGGATAGAAGAGTATCTGGAAGTTTGGGCGTGCGTCTTTGTCGCTGTGTGTCGCTATTGTCGACGCCAAGTGTCCTCCTGCCGACGAGCCCATGATACCAACGTCGTCGGGGTTGATGTTCCATGCCGAGGCGTTGCGGCGCACGAGGCGTATCGCTTCTTCGGCGTCGGCGACGGGCACACGGTGGTCGCCCGCGGGCATACGGTACTTCAACACCACGACGGCTATGCCCATGTTGTTGAAGAACGGCGCCCAGTCGTAGCCCTCGTGGTTCATGGCGAGGTGCTGGTATCCGCCTCCGGGGCATATCACCACGGCTCTGCCCGTAGCCTCCTCCTTTTTGGGTAGGAACACTTTTATCTTCGCCGTGTCGGCGGTGTTGGTGCTTTTCACCGCCGGTTGTCCCTGCCACAGCGGCGTTTCAAAACTCTTCTGCGCGTTTGCGGGCGTGAGGGTTACTGCCGCCAGCGCCGCCAGCAATAATTTTCTTGTTATCATATCTTTTGTGTGTTTATTTCAAAAAAATGTCCTTTGCAAAGATAGTGCAAACCGAGCGAAGAATAAAACAAACTCGTTTGTTTTTTATTCCGAGGTGAAGCCTATCTTGGCATTAGATATAATGCAAAGATAGCGATAAAAAATTAAGAATTAAGAGTTATGAATTAAGAATTAAAAATTAAGAGTTAAGAAAATATGTTTTGGGGCTTTGCTTATTTGTCCTATAAGTCCCATTGGTCTCATCTTCTTAACTCTTAATTCTTAATTCTTAACTCTTAATTCACAAATAGCCTCTTCTTACGATTTAAAACCTTGCCTTTTGCCTTCCAAAAGACCGCCTTTTACAAGCTGAAAGGTAGCCTTTTGCAAGGTAAAAGACCGCCTTTTGCAAATCGGACGACCGCCGATGAAAACTGTAAGGAAAGTATAGCGATAATGTAACAAACTGAAACCTGCAACCACCTCACGACACATCGAACGGCGCAACCCTGCAAAATGACCATAGAACTTATTTTTTTGACTTTTTGTTTATTATATAATGTAAAAGCATTATCTTTGTAAAGATTAATATTTTATCGCGAAAAGCGCTGACGACGGGAGGTCGTTCTTGTAAACCTTTTTTATTTATCAAACTGAAAAACTTTAATGAGAAAAACTCTACTGACATTTCTCTTTGGCATCATTGCAGGCTGCGCACAGGCACAGTCGGGACTTGTGGGCTTCGCAAACTATGCCGACCTCGGGCTGAACGGCACGACGGGAGGCGCCGGAGGCAGGATCGTTCACGTCACGACACGTGCCGACTTCGAGAAATATGCAGGCGCAACAGAGCCTTACATCATCATTCTCGACGCCGACCTGAAAGGTTTTTACGATTACAGCAGCAACCCGAAACAGAAACATGACGTGGTTTCGGTAAAGAGCAACAAGACCATCATCGGAGGCGGAGGCGGAGCACGGCTCGACAGCCTCGGACTGGACATCAACGGACAGCAGAACATCATTATCAGAAATCTCCGCATATCAAAGGCAGACCCCGACGCAATAGCGTTCAGAAACACACACCACGTGTGGGTGGACCACTGCGACCTGTCAAGTCAGAAGGCAAGCAACGACGCCAACGACGGACTGCTCGACTTCACCTACGGGTCGTCGTATCTCACCGTGTCGTGGTGTAAATTCCACGACCACGACAAGACCTCGATATGCAGTTCGGGCTCGCGCAACATAGCGGACTACGGCCGTCAGCGCGTGACATACCACCACAACTCGTTCGTCAACTGCACACAGCGCAACCCCCGCATAGGTTACGGACTGGGACACATCTTCAACGACTGCAACGACACTAACACGTCGTACGCCATCGGCGGCTTCTCGCGCGCCATAATCAACGTCGAGAACTGTTATTTCAAGAACGTCAATGAGGCGTTCAACCAGATGTATGCCAAGAGCAAGGATGATGCTTACTGGGGCTTCTTTTACAGCAGCGGAAACATCTTCAACAGCACAAGCGGCGGAAAGACCGGCAACAGCGACGGCTTTGACGTCAGCCGCTATTACGACTACCGCTTCGCCATGGACGAGGCGGCGGTAGTGCCCGCGCTGATGAGCCGCGCCGGATGCGTCAGCGGCATTGAGAGCGACCTCATACCCTACCCCGGCAACGGCGCGACGCAAGTGAAGAAAGGCACAAAGATATTCTGCTCGGACATCGAAGGAGCGACGGGCTATATATATAAGATAGGAACTTCTGCCGCGACGATGGCCGTATGCGACCCCGCCGCGGTCGACTTACAGCCCGGGACGACATACTTCTGGCAGGCGGAGGTCGTCGGCGGCAGCCACGACGGCACCGTCTCTGACGTCTTCCGCTTTACCACGGCGGCGGAAAAGGCTACATGCCCCACGCCCGAAGACGGCGAGGAGCACGCCCCATTGCGGGAAATCGTTGCCGACAAGACGCCCTGCGCGCCGCTCACCCTGCGCTGGCGTGCCGGCTTTGACGACGCCGGTTACACGGTGTACGTTGGTCGGACGGAAGACCTGTCGGACGCCGTTGCAGTACAGACGGCTGCATGCGCTTACCGCCCGGGCAACCTGCGCCACGGCGAGAGGTATTACTGGCGGGTGGACACAAGGACCGCCGACGGAGCCACCGTCAGCGGCGACGTGTGGAACTTCCGGTCGAACATCAGTCGTGCAAAGGCGGGACGCAACGAGGCGGAACACGCCGTGCGCGGCGGTCTGTGCTTTCCCGAGCTTGACAACAGCTCCGCATGGATTCTCGCCTCCAACGATTCGTGCGTCGTCGGAGACCAAGGACCGGGCTGTTTCAGTTTCGTATGGGGCGGCGAGACAGCCGTCTACGACGTCACGACAACGTATTTCGACGAGGCGTCGGGCAAAGGCACTTACTCCGTTTACGTCAATGAGGAACGTATCGACACGTGGACGGCATCGGCAAACAACAACAAACTGCTGAAAAGAACAAGCCGGGACATAACATTGAAGACGGGCGACGAGCTGCGCATCGACTTCTGCACGGACGGCAACATGCGCTGCCGCACCGACTGTCTCGACATCGTCAAGGTGGGCGAAGTATCCGGAATAAACTCCGTTCAGACATCTCCTGACGCACCGAAGAGGGTCTACTCCACCGACGGACGCTACCTCGGCACATCCATCGACGGCTTGAACAGCGGCATGTATATCGTGGTAAGCAGCGGAAAAGCAACGAAAATAATCAAAAACAACTAATAAACAATAATCCATTAAGAGTATGAAAAAGCTTTATTTACTCCTCGCCCTTATCTGCGCCATGCTGCCGATGGGCGAAGCGCAAGCACAGATGCTCGCGTTCCCGGGTGCCGACGGCTACGGCAAATACGTCACCGGAGGACGCGGCGGAGAAGTGTGCTACGTCACAAGAACGGACGACTGCGCCGACAACAACCTCGTGGAAGGAACCCTGCGCTGGGCTTTGCGCCACGACAACGGCGGCAAGCCGCGTACAATCCTCTTTGCCACACCGGGCACAATCTATCTTACCAGCAAACTGAAAATGCAGTACGGCGACGTGTCGATACTCGGACAGACGGCTCCCGGAGGCGGTATCACCATCACAGGTTACCCGCTCTACATCTGCAAGAACAACGTGATAATACGTTACATCCGTTTCCGCGCGGGCGATTTGCCTGACCAGAGCCTCACCGGTCTCGACATGGAGAACTGCGACAACGTCATTCTTGACCACTGTTCGATGACATGGTCGATGGAAGAATGCCTCACAGCTTACGACACCGACTATACCACCATCCAATGGTGCATCGTCGGCGAGGCGCTCTACAACTCGAAAAACTCGAAAGGTGCGCGTGCTTACGCCATGCAATGGGGCGGCGAACACTCAACCATGCACCACACGCTGATTACCAACTCGATGTCGCGCTCGCCGCGTTTCAACGGTGTACGCTCCGTCAGCAATAACCCCGGCGACCACGACCAGTTCGTCGACTCTGAGTTCGCCAACAACGTTTTGTTCAACTGGGGAACAAACAACAACGGCAGTTACGGCGGCGAAAACTATCCCGACTGCAAGGGATACAACCGCGTTTACATGATAAACAACTACTGGCGCCCCGGTCCCAACGCCGGCTCAAACCGCTATTTCACCACTCCATCGGGACCCAATTACGGCGAATATTACCTCAGCGGCAACAAGTTTGAACTGTCAAGCAAGTTCGCTCCCAACTCAACGCCGTGGAGCGACGCCGAACTTGCAAAGGTAAACGCAGACAACTACTACGGTGCCGTGGCGGGCAGCGCCGGCCGAGGTATCAACATCACAGGTGCCAACGCAGAGAAGTATCTGCTCAAAGAGCTGCCTTACGCCCTCAGCGGGATGGCATACGAGACTGCCGACGAGGCATTCCTGAGCGTCACGACAAAAGCGGGAGCATCGCTGCCGCGATACGACGAGGTGGACAGCCGACTACTGGCAGAGGCTGCCGGAACAACGGATCCGCGCTTTAAAGGCGGCAACAACAAGATGGGAGTGATCGACTCGCAGCGCGACGTCGTCCTCTCATATCCCGACAGCTACCTCGTTAACGGCACAATCCACAACGACATGCCGCGAATGTTTGTCGAAGGACAGGACAAATACATGCGCGACTCTGACGCAGACGGCATGCCCGACGAGTACGAAGACGAGAAAGGACTGGACAAGAACAATCCTGCCGACGGCGCAGCCGACTCGGGCAACGGATACACCAACCTCGAAGTATATCTCAACGCGGTTGCCGACGGCACCATAGACAAGACAAAATACGAGACCTCGGCAACGTATATAGAGCCCGGACCGGAAGTTGTAGCGCCCGCAACGGTGACCATCGTTTACAAGGTAGACGACGCCGGCGTTGAAGGAACGGTGCCCGCACAATCGACGGGCGAGTACGGCACGGACGGCAGAACAATAATAATACCTAAGAACAAGACGCTTTACAAAGAGGGATACACGCTGACCGGATGGACGGCGGAAGGCAAAGTATATACCCCGGGACAGAGCTACGTCTTCAAGAAAGAGACGGTCACGCTGACCGCTATCTTCACAAAGAACAAGGTGAACATTGCCGACCGCACCAACGATGTCAGCATAACATGGAACGTAAGAGCCGACGGAATTGACATAAAAGGCAGCGGAATATATGTGACACAGACCACATTCTCGGGTGCCGCGCATGATGTCAAACTGAGTTATGACAACAGCGTGGTGACAATTCCCACCTGCGCGGGAGCCACCGTCAAGCTTGACGTCATGCCGGTTGCCAGTGCCAAGGAAGACATCGCGACGGGCGACACCTATGTTTACACGCACGAAACAGGTTTCCTGAGAAGCATTACAGTCGTAATGCCATACAACTGGAACACGCCCGACCGCGTTTATTACACTCCGGAGATACCCGTCGGCGGAACATATCAGGTGTTCTACACCACGCCGGAGAACGTGAAAGGCTGCAACTGGATTCAGGCAAGCTATCTTGAATACCCCAATGATCGCACATTCTTCGACCCCGTTGCCGATGACAACACGACATATTACTTCGGCAAAGCCGTGGTAGTGAACAACAGCGACAGAACGATGGACGCGTTTGTGACGGGCGCCGAGAAGGTGCGCGTGTTCATAACAAGCCAG
>CAJMQT010000101.1 GCA_905215655.1 uncultured bacterium | reverse complement strand
ATTGGTTTGGTTTACATATTACGATGAATAAATATTAATCTCATTTAAGCAGTTTCAAATCTAATAAGTATCGGCACAATTATGGTACAAATATACAATAAAATTCTGAATAATCAGCAAAACCAACAAAAGATGATATAAAAAGAAATAGGGCATAACTCATTGAGTTACACCCTATATTTCTATTATTAATTATCGTTGTTTATCGCAACTTACTTCACCTCCTCAAAGTCGGCATCCTGAACGTTGTCGTCGGCTTTGCCGTTGTTGGCGTTCTGCTGTGCGCTACCTGCGTTTGCACCGTTAAAGCCGGCGTTGGGGTCGGGCTGAGCACCCTGTGCTCCTTGGTACATCTGTGCCGATGCGGCTTGCATTACGCTGTTAAGACCGTTGATGGCGTTGTCTATTGCTGCGATGTCGCCACTCTTGTGAGCATCTTTCAGCGTTTGGAGGGCTGACTCAATTGCCGGTTTCTGGTCTGCCGGTATCTTGTCACCGTTGTCTTTCAAGAAGTTTTCGGTGGTGAAGATCATCGAGTCTGCTTGGTTCAGTTTGTCGATACGCTCACGTTCTTTCTTGTCGTTCTCGGCGTTCTGCTCTGCCTCTGCCTTCATACGTTCAATTTCCTCTTTGCTCAGACCTGATGATGCTTCGATGCGGATAGCCTGCTCTTTGCCTGTTGCCTTGTCTTTTGCTGAGACATTGAGGATACCGTTTGCGTCGATATCGAAAGATACTTCAATCTGAGGTACGCCGCGACGAGCCGGTGCGATGCCTTCAAGGTTGAACTGACCGATGCTCTTGTTCTGAGCAGCCATAGGACGTTCGCCCTGCAATACGTGGATTGTTACAGCTGTTTGATTGTCAACGGCTGTTGAGAATACCTCGCTCTTCTTGCAAGGAATTGTGGTGTTAGCCTCAATCAACTTTGTCATAACGCCGCCCATTGTCTCGATACCGAGGGTAAGAGGTGTGACGTCGAGCAGTACGATGTCACCAACGCCGCCTTCTTTGTTGAGAATTGCGCCTTGGATTGATGCACCTACGGCTACCACTTCGTCGGGGTTGACGCCCTTTGAAGGCTCTTTACCGAAATAGTTTTTAACCAATGTCTGTACGGCGGGTATTCTTGAAGAACCTCCGACGAGGATTACTTCGTCGATGTCTGATGTTGACAGCTTTGCATCTCTAATCGCGTTTTGGCACGGTACGAGGCAAGCTTGTATCAGTCCGTGAGCCAATTGCTCGAACTGTGAGCGTGTCAGGGTCTTTACGAGGTGCTTGGGCATGCCGCCTTCTGCTGTGATGTACGGCAGGTTGATTTCTGTCGATGTAGAGCTTGACAGCTCGATCTTTGCTTTCTCGGCAGCCTCTTTAAGACGCTGCATAGCCATCGGGTCTTTTGTCAGGTCGATACCTTCGTCAGCCTTGAAACCGCTTGTCAGCCAGTCGATGATTACTTGGTCGAAGTCGTCACCTCCGAGGTGTGTGTCTCCGTTTGTCGAGAGCACTTCGAATACGCCGCCACCGAATTCAAGGATTGAAATATCGAATGTACCTCCACCAAGGTCGAATACGGCAATCTTCATATCCTTATTAGCCTTATCCACGCCGTAGGCGAGTGCTGCTGCCGTAGGCTCGTTTACGATACGCTGAACGTTGAGTCCTGCTATCTGTCCCGCCTCTTTTGTTGCCTGACGTTGAGAGTCAGAGAAGTATGCTGGCACGGTGATTACGGCGTCCGTAACCTCTTGTCCGAGATAGTCTTCTGCCGTCTTCTTCATCTTTTGGAGCACCATAGCAGATATTTCCTGCGGAGTATATTTGCGTCCTTCAATCTCTACGCGCGGATATCCGCCTTCGTTGACCACGGCGAACGGTACGCGCGTTGTCTCTTTCTGACACTGGTCGTAGGTCTCACCCATAAATCGTTTGATTGAATATACGGTGTTCTTCGGATTTGTTATTGCCTGACGTTTAGCCGGGTCGCCCACTTTGCGCTCACCGTCTTTAACGAAACCAATTACCGAAGGAGTGGTACGTTTGCCCTCGCTGTTTGTTATTACAACGGGTTCGTTGCCTTCGAACACTGCAACACAAGAGTTGGTTGTTCCTAAGTCGATTCCAATAATCTTTCCCATAATTGTATCTGTTTTTTTGTTATTATCTGATTTTTTTGTTTTGCTTATCTTTCTGCAAATCGTGTGCCAAAAAAGAAAAACTGGCGAAGGGAGTGACATTTTGTCGCAATGTCTGTCACATTTTTTGTTCGTTTTGCCGTCATAACGTCATACTTGGCACTTCTTTTTAATATGTAAGATGATTTGAACGTTCGGGAGTACAGAATTTTAGGAGTACAGAAGTTCAGACAAATGCTTTTAAGGATTAAATTCAATGGTAATGTCTGCACTCCTGAACTTCTGTACTCCTGAACTTCTTACGTATAAATAATCTTACAAACTTTGAACTCAAATTCAAGATAAGCTGCATCTCGGAATAAAAAATAAAAGGTCGTTTCTCTCCCTTTTATTTTGTTCTTCTCTCGATTTGCATTATCTTTTGATAAGATAAGCTGCATCTCGGAATAAAAAATAAAAGGTCGTTTCTCTCCCTTTTATTTTGTTCTTCTCTCGATTTGCATTATCTTTGTAACGTTAACCCATGAGCTATGGAAACAATACGAAACTTTAACGACATTATCAGCCGTCTGCGTTCTAATGACACACGGCGGCGAGTAGCAATGGTTTGTCCCGCCGACTCGCATACGGAATATGTTGTGCAGAGAGGCTTGGAGGACGGAATAGCCGATTTTATCTTTGTTTGCGCCGGATCTTGCAACAGCGATTTTGAAGACATCCGGGCGCATTATCCCGATCGGGTGACTGTCTTTACGGAGCCGACGCCCGACGATGCGGCGCGTCGTGCCGTTGCTTTGGTGCGCTCGGGTGACGCTGACGTGCTGATGAAAGGTACGATAAACACCGACAACCTTTTGCGTGCCGTGCTCGACAAACAGTGCGGACTGCTCATTCCGGGCGGTGTGTTGAGCCACGTTACGGTGGCAAGCATCCCATCATATCATAAGATGGTGGTCTTCTCTGACGCCGCAGTAATTCCTCGTCCCACGTCGGAACAGTTTGAGGCTATACTGCGTTACTCCGTCGACATTTGCCGACGTCTTGGCGTCAGTCAGCCGCGGGTGGCATTGATAAATTTCACCGAGAAGGTGAATGAGAAGTTTCCGCACACTCTCTCATACGTCGCGTTGAAACAGAAGGCGGCGGAAGGCGCTTTCGGCGATGTGATAACAGATGGTCCGATGGACGTTAAGACGGCTTGCGACGCAGAGAGCGGAGCTATAAAAGGTATCTCTTCGCCCGTCGTAGGCAATGCCGATGTGCTGATATTCCCCAATATCGAGGCAGGCAACGTTTTCTATAAGACAATCACTCTCTTTGCTTCCGCCCGGACGGCAGGCATGCTCTGCGGCACCAGTGCGCCCGTTGTCGTGGCGTCGAGAGCCGACTCTTGCGAGTCTAAGTATTACAGTCTGGCGCTTGCATGCGGATTTTTTTAATTAAGAATTAAGAGTTAAGAAACGAAGTTCGGCGTCAAGCCAATTAAGAAATTTACCGGCTAAAAATATATTTTGAGCATATTTTCTTAACCCTTAACTCTTAATTCTTAATTAATTTTGTTTTTTTGACAACGAAAAACCTTTTCAACTATGAGAATATTCGTAATTAATCCCGGTTCAACATCCACAAAAATTGCCGTCTACGACGGTGAAAAGCCGGTATGGATGACAGGTACGCACCATCCAATAAGCGAACTTTCGACCTTCAACCACGTTTTTGATCAGTACGAATACCGTGGAAACTTCATCAAGAACAAGCTCAAAGAAGCGGCAATAAGCCTCGATTTCGACGCGGTGATAGGGCGTGGCGGACTATTGAAACCGCTTGACGGTGGCGTATATGCCGTCAACGAGAAGATGAAATACGACCTGATACACGCCGAAATGGAGCATGTGTGCAATCTCGGAGCGCTCTTTGCCGCCGACATTGCCGACTATTGCGGCTGTCCGGCGTTCACCGCCGACCCCGTGGTAGTAGACGAGATGCAGCCGGAGGCACGTTTTACTGGTATTCCCGGCATAGCCCGCAAGTCGGTGTTCCATGCCCTCAACAGCAAGGCTGTGTCCCATCGTTACGCCGCTTCGATAGGTCGTAAATACGAAGACCTCAGACTTATTGTCGCCCATCTTGGCGGAGGAATATCCATCGGGGCGCATCTTTACGGCAGAGTGATAGATGTCAACAACGCTCTTGACGGTGAAGGACCGTTCTCTCCCGAACGTGCCGGCACGCTGCCCGCCGGTCAGTTGGTCGACTTATGTTTCAGTGGACAGTATGACATCAAGCAAATCAAAGCAATGATAAGAGGCAAAGGCGGACTGACGGCTTACCTCGGCACTAACGACATGATAACAATCTCACGCAAGGCGGAGGAGGGCGAGGAGCCGTATAAAGGTGTCTTGGACGCCATGCTCTACACCGTCGCCAAGCAGATCGGTGCCATGTTCGTGGCGCTCTCATGTCAAGCCGACGCCATTATCCTGACAGGCGGTATCGCATACAGCGATTATTGCGTCAATGCTCTACGCCAACGGATAGACAGTCTTGCGCCGGTGGTGCTCTCGCCGGGCGAAGACGAGATGGGCTCTCTTGCTTACAATGCCTATGGTGTGCTCACCGGCAAACTGCCGTTGAAGGAATACAAGGGCGAATGACATTCTCGAATTAAGAATTATGAATTAAGAAATAAGAATTAAAGGGGCTGTTGTTTCAGACAGATAAACAGCCTTTTACAGTTGTGCATATTTGCCTGATAAGTCCATGTTCATTTCATTATATTCTAAAATAAAATACTTATTAAATAATATGAAACGGTTTTCAAAAATTACATTTACCTTCATTTTTACGCTGTCGCTTGGCTTGGCGTTCGTTCAAAGCGTATCCGCACAGGGCGTTGAACGCCCCAAACTGGTTGTCGGAATAGTCGTGGACCAGATGCGTTGGGACTATCTTTATCGTTATTACGACCTCTACTGCGACGGCGGATTTAAGCGAATGATGCGCGAAGGCTTTAATTGTGAGAACACGATGATTAATTATCTGCCGGCGTTCACGGCTGTCGGGCATGCCTCTATCTTCACAGGTACGGTGCCGGCGGTACACGGCATTGTCGGCAACAGCTTTTTTGTAGACGACAAAAGAATTTATTGCTGTGAGGATAAAGCTGTCAAGAGCGTTGGAACGGACACCGACGCGGGACAATGCTCGCCCAAAAACATGCTCTCTACAACAATCGGCGACGAGCTGAAAGTTGCCACATCGTTCGCTTCAAAGGTCGTGGGCGTAGCGCTGAAAGACCGCGCCGCCATACTTCCGGCAGGGCATTCGGCCGACGCGGCATTCTGGATGGACTTCAAGAAGGGTGTCTTTGTCACGAGCACTTATTATATGAAAGAGCTTCCGAAGTGGGCTTCCGACTATAACAAAACCATCGGTAAGGTGACGAAAGCAGAAATACAATACACCGTTCTCGGCAACAAACTGACCGAGGAGATGGCGAAAGCTGCCATCGAGGGCGAACAGTTGGGACAGCGCGGACAGACAGACATGCTCACGTTAAGTTTTTCCTGCACCGATATGATCGGTCATAAGTACGGCACTCACCACCCGAAGACGCAGGAAACCTACCTCGACGTGGATAAAAGGCTTGCCGACCTCTTTGATTATCTCGACCGGACGGTGGGCAAGGGGCAGTATCTCGCCTTCTTGGCGGCAGACCATGGTGCGGCGAACAACATCCTTATGATGCGCGAACATCACATCCCTGCCGACGGATTTTTCTCTTCCAAGGTTGAGAAAGAGCTCGACGAATATCTTGCCGGACGGTTCGGCACGACCGAAAAGCTCGTTTCCCGCTTTGGCAACGATTATATCTTCCTTAATCATAAAGCGATAGAGACGCTCAAACTGAACGCTGATGACGTCAAGACCGCAATAATCCGCCATCTTGAAAAGAACCCTATCTTCGCTTATCTTGTTGACCTTGAGCGCGTCAGCGACACCCCGATACCGGCAATCGTGCGGGAAAAGATGATAAACGGGCACAACCGTCGTCGTTGCGGAGACATCCGTTTCGTGCTCCAACCGGGATATTATGAGATTTATGGAAAAGAAATCGACGGTGGCACGACCCACGGCTCATGGAATCCATACGATGCTCATGTGCCATTCCTGCTCATGGGCTGGCATGTCACCCCCGGCGCTACGCAGGCAAAAGCGTCGATTACCGACATCGCGCCGACCGTATGTGCGATGATACACGTCCAAATGCCGAACGGGTGTATCGGTTCGCCCGTCATTCAGGTCACCAAATAGCGCGCTTATTTTTTTATTGAAAGCCAATATCAAAAGATGGTAATAACAAATTTAAAAGGCGGTCTTTTAGCTCATAAAAGACCGCCTTTTACACGCTGAAAGGTAAGCTTTTACAAGGTAAAAGACCGCCTTTTGAAAAACGACGGTTTACCGATGAAAGTTATAAGGAAATTCTTTGAAAATGTTACGGATTGTAAGTAAAATACGCGAGTTCGGGATAATTTTGTTTAGAAGAGCGTCAATTGTGCCGTATTCTCC
>CAJMQT010000100.1 GCA_905215655.1 uncultured bacterium | reverse complement strand
AGAGTGAAGAATTAAGAGTGAAGAATTAAGAGTGAAGAATTAAGAGTGAAGAATTAAGAGTGAAGAATTCATTAGTTTTCGTATACAAGGCTAACGAATTCTTCACTCTTCACTCTTCACTCTTCACTTTATACAAGGTGTCCGATAATCTCTTCCCTGTCGCCGGGCAGATAATCGATTACAGGAATTTCTATCATTGTGTAGCAACCGGGCTGCTGACGCATCGAGGCACGAGCCACGTTGACAAGCACCTGACCGGTAAGCGCCGGGTTGTTGATGCTCATGTTAAACTCGATACGCTGGTTCTGAGTCTTTCCGCTGACGCCTTTTCTCACAAGATGCACGCCGTGTCCCATGTCACGAACGGCATCTACGCTCGGCACCTCGAAGACGTAGGTCTCGTCGCTGGCAAAGTACGGATCGCTCTTGACAGCCTTTGTAACCTCTTCAAGGCTCGCGCCGTCTTCCAGCTCTACGTAAACCATACGGCGGTGTATGCCCTCACCCTTCGGGATTGTCATTGAAAGAGCGTTCTTGACACCCTCCTTAGAGCGCACGCATACGGAGTGTCCCATGCTCATACCGGGTCCGAAGTTGGTGTAACTAAGACCTTTCGGCGCCAGACTTTCCATCAAGGTACGCACCACGCTGTCCGAACCCGGATCCCATCCTGCCGCTATCACGGCAACGGTGCCATGCTCCTTGCACACCGACATAAGGCTCTTGCGGTAGTCGAGAATGCTCGTGTGAATGTCAAAACTGTCTACCGTGTTAATGCCCATCGCCAAGATGCGGCGCGCATACTCCTCACAGCTGCGCGTGGGCGTTGCAAGTATCGCCACATCAACGTCTTTAAGCTCCGTTATGTCCTTTACCACATCATATCCGGCAAGCTCCGCGGGCTTGTTCTCGGCACCGTTGCGGCGCACCACTCCTGCTATTTCAAAGTCCTCGGCAGCCTCAAGCGCCTCGATGGCAAACTTGCCTATGTTGCCGTAACCTACTACGGCCGCTCTGATTTTCTTCATATATCAAGTATTTAATGTTTGTAAATATTATTCCTTTTACCTTAACTTATCCGGTCTAAAAACAATGCAAAGGTAATGCAAATCACATAAAAGACAAAACAAAAGAATAAAAAATCATGGTTTAACTTACGTTTGTCTTGCATAAAACGAATATCTGCTGCAAAACGATTATCACCACGTTTTATAATAATGAGTGTGAAAAAGTTTTGCATTTTGACCGATTTACCGTATCTTTGCAAGCGTTCTTGATTTAAATTTTAAGGTAATATAAAGACAAATGGCACAAGAAGATGTTTTTAAGAAAATAGTATCGCACTGCAAAGAATACGGATTTGTATTCCCCAGCAGCGACATCTACGACGGTCTCGGAGCCGTTTATGACTACGGACAGAACGGCGTCGAGCTGAAAAACAACATTAAGACTTATTGGTGGAAGAGCATGGTATTGCTCCATGAAAACATCGTCGGACTTGACTCCGCAATCTTCATGCACCCTACAATATGGAAAGCAAGCGGACACGTTGACGCCTTCAACGACCCGCTCATAGACAACCGTGACTCGAAAAAACGTTATCGCGCCGACGTGCTGATAGAAGATCAGATCGCAAAATACGAAGACAAGATAACAAAAGAAGTTGAAAAAGCGCGCAAACGCTTCGGAGACGCTTTCGACGAGGCTAAGTTCCGCGAGACCAATCCGCGCGTTCTCGACAACCAGAAAAAGCGCGACGCCCTGCACGAACGTTACAGCGTGGCGATGAACGCGATGGACCTGAACGAGCTGAGACAGATAATCATCGACGAAGAGATTGTCGACCCGATAAGCGGAACAAAGAACTGGACTGACGTAAGACAGTTCAACCTGATGTTCTCGACCGAGATGGGCTCGACGGCAGACAGCTCGATGAAGATTTATCTGCGTCCGGAGACGGCACAAGGAATTTTCGTCAACTATCTCAACGTTCAGAAGACGGGACGCATGAAGATACCGTTCGGCATTGCACAGATAGGAAAAGCATTCCGTAACGAGATTGTTGCACGTCAGTTTATCTTCCGTATGCGCGAGTTCGAGCAGATGGAGATGCAGTTCTTCGTCAAGCCCGGCACGGAACTTGAATGGTTCCCGAGATGGAAAGAGACGCGCATGGCATGGCATCAGGCACTCGGTTTCGGTGCAGAAAACTACCGTTTCCACGACCACGAGAAACTTGCGCACTACGCCAACGCGGCAACCGACATAGAATTCCGCATGCCCTTCGGCTTCAAAGAGGTGGAAGGCATTCACAGCCGAACAAACTTCGACCTCTCGCAGCACGAGAAATTCTCGGGCAAGAGTATCAAATACTTTGACCCGCAGACCAACGAAAGCTACACTCCGTACGTCATCGAGACAAGTATCGGCGTTGACCGTATGTTCCTTTCAATAATGTGTCACTCTTATTGCGAGGAGAAATTGGAGAACGGAGAGACACGCGTCGTGCTGAAACTGCCCGCAGCGCTCGCTCCCGTAAAACTCTGTGTAATGCCTCTTGTCAAGAAAGACGGACTGCCGGAAAAGGCTCGCGAGATTATCGACAACCTGAAATTCCACTTCAACTGTCATTATGACGAGAAAGACTCGATAGGCAAGCGCTACCGCCGACAGGACGCAATAGGAACCCCCTACTGCGTAACCGTAGACCACGACACGCTGAAAGACAACAAGGTAACTCTGCGTTTCCGCGACACGATGGAACAGGAAAGGGTGAACATTGCCGACCTTAACAGCATAATCGAAGACAAGGTAAGCATCGCAAGCCTGCTTAAAAAGTTGCAATAAATGAAGAAACTCAATATCATAGCTTTCCTGCTGGCGCTCGTATCGCCGCTGATCATCCTCTCATGCAGCGAAGAGAGCGACGAGGTTAACGAGTTTGCAAACTGGCAGAACCGTAACAACGACTATTTTCTTGACATCTACCAAAAAGCGTCGGACAACACCGACGGCAGCTGGAAGATAATAAGGAACTATTCGCTGGAAGACTCCATCAATGTTGAATATTACGACCACATAGCCGTTCAGGTGCTTGAAGAGGGCACGGGCAGCGGCTGTCCGATGTACACCGACTCTGTAATGGTGAATTATCGCGGACGACTGATGCCATCGGAGAGTTATCCCGAAGGTTACGTCTTTGACGAAAATTACAAAGGCGAGTACAATCCCATGACGGCACGCCCTGCAAAATTCGTTGTCGGCGACCTCGTTGACGGCTTTACAACAGCACTTCAATACATGCACATCGGCGACCGTTGGCGCGTTTACATCCCCTACCAGCTGGGTTACAAGACTGCGGATAACGGCAGCATTCCGGCTTACAGCACGCTGGTATTCGACATCGCGCTCATGAGTTACTATCGTGCCGGCACGCCTACCGACCCGTATAAGTCGAAAAAACATGTCTGGGTGAAAGAATAAAATAATGTATAAGACAATAAAAAAACATCGGATGCGTATGGCGTCCGATGTTTTTTTATTCCACAAAGTCATCTTGACATATATCAAGAAATAAACAGTATTTTTACTAAATGACTTCTTTCCTCTTGCCTGTGTGCGCAAACAGTCTTATATTTGCATCGTAAAAACAAAACAATAGGTATTAAATCGATAGGTAAAAGATTTAAGGTAATATTGAAGATTGTTTGACAAAAGGATGACATTCATGCCGTGAGGCATCATAAAGTTTTTCATTAGGTTATAAGGTAATAAGATTGTTATTAAAGGAAAGATGTCAATCCTGTTTGCTGTTAACACAGCAACAGGTCTTCGGGGGTGAGGGAAAGCACGACAAGAGCATGCACTTCCGAAGTTTGATTTGAAAATTTTAGATTTGAGTTAATAAGAAGCGGATGAAGATTTCAATACAATCTCCATCCGCTTTTACCGTTAATAAGGGTCAGGCTTTTATCTTACCGTCGTTCAAGACCATTGCCGGCTTACCCGATATAGATGTTTCAATAAGCTCCGCCGATAACCATTATTGATACAATCAAACATCAATGTTTTCAAAAACAATCGTCTCATGCTACCTTCGCAGCGCAATAAAAAAACAGGGATAGACATGACACAACAATTATTAATTTGGTTTTCAGTAGTTTTCGCACTTATTATAGTGTTTGTTTTAAGGGCGGGCAAAAGGCTCGACGTCTTATCACGATTAAACGAGAAGTTGCATTTCCATATCGGGCTCGTCTCTGAACGAGAGATGTTTTATTGTCCCGGAGACATGTCTGACGATGAGGAGTTATGAGAAACAACAGCATTGAGAATGTCGGAACTTTCAAACAAGTAAAAAATTCATGCCTGTTTATCGCCGACTATGCCGCGTGGCTTTGCGGATGCGGCGCCACCTGCATACGCATCGAGAAGAATGTCAGCCGCATTGCGCAGGCATTCGGGCTGGAGATAGAAATGATCATAATGCCTTCGCATCTATCGTTGACCGGACGAGACATGACAGGCGAGCATTCTTTCACTTTGGTAAAGAACATTCACTTGTCGGCAATAAGTTTCAACATCAACACGCAACTGAGCAAATTAAGCTGGGACATAGCCGACGGAAGATGCGGTTTCGAAGGAGCCAAGGCTCGGTTTGAAAGAATAAAGCGCACACGTCCGGAGAACAAATGGCTGACGCTGGTGCTCGCGTCGCTTGCCAACGCCTCTTTCTGCCGATTGTTCGGAGGCGACATCATTTCCATGCTTGTGGTGTTGGCGTCGACCTTTTGCGGCTATCGTTTAAAGCAGATAATGCTTGAAGAGAGGGTCGACGTAAGACTTGTGTTTGTCTGTTCGTCATTCGTCTCGGCGGTATTGAGCGCCGGCTGCCACCTGTTCGGATGGGGCGAAACGCCCGAGATAGCCTTGGGCAGCAGTGTGTTGTATCTCATTCCGGGCATTCCGTACATCAATTCGGTCAGCGACATGCTTGACGGGCACTACCTTTGCGCTTTCAGCCGCCTGATGAACGGGCTTGTGCTTACCACGTGTCTGTCGTTCGGACTTATCTGCGGACTGCTTATATTAAATCTTGATTTATTCTGAACGATTATCTTATGGAAATATTTACGGAAATATTACAAGATGGATTTTTTGCCGCGATAGCGGCTATCGGTTTTGCCTCGATAAGCAATCCGCCGCGCAACGCTTATCCATGTTGCGCCCTTCTGGCGGCAGTAGGTCATGCCATACGCTACATCCTGATGCAAAACGCCCTTTTCGACATGCACATCATAGGCGCAAGCACCTTGGCGTCATTCGCCATCGGTCTGTTTGCCGTCCAGCTCTCAAACGTCATCAAATGTCCGGCGGAGACGTGTTTCTTCCCTGCCCTGCTGCCGATGATACCCGGCATGTATGCTTACCGCGCCGTCGAGGCGTTGGTGATGTGCCTTTATCATCAGGAAGAGGAAGTGTTCGTGCATTACCTCTATCTGCTGGCTCACAACGGGTTTACCTGCGCTTTCATCATTTTAGGAATGGTGGTGGGAGCCAACATTCCGGTATTCCTGTTCAAGAAACACTCTTTCAAGGCAACAAGATTGTAATTATATATTACCGCCGGGGCGACAGAAATAAGTAAAGAAAGCGTCGGTAAATGAGTAAAAACATCGTAACTTTGTGCCCGACAAGCGACGAAGGCCGAGATTGAAGCCACGCGGGCTGCAAAGAACAAAGTCACGAACATGGAAATCAGACAATTAAAATATTTTGTAAAAGTAGCCGAGACACTGAATTTTTCAGAAGCGGCAAAGGCTCTTTATATCACACAGAGCACGCTCTCGCAGCAGATAAAGCAGCTGGAACGGGAGCTGAACACAACGCTGTTCACGCGTGACAACCACTCCGTGTGCCTTACCGAGGTGGGAGAAGAGCTGCTGCCATGTGCCATACGGACCATCCACGACGCCAACCTCTGCGTCGACCGCGTGCACGACTTGCAACAGTTGCTTACCGGCACACTTAACATCGGCGTCACCTTCACGTTCAGCCCGATACTTTCAGAGACGCTGCTTGTCTTTATGAAGCGTTATCCGAAGGTGCGGCTGAACATTTATTACAAACCGATGGAAGAACTTATGGACATGTTGTCCGACCGGAAAGTAGACTTTGTGCTGGCGTTCAAGTCGTCCGGCCACCATGAAGGCATCGAGTCTCACGTGCTTTTCGACAACCATCTTGCCGTCATTGTAAGCGAGAACCACCCGTTGGCGCAAAAGAAAAGCATAAAGATTGACGAGCTCGGGCTATACGACATCGCCCTGCCATCAAAGGGCTTGCAGGCGCGCAACGCGTTCGACATGGCTTTAAGCAAATACTTCACGAATATAAACGTGCGCGTGGAGCTTAACGAGGTGAACATCCTTTTAAAACTTGTAAGGCAAAGCATGCTGGTTACAATTCTTGCGGAGGCGACAATACATAACGAGCCGGGCGTAAAAGCGATACCTCTGGAATTTCCGGAAAACGAGATGGAGGGTTGCGTTCATGTTCTGAAAAACACTTACCGCAAACACTCCATGCAGGAGTTCATTCATTTACTGAGCGAGGCTAACGCGGTAAAAGAGCGCATACATGACTGGCTGAGATAGCCCTCCGGACGGAAAGTTAAAGCCTTACGTCATACAGCTTGCAAACATTTGATTTACAGGAACTTATCTTTTCTTTCCAAAAGCTTACCTTTTAGCTTGTAAAAACTTGCCTTTTACAGTCCAAAAGCTTGCCTTTTGCAAGTTAAAA
>CAJMQT010000099.1 GCA_905215655.1 uncultured bacterium | reverse complement strand
CCACCGTCACCGACCTTGACGGTAATTTCGCCATCAGTGCCGCTCCCGGCGACCTTCTCGAAGTGACATACATCGGCTACAAGACGCAGACGGTTAAGGCAACGGCAACATCCGTTTCATTGAAGCTGGAGCCTGAGGCAAGCGACCTCGATGAGGTGGTTGTCATCGGTTACGGTGTTCAGAAGAAGCGCGACTTGACCGGTGCCATTTCTTCCGTAAAGAGCGAGGATATCACCATTTCGCCTATGCCTAACCCCGTCGAGGCGTTGCAGGGAAAGGTGGCAGGTCTTGACGTCACACGTTCGTCAGGTCAGGCTGGTGCGTCAAGCTCGATGCAGCTGCGTGGTACACGTTCGCTCGAAGCATCCGGCGACCCGCTGGTGCTTATCGACGGCATGGCCGGCGACCTTACGACGCTTAACGCCAACGATATCGAAAGTATCGAGGTGCTGAAAGACGCCGCGTCGACGGCTGTTTACGGTTCGGCAGGTGCCAACGGTATAATTATCGTCACCACGAAGAGCGGTAAGGAAGGACGCGTCAAGGTTAATTTCAATACCTATGTTGGTATCAACGGCTGGTCGTCAGTGCCCAAGGTTCACGGCGCACAGGAATATTTCAACATCAAGAAGAAGGCACAGATGATAGCCAACACTTACACCACCGACGAGATGGTGCTTGGCGAGAATGTGTATGCCGCTTACATGAACGGCGAAAGCATCGACTGGGCAGACGCTCTTCTTAAAACCGGCGTGACGCAGAACTACTCTCTGTCAGTAAGCGGCGGCTCGGAGAAGACAAAGGCTTACATGTCAATGAACTTCTCGGGTGAGGACGGTCAGTATGACAACGATAATTACAAAGTCTACTCGACCAACATGAAGATTGACCATAAGATCAATAAGATTGTAAGCGTCGGAATGAACCTGCAAGGCAGCTACACCTACAAGAACTCGGCTTACGCAAGACTCGAGAACCTGTTGGTAAAAAATCCTATCGGCTCGCTCTATGACGAAGACGGCAATGTCAACCCCTACCCCGTCATTGACGACAGAAACGTGGTGAACGTTCTGGTAAACAACAAGAGCACCTATCGCAACAACAATCAAAATACAAAGATTTATCTCAACCCGTACATCCGCATCAACCCCATCAAGGGTCTTACCTTCGAGAGCCGCATGCAGGTGTCTTTGAGTTACAGCAAGGCTAACAGATTTAACGGTATCGGCTCTTACGCATATTGGAGCAACGTGGGCAACAACCCCGACGGCATAAACACCACGACCGATGTCAGCGCAAGCGTTGCAACGAACAACTCGGCTAACTACAAGTGGGAGAACATCCTCACTTACAACTTCCAGATCAACAAGGACCACGACTTCACCGTAATGGGTGCGACGTCTTGGAACCATAATCGCAACGAATATACTTACGCCTCGGCAAACTGTCTGACGGCAAACGAATATCTGTGGCACAACCTCGGCTCCGGACAGAACCAGCAGGCAAACTCTTCTTACACAATGTCGAAAGGCATGGGCTTCATCGGACGTATCACTTACTCTTACAAGGGCAAGTACCTCGCTTCGGCGTCCGTCCGTCACGACGGCTCTTCACGTCTTGCCGACGGCAACCGCTGGGATACCTTCCCCGCTTTCTCTCTCGGCTGGCGCATCTCGGAAGAGAAGTTTATGGAGAAGACGCGCTCTTGGCTTGACAACCTGAAAATACGTTTCGGCTACGGTGTAACAGGTACGGCGTCCATCAGTCCTTACCAGACACAGGCTCTGCTGTCTCAGTCTTACCGCATCCTCGGCAACCAGACGCTTATCTCTTACAACTATCCGCAGGAAATCGTTGACCCGAACCTCGGCTGGGAGAAGTCGTACAACACAAACATCGGTATCGACGCATCGTTCCTGAACGGACGCATCAGCCTCTCTGCCGACTATTACAACACCACGACGAAGGATATCATCTGGCGCAGCCTTGTTCCGGTAACCAACGGTGGCTTCAACACTTCAACACAATACACCACCACGACCAACATCTGCGAGTCAAACACAAAGGGTCTTGAACTTACGCTCTCAGGTCGTCCATTCATCGCAAAGAAAGAGGGCGATTTCAGTTGGACAATAGACGCAACATATACTTACGGCAAAGAGAAACTCACGAAGTTCTCTTCCGACGACGGTTCTGACCAGTATATCGACGGCAAGAAGATATTGAAGGTCGGCGAGCCCATCAACTCTCTTTACGGCTACAAGCTCAACGGCACATGGAAACTCTCCGAGGCTGACGAGGCTGCTATCTTCAACGCAGAGCCGGGCGACCTCAAAATCAACTGCGCCGACCTGACACGCCACGTAGGTGAGAACGGAGTGGTATATTACACCGGCGTTAACGCCGACGGCGAGATGGTAACCTACGACGCAAGCAATCCTTACGACGCAAGTACGGCAAGACAGGTAATCGGACACACACAGCCCGACTGGACGATGGGATTGAAGAACTCATTTACATATAAAGGTTTCGACCTCTCGATTTATCTCTACTGGCGCTACGGACAGATGATTGACTACGGCTTCTTGGGCAAATTCGACCCGACCGGCAGCGGAAACTTCCCCGCATACTTCGACTACTGGACGGAAGAGACCGGCAACCAGAACCACCGCTATCCCGCACTGCACGGTGCCAAGTCGATCAACCAGTACATCGGTTACGACGGACTCAGTTTCGTCGACGGCTCGTTCTGGAAGGTTAAGAACATCACCCTCGGTTACACCCTGCCGAAGAACCTGTTGAAGAAAATCGGCATCGAGAACGTGCGCGTTTACGGTACAATCACCAACCCGTTCGTATTCGCGAAGAGCAGCCTTCTCAAAGACTACGACCCCGAAATGGCAGGCAGCCTCGACTATCCGCTTACCAAGCAAATGGTATTCGGTCTGAATGTAACGTTCTAAAAGTAAAGGTTCAAACGTTTAACAAAAACATTAACAAGGAACAAATATGAAAAAGACATTATTATATATGACCGTTGGACTCATCGGCGCAATGGGCTTGAACTCTTGCGAGCTGGATGAGTACAACCCCTCGGCAGGTTCTTCGACGATAGAGAACTTCAACACATGGGCAGGTCTTCAAACCGAATGTTACTCCACTCTCTATCACGAGCTTTACTCAAAGGAGGATTTCTATTTCTTCTCAGAGTGCGGTACAGACCTTTGGCTTAACCTTGCCGACAAAGATTACGCCCAGCAGTATTTCTATTATGACGGCATCGGCGTTGCAAACAACCAGACAAAAAAGACATGGCAGCAGGCATACGCCATGATCGCGACCTGTAACTCGGTAATCAACAATGCCGGCGGCGTAAGCGGAGGAGAAGGCGACGCAGTAAAGGTGCTCGCTGCCGAGGCAAAGGTAATCCGTGCATTCATGCACCTTACGCTTACAACTTATTACGGACAGATAACGCTCTGCACCAACGAGGTGGGAACGGTGGAAAAAAACCCGAAGCGTAACACCTTGCAGGAGATTTACACCTCTATCACCACCGACCTTAAAGAAGCGGCAAAAGACCTTAACGTAGAACCTTACGGCGGCAACTACGCACGTGTGACTAAGAAGACCGCCCTCGGTCTGCTGGCACGCGCTTACGCTCAGGGTGCAGGCGAAGGACTGACCGAAAACGGCGTGTCTTACTGGCAACGCGCGAAAGAAGTTGCCGAGTATATGATTACCAACAAAGCCGCTTACGGACTGTATCTTTATGACAACGTGGACGACCTCTGGGCACAGGCAAACAACCGCAACAACAAGGAGACTCTCTTTGTGGCAGCAGGACTCGACGCTCAGGGACCCGACGCAGGCAACGCAAGCAGCTACCTCAACGCGCAGAATTATCTTGCGTCTTTCACAATGACCGATCCTTACACCATGTCGCTGCTTTACAATTTGCAGCTGACGGACAACTCTTATCTCGGAACGACGAAGGGCGGCGGCATAATGGCACCGTCAAAATATGCAATCGACGTCTTCGGAGACTGGGACAAGCGTTATGAAAACTCATTCATGACGGCTTTCGGATTATTCACGATGGAAGACAAAGCGACAAGATCGTTTGCACGCCAGACCAGACCCCTCTCATCGGCAATTCTTTCACGCTATGGCATGAACACAGCGTTGAATGGTCAGAAGGTTTATCCTTACGTTGCTCTGAGATCGACGGACAGTCCGCTCGGCACACAGGTGATACCGGTCGGCGTATATGAAAAAGGCGGCACGCAGAACATCGTCGACACCAAAAACCCGTTCGTGATAGAGCAACCGCTCTCACCCGATGAAGACAGAATCTTGGTATGGCTGTCAAAACAGAAGCTGACGGACGAGCAGAAGCACCAATACAAATGTTTCATCATGAACATCGACGACCTGTTTGACGCCGACGGCAACTATCGCGCCGAGCAATGGCAGCCCGGAACGCTGGCGACCAACGCCAACAAGCTGTTCCCCTCGCTCATCAAGTACAACGCCCTTTATAACGGCTCGCAACGATTGGGCAACAAGGAGTCGCGCAACGGCGACGTCGCAATCATGCGCGCGGCAGAAGTCTATATGATTGCGGCAGAGGCTAACGTAATGCTTGGCAACGACGGAGCGGCGGCACAATATCTCAAACCGCTGCGCGACCGTGCGGCACGCACGGGCACGGCTCCCGCCCTCAACAACCCGACAGAGCAGGACATCCTCGATGAATACGCCCGCGAGTTCGTTGGCGAGCACATGCGCTGGGCGGTTCTGAAACGTCACCATGCTATTAAGAGCGCCCTGACGAAGCATAACAAACGTGCTGCGGCAAACTGGAAAGACGAATACGAGTGGCGCCCGATACCGCAAGTGTTCCTCGACCAGATTTCAAACAAAGAGGAATACGGAGACAACGGCTACGGATACACCGCAAACAAAGGATTTTAATCAAATCAAACCATAATCGGAATGAGAGGTCCGAAGAGCAGTTCGGACCCTCTCATTCTAAAAAAATAAAAAACATTTATTAACTAAAACAAGTAATCATGAAAAAATTATTTACGTTTGTAGCGGCTGCACTTATGTCGGCAACCGCTTTTGCACAAGCTCATTGCGAATGGACGGCAGCACAGTTGCCTTCTGCTAAATTCGCGACTGTTGAAGAGGCTGTCGCAGCAGGTTACAACACAATGTGGAATTTACCCGACTTCCTGGGTATGCCTTCAAAAAACCTGATTGAGAACGAAAACGTTGTAGTTTCTCTGCCGCTGGCTTATAATTATGTTTCAAAAGGAAACAACAAATATTCAGGAACGGAATATGCCTACAAGCTGATTATGGGAATGAACAACACGACCCGCGGCGGTATCGACATCCTGAACTTCATGGAAGGCGTTGTAAACAACGATTATGTACGTAAGGCAGGCGATTCTGACCAAGGCAACGTAATCAACGACGCTATCATCAAGGTTGAGGTAAAGTCGGCAAACTACGGCAGTATCACGCTGAAATACAACCGCGGCGGTAACAACGCTGCAATGTACGTTGTTGACCAGACAGCCAACTCAGGCGCAGGAATGATTGTCATGCAGACCGTGACACGCTGTCCGGACGAAAACGTTCAGACCCACACGGCTAAATTCGGCGTTGAACCGGGACACACATATTATATCATGGCTTCTGAAAAAGGCTCCGTTGAATTGTATGGCATCGCTTACGACGAATGCGCAGACGATACTTACACCGTTTTGGCAAGCAACGATAACTGCACGGATCTCTGGACAGCAGCACAGTTGCCTTCTGCCTTGTTCACAAGCGTTGAAGAGGCTGTCGCAGCAGGTTACAACACAATGTGGAATTTACCCGACTTCCTGGGTATGCCTTCAAAAAACCTGATTGAGAACGAAAACGTTGTAGTTTCTCTGCCGCTGGCTTATAATTATGTTTCAAAAGGAAACAACAAATATTCAGGAACGGAATATGCCTACAAGCTGATTATGGGAATGAACAACACGACCCGCGGCGGTATCGACATCCTGAACTTCATGGAAGGCGTTGTAAACAACGATTATGTTCGCAAGGCAGGCGATTCTGACCAAGGCAACGTCATCAACGACGCAATCGTGAAACTGTCTGTTCCCTCAACGTCAACATACGGACGCGTAATCCTGAACTACAACCGTGGCGGTAACAACGCTGCAATGTACGTTGTCGACCAGACTGCCAACTCAGGTGCCGGAATGATCGTTTTGCAGACCGTGACACGTTGTCCGGACGATGCAGTGAAGACACACAGCGCAATCTTCAACGTTGAGCCGGGTCACGACTATTACGTAATGGCATCTGAAAAAGGTTCTGTCGAAATGTACGCTATCGGCTTCTGCGCTACGACATCTGAGAAATATGGCGCTTTGCAGTCATCAGGCATCACATCAATCACAACCGACGGACAGAATGTAGCAAAGAAGGGCGCGATGTATAACCTCGCAGGTCAGCGCATCGCAGCTCCCGTAAGCGGACAGATCTACATCCAGGACGGCAAGAAGTACATCAAGAAGTAATCGGATAAACAGATTTATTATTAAATTAATCGTCAATCGGATGCGCCTCCTCCCGGAGCGCATCCGGTTTTTGTTTTTATGCGGGAGGGGATTTATCCTCGTGCGGGGACGTGAATTAAGAGTGAAGAATTAAAAGTGAAGAGTGAAGAATTAAGAATTAAGAGTGAAGAATTAAGAGTGAAGAAAATTACCCACAAAGCATATTTTCTTCTCCCCTCTCTTTGGGAGAGGGGTCG
>CAJMQT010000098.1 GCA_905215655.1 uncultured bacterium | reverse complement strand
GTTTGTACTATATTTGGTTAGGAATAGGATTCCCACGGAAATTTTAAACTGCGCCAAACAAAGATTTAGGATTATGGAAGATATTTGGAATATGGTAATTTTCGGAGTATCCATAAAATGGATTATTACTTTTTTGATAAAGGGCATACTGATTTACCTGTTTGTGCGCATGCTTACGGCGCTCGTAAAATACCTGTTCCGCCGCTCGCAGAGGCGTCAGGGACGCATTGTCATTGACGAGACGAAAGTCGGTTTCCTGCGTCAGATTATCGTTACCGCAATTTATATTATAGGTGTCGCCGCCTTCCTGTCGCTCATTCCGGGAATGGAGAAGGTCAGCAACTCCATCCTTGCCAGCGCCGGCATCGTGGCAATGGCTGTCGGCTTGGCGTCGCAAGAGGCGTTGTCAAACATCGTCGGCGGACTGTTCATCATATTCTCGCGCCCGTTTAAGGTGGGCGACTTCATTCAGGTTGACGACCTTGTGACCGGCACGGTAATGGAGATAACGCTCCGTCACACCATCATCCGCAACGTCGAAAACCGCATGATACTTATTCCGAACAACAAAATCAATTCGAGCACGATAATCAATTCGTCATACGGCGACACCTCGACGTGCGCCTTTGTTGAAGTAGGCGTGTCTTACGACACCGACCTCAACCGTGCCATAGCAGTAATGCGCGACGAGATAATGAAACACCCGCTGCTCATGGACAAACGCACCGAGGCTGAGAAAGCTGGCGGAACGCCGCAGGTGGTGATACGCGTCATCAACCTTGGCGACTCGTCCATAACGCTCCGCGCATGGGCTTGGGCTGCAAACACGGGCGACGCCTACGTCATGAAATGCGACCTGCTGAAAGCCGTAAAAGAGCGCTTCGATACTGAAAACATCGAAATTCCATATCCCTATTACAACCAAATCCTTACAAAAGGAAAGGCATGAAAGTCGAAAAAAACGATTTTTACATCCAAAAATATTCCTCACCGCTCGGCATGATAACCCTTGCTTCCGACGGAGAAAGCCTCACAGGACTGTGGTTTGACGGTCAGCGACATTACGGCACAACATTGTCCGGCACGATAAAGGAATGCGCCCTACCCCATTCTGACGGGTCACAAGAAAATCCTTTACCCGTTTTTAACGAAACCGTGGCATGGCTTGATGCCTACTTCAACGGCGACAAGCCCACGTTCACGCCCCGCTTGCGCTTTATCGGCACCCCATTCAGTCTTGCCGTCTGGCATATTCTTAAAGACATTCCATACGGCGAGACGATAACATACAAGGACATTGCCGACAAAATTTACCAAGAGACGGGCAGGCACACATCACCCCGCGCCGTCGGCAATGCCGTCGGTCGTAACCCAATCAGCCTCATCGTGCCCTGCCATCGCGTCATCGGCTCAAACGGTCGCCTTACGGGGTACGCCGGCGGTATTGAGATTAAAGAACAACTTTTAAAAATTGAAAAATTGAAGGATTGAAAAATTGAAAAATTAAAAAGGTGAAACGGTGAAACGATACAAATACAATTGAAAAATTGAAGGATTGAAGGATTGAAAAATTAAAAAGGTGAAAAGGTGAAAAGGTGAAAAGGTGAAACGATACAAAAACACAGCAGCCAATGAAAGAAATTTTCATTGGCTGCTGTGTTTTTATTTGTTCATTAATTTTTGTTTATTCCCATTCGATTGTCGATGGTGGCTTTGACGAGATGTCATAACATACGCGGTTGACGCCGCGCACCTTATTTATTATCTCGTTGCTGACCTTAGCCATGAAATCGTAAGGCAGATGCGCCCAGTCGGCTGTCATGGCATCGGTCGAAGTGACGGCACGCAGAGCCACAGGATGCTCGTAGGTGCGCTCATCGCCCATTACGCCGACGCTGCGGACGGTGGAAAGGAGCACGGTGCCCGCCTGCCATATCTGGTCGTAGAGCGACACTTCTATCTCGCCGTCGGTCATCGTTGCTGGAACTCCCGCCGCAAGAACCTTGCGTGCATCCTCGCCTGAGAGCTTGACTTTATATTCGCGCAGACCGCGGATGTATATGTCGTCAGCGTCTTGCAGGATGCGCACCTTCTCGGGTGTGATGTCGCCAAGGATGCGGACAGCAAGTCCGGGACCGGGGAAGGGATGGCGCGTGATGAGATGTTCGGGCATGCCGAGCTGTCTGCCCACACGACGGACCTCGTCTTTAAACAGCCATTTCAGCGGCTCACAGAGTTTGAGGTTCATCTCTTTTGGCAGTCCTCCCACGTTGTGGTGGCTTTTTATCACCTTTCCTGTAATATTCAACGACTCGATGCGGTCAGGATAAATCGTTCCTTGCGCAAGCCATTTGGCACCCGTTATCTTCTTTGCCTCGGCGTTGAACACCTCAACAAAGTCGCGTCCTATGATTTTACGTTTCTGTTCCGGATCGCTCACTCCTTCAAGATCTTTGAAAAACTTTTCGGATGCGTCAACGCCGATAACGTTCAGTCCGAGACATTCGTAATCCTTCATCACGTCGCGGAATTCGTTCTTGCGCAACATTCCGTGATCAACAAAGATGCAGGTAAGGTTCTTTCCGATGGCACGATTGAGCAATACGGCAACCACAGATGAGTCGACGCCGCCGCTGAGTCCGAGTATCACACGGTCGTCGCCAAGCTCCTGTTTCAGCTCTGCAACCGTTGTATCGACAAACGAGGCAGCGCTCCATTCCTGTTTGCTGCCGCAGATGTCAACGACGAAGTTCTTCAGAAGTTGCTTTCCTTCGACGGTGTGATACACTTCGGGGTGGAACTGCACAGCCCACACACCTGCCTTGCCGTCCTGTTTTCCGGCATAGGCTGCGAAGTTCACGTCAGCCGTCGATGCGATACGCTCGAAGCCGTCGGGTATTGCAGTAATGGTGTCGCCGTGACTCATCCACACCTGAGAGTTTTCAGAGAAGCCTTTGAACAGCGGGTTGTCGCCGTTAAACGTTTTAAGGTTGGCACGTCCATACTCGCGCGTGTTTGTCTTTTCAACCTTTCCGCCGCCCGAATGAGCTATAAACTGTGCTCCGTAGCAAATGCCGAGCACCGGCAGACGCCCCATGAAGCGGCTCAGGTCAACCTTAAACGCCTCCGGATCATGCACGGAATATGGCGAGCCGCTGAGTATTACGCCTATCACGTCGCTGTCGTTCTCGGGATACTTGTTGTAAGGAAGTATCTCGCAGAATGTGTCAAGCTCACGCACACGCCGTCCTATCAGCTGCGTAGTCTGTGAACCGAAATCGAGAATGATAATTTTTTGCTGCATTTTATATTGTTTTATATCTAAAATCTTTTATATAAAGCATTTCGTCTGCAAAGATAGTGAAAGTCGGGAGCAATACAAAATTAAAGTGAGTGAAACGAACTTTTATTTTAATTGCCGAGACGCATCCTATCTTATTCAAAGATAGTGAAAGGTGAGCGAAAAGCCAAACTTGTTTGAGCTTTTCCGAACCGCATCCTATCTTCGCAACGCAAAGATAGTGAAAGATGAGCATAAAAAAAGAGACACCCGAATGAGTGTCTCTTAGTACGCCTGCAGGGGTTCGAACCCTGGACCCTCTGATTAAAAGTCAGATGCTCTACCAACTGAGCTACAAGCGCGTCCGCATTTGTTATTTTTCGAATGCGAGTGCAAAGGTAATCATTTTATTTTAAACGCCAAACTTTTTATCGTATTTTTTACAAATTCTTTATCAATTCCTGCATTTTTCATGTTTTCAGGCGGTGTTTACTGATTAAAAAATGTTTATTCCTTGGTTTTATCTGTCGGTTACGCTATTTTTGCAGCGACAAACTATAATAAATAATGTAAGGACAAGCGTTATTTTCAATCGTTTGTGTTATCATAACAAATAAAATAAAACAAACTGAAATATATAATCCTATTAAAACAAATCCAAGAAAAATGAAGAAATTATCATTGTTTTGTCTGTCATTCTTGCTTGCCGTAATCACGGCACAGGCGGAAGATTACAGTTCATATTACAAAAATCTGCCGGTTCAGATGCCGCAAGTAACAGCGCCCGCGATACCCGCCAACACGGTAAACATCAAGGATTTCGGCGGCAAGGGAGACGGTATCACGCTGAACACGGAGGCTTTTCGCAAGGCGATAAGCGCTCTTGAAAAGCAGGGCGGCGGGCGTCTCGTCGTACCGGCGGGCGTATGGCTGAGCGGACTTATCTCTCTGAAAGACAACATCGACCTGCATCTTGAAAAGAACGCAATCGTCATGGCGTCGCCCGACAGGAGTCTGTTTATAAAAGAGAAAGACGGCAGAAAGGACTCAAAATGCACTCCCATGATCAGTGCCAGCAAGCGTAAGAACATCAGCATTACGGGCGAAGGCGTCATCGACGGCAACGGAGCGTATTGGCGTCCGGTAAAGCGTTCAAAGGTGAGCGATGTGGAATGGAAAGAGTTTATCGGCATGGGAGGCACCCAGACGGATGAAGGCAAACTGTGGTTCCCGTTCAATCTCACTCATTTTGACAACATCGCCGACACGCCTCAGAAACAAGAGGCAATGCGCACGCATCTAATCCGACTGACTGACTGTGAGAATGTGCTGGTCAAAGGAGTGACGTTGCAAAACTCACCGAAGTTCCATCTCATCCCGACACGCTGTAAAAACGTAATCGTAGACGGCGTGACGATACGCTGCCCGTGGAACGCACAGAACGGTGACGCTCTCGATATAAGCAGCTGCCGTGACGTTCTTATCGTCAATAACACTATCGACGCGGGCGACGACGGTATCTGCATGAAAGCCGGCGCAGGTCAGTCGGGCGTGGGAGCCGGTCCCTGCGAGAACATATTGATTGAAAACAATGCCGTGTTCCACGCTCACGGAGGTTTCGTAATAGGCTCTGAATTTACCGGCGGAATGAAAAACATCGTTGTACGCAACAACCGTTTCTGCGGTACTGACACGGGGTTGCGTTTTAAAAGCGGCGTTGGTCGCGGCGGAAAGACCGAGAACATCTATATCAACGACATTTACATGACCGACATCAAGGGTGAGGCTATCGTCTTTGAATGCACATACGTAGACAAGAAATACAGCGTAAAAGACGACAAGAACACCGTCAGCGTGCCAAAAGACGCGCCCTTCGTGCCCGATTTCAGCGACATTCATATCTCCAACATCGTATGTCGCAACGCAGGAACAGCTGTCTCCGCCCACGGACTGCCGGGTCTTAACACGGTTCACGACGTTGCTATCGACAATTCAACGTTCTTCTATACAAAGAAAGACAAGGACCTTGATAACAACGTAAAACTTAATTTTACAAACACAAAGTTTGTCAGTTTTGACAAATAAATTTTTAAGTAGACAAGTAAACGAGGGACAAGTTGACAAGCTGATTTGCTTGTTTACTTGTCCCTCGTCTACTTGTTCACTTATTTAAAGCTGTCGAGCAAATCAGCTTGTCAACTTGTCCCTCGTCTACTTGTTTACTTTTATAGGATCAATACGCTTTCTCGTCTCCGTGTATCGCGTCGCCAATGGTCTTGAATATTATCTGGATATCCAGCCAGAAGCTCCAATGCTCGATGTACCAGATGTCCTTTTCCACACGGCGGCGCATATCGTCCACAGTCTTCGTCTCGCCACGTTCGCCGTGCGTCTGCGCCCAACCTGTTATGCCGGGTTTGACGTAATGGCGTATCATATAATCGGAAATGAGGTCCGAGTAATAATCGGTGTGAGCCAGCATGTGCGGTCGCGGTCCCACAACACTCATGTCTCCTTTAAGCACATTGATGAATTGCGGCAGCTCGTCGATGTTTGTATGCCGCATGAATTGTCCCCATTTCGTCACTCTCGTGTCGTTTTTCGTTGCCTGAACGGTGTCAGAATCTTTATTGACCTTCATGCTTCTGAACTTATAGCAATAAAAGTCTTTGCCGTCATATCCCGTTCGTTTCTGCTTGAAAAACAGCGGTCCGGGCATCGACAACTTTGATATTATCGCCGTGATGATAAGGAATATGGGGAAAAGCGTACACAGAAACAACAAAGAGAAAACGATGTCGAAGGTGCGTTTATATATCCTTTTGCGCACGTTTGACAGCGGTTCGTTGTACTGTGATATGATGTAAACGTCGCCAAACTCCATTATCCTTGCGTTACGGAACTCCTTATAGTCGGAGACGGGAATGTAATAAATGCGTATCATCCTCTTCTCGCAAAGCCGGAGAAGCACTTTCATCGTTTCCTTGTCTTTCTGATGGTTGTCGATGTAAAGCTCGTCGACGTGTCGCTTCTCGATAAACGAGACTAAGTCTTTAATGTTTCCGAGGTATGATATCTCTTCGTTTGTAAAGACGTTTGTCAGTTTATCGGCTTCTGTCTCATGGAAATATCCTATCAGGTTGTATCCGTTCCACGTGTCGGTCATTACGTTCGCCACCTTCTGTACCATGTCTCCCGAGCCCAATATGAGCGTCGAGACGCTGTTGCGCCCGATGTTCCGTTTGTGCATGATGTAGTTTCTGAGCAGCAGTCGTTCAATGGTCGTGAAGATAAATATTGTGATTATCAGCAACAGGGATGTCGACAGACCGGGCACTCTGTATCCGAGTATGCCGAGCATGGCGGCATAAATCACCATAAAGAGGGCGGATGTGCGCGACGTATTGTTCAATACGTTTGCCGGCTTTGACATTCTGTGATGCAGACTTATGTTCACATATTGCAGCGAAATGATATAGGCAAGATTGGACAACAGCAGGCTCACGACAATGTTGCCCCTATCTTCGGGGAAGATAGAGAGGGCGAAAAATCTATTAAAGAAATAAATTATATTGAATGTCAGCAAGTCGATTACTGACAAAATCATACCAAGTCTGAAATTTCTGTCTGCCGCTAATCTCATAATTTAAAGTTTAAGTTCATCTTTCATGAATATTAGATACTACCGGTCGAACTGTTCTTTACAGGGGTCATGGCAATCTCTTCACCGCGCAAAGCGGGCGAATAAACCATTCATTAATAACATTTCCCTGTCCAAGTATCTGATATCGGTTGTTGTGTCGGTTGTGTTTGTCAAGAACGATACAGTTGGTTATCTTATCTGACAATACATTCACTATTCGGTCGCAAAGTTAATGATTTTTAGAAATTAATGCAAATAAAATACAGAAATAAACGTTTAATTTTAT
>CAJMQT010000097.1 GCA_905215655.1 uncultured bacterium | reverse complement strand
GAATTAAACAAACTCGTTTGTTTATTATTCCGAGGCGCCGCCTATCTTCGCTTCATGTATAATGCAAAGATAGTGCAATTCACGATATGAACAAAATAAACCCGATTAAAAATTAACATATTGACGTAAATAAGAAGTTTTTTAATCAAATTATAATCATTATTTAACGATTTAATATATAATTATTGTTAAACGCAAGAGGCAAATTTGTTCGGTTAAGCTCTCTGTGGTGCGATTTTCATGAGCAAACGGTCATCAGGAGCAAAAAAAACATACAAATACACACTTTTTCATAACTCTCTGTTAATCTGCGCATTACCAAAAACTACTCAACAAAAGTACAGCCTTAACATTATAAAAGACCGCCTTTTGCAATGTAAAAGGCGGTCTTTTACATTGCGAAAGACCGTCTTTCACACTACAAAAGGCGGCAAATTATAAGGTAAAAGACCGTCAAACGCCGCCGGAAATGCTATTTTCAGACCATAAAACAGGCATTCCCGTTGCTCCAAAACACCATTTCCGTCTTTACCGTTTTCTACTTTGCGAATTTCAATTGTAAAGGAAACGGATTATCACAAAAGTTAATCTATGTAAAAAGCCTTGAATTATTAAAAACATGTTTCAAATCGGCTAAACTACATTTAAAATAAGCCCGAGACGTAAATAATCTGATATTTTTCTTTGTTTTTATTACAAATTGACGTACCTTTGTACCAATTCGTTTACTAATAAAAAACACAATTATGCAAAAAAAGCTGAAAATTGCAGTGATCGCCCTATGCTTTTCGACTTTGAGTTATGCTCAAAGCGATTCTTTGGGGACAAGGGGTGCCGTCTTGAGCGAGTCGGCATTCACGTTCACGGAGGCGCAGTTGGGAGAAGACGACGACATGTCGCAGAACGTGACAATCGTTAACTCCAACTCAAACATCTACGCCAGCGAAGTTGGCTTCCTGTTCTCGCCGGTACGTTTCCGCTACCGCGCGTTCGACCAGAAGTACAACGAGATCTACATCAACGGTGTTCCGATGAACGACATGGAGTCAGGACAGTTCCGCTACTCGCTCGTTGGCGGTCTGAACCAGCAGACACGTAACATGGAATTCTCATTGCCGTTCGAGGGAAACATGTTCGCAATGTCCGGAATGGGCGGCTCCAACAACTATAACTTCCGCCCGGCGGCTATGGCGACAGGACACAGGATAACCCTGAGCGGCGCAAACCGCAACTATACCCTGCGCGGAATGTACACTTTCAACTCGGGTCTCAACAGCAAAGGTTGGGCTTTCTCGGGCAACGTCACCTACCGCTGGGCTAACGAGGGATACGTTGAAGGCACGTTCTACAACTCGCTTTCATACTTCCTCGCCGTGCAAAAGGTGTTCGGAGACGGGCGTCACTCGCTCTCGCTCTCCACATGGGGCAACCCCACGGAGCGCGCGTCACAGGGCGTGGCGACAGACGAGGCTTACTGGCTCGCCAACGACAGATACTACAACCCTTACTGGGGATACCAGAACGGCAAGAAACGTAACTCGCGCGTGGTCAACGACTTCGCACCGACAGCGCTGTTGACATGGGACTGGAAGATTGACGACAACACCAAGTTGACGACATCACTCATGGGCAAATACTCAATGTATAAGAGCACAAAGCTCAACTACAACAATACTGACAACCCGCATCCCAACTACTGGAAAAATCTGCCCAGCAGCTACTATGACATCTGGGACGAGAACGACACTCGTTACCGCACGGAACAATGCCTTGCCGACTGGAACACGGCATACGAGTACTGGACATCGTCAAAAGCCAACCGACAGATTAATTGGGACCGTCTGTACTACTCAAACCGCAACGCAGCGGCAGATGGAGCTGACGCAATGTATTACATTCAGGCAAAACACAACGACGCCCTGACGCTTACATTCGCATCAACGCTCAACAAGCAGCTGGACAAAAACAAGAACTTAAACATCGGTATCATTGGCGCATCAAACAAAGGCATGCACTATCAGACGATGGAAGACCTGCTCGGAGCGACGCAGATACATAATATAAATACCTACGCCCTCGGCACTTACGACGCAAACTCTGACAAGATACAGTATGACCTGAACCATCCGAACGCAGTAATTAAGAAAGATGACAAGTTCGGATACAACTACAACATCTTCGTCAACAACGCCAAACTTTGGACAAGTTACAGCGAGAAGTTCGGCATCTTACAGTACACCGTCGCAGCAAAACTCGGATACACGACAATGCAACGCGAAGGAAAGATGCGTAACGGACTCGCAGCCGATAACTCTTACGGCAAGAGCAAGACCGCTGAATTCATCGACGGAGGCGTAAAGTTCGGCTCTAACATCAACCTTGGAAAGGGAAATACGCTGACATTCGGTATCGGATACGAGCACCGCGCACCGCAGGCTAAGAACGCCTTCGCATCTCCCGAAATCAACAACGACTACGTGCTCAACCTCAAAAACGAGCGTGTATTCAGCGCTGACCTCGGTTATCAGTTGCTCACTTCATGGCTGCACGCCAACATCAACGCTTATTACAGCCACCTGACCAACGTAAGCGACTGGCAGAACTATTATTACGATGATATCAACTCCTTCTCATACGTCTCGCTGACAGGCATGACCAAAAACTTCTACGGCGTGGAGGCAGGATTGAAATTCAAGGTAACAAGCGCATTCGACATCAACCTTATCGGAACAATCAGCGACGCAAAGATTGCCAACAACAACCGCGTCCGTTACATGAAGTCAACCAGCGGCGAATACACAGACGAGGTAATCTACAATAAGAACATGCGCGAGGCAGGCACACCGCTCACCGTCGCAAGCCTCGGACTGAGCTATCACAGCCACGGTTGGTTTATCGACCTTAACTGCAACTATTACGACCGCATCTACCTCAGTTACTCGCCGAGCTATCGTTACGAAAGTACGTTGGCAAAGAGAAGTGCTGCCGGAGAAAAGATTTACGATCAGAACACCGACGAGATACTGCCCTCTGCATTGGCACAGGAGAAAGGACACGGCGGATTTATGTTAGACGGATCTATCGGTCGCAGCATTTACCTGAAACACGGTTCGCTTTCAATCAACCTTATGGTGACAAACATTCTGAACAACCGCAACATCACGACCGGCGGATTTGAGCAAAGCCGCTCTGACTATACCCTCAATTCAAGCGGAAGTACATATCGCGCATACAGATTTTCGAACAATCCGTTCAAGTTCTATGCCTACGGTACCAACGGAATGTTGAACATCGCATACAAATTTTAAACTCTCACGACAATGAAACACATTAAATATTTAACATTGATAATGAGCGTCCTCGTCTCCGGCTTCTCACTGACTTCCTGCATGGACGACGACTGGAACGACCCGACGGGAGACACCGCGCCATACGGCAACAACGATTTGAAGGAAGAGAACGTTATCACCATAAAGGAACTGAAAGACCGATATAAGTCAAACATTCTCACACAATATTCTTATGAGCTGATTTCGGAAGACATAAAGATAAAAGGTGTGGTGACAGGTTCTGACAACTCGGGCAACATTTACAGCGAAGTGCCCGTTCAGGACGAGACCGGCGCCATCATCATTGCCGTAGGACAAGGTGGCATTTACGGTTATCTGCCAGTTGGAACAGAGATACTTATCAGTCTGAAAGACCTTTACATAGGCAATTACGGCTTGCAGGCCGAAATTGGAATGCCCACCCAAGACAAGAACGGAAAAACATACGTAGGACGCATGAGCCGTATGACTTGGCAGAAACACTTCAAGATCACAGGCACAGACAAGCCCGTAGAGCCGGAAGTTTTCGCAGACGGCGCAACACAGTCTACAACAAATTGGGATCTCTTTGAAGACTCGGGCAAGCTCGGAACGATAAAGAACGTCACAATACGTAACGTCAAGCCGAACTCGGTTTATGCCGACCCGAATGTTGAAAACCCTGTTTCCGTAAGCTGGTACTTCAACGAATTCAAAGGAAACTCTATCATGATTTACAACTCTCCGTATAGTGACTTCGCCGCAAAGACCCTTCCTCAGGGCAAATGCAACATCACCGGAATTGTAAAACGCTTCAAAGACAGCTGGGAAATAATCATCCGCGACGAGAAAGACGTAGTGGAATTAGACTAAGAAACATACTCGATAAACGAACAAACAAAAAAAGAATAATATGAAAAAGATATTATATTCAGTGCTTGCCCTCGCTATGGCGGCATTCACTTTCACAAGTTGTGAAGACGTACCCATGCCTTACGACGACCCGAACAACAACGGAGGAGGCAACGAAAAGCCGGAACTTCCCGAAGGAATGTATCTCGATCAGTCGTTCGCCACTTCGCTAGGAGATTTTACATCCGTATCTGCAAGCGGTACACTTTCTTGGGTCAATGACTTTTCAAGCGCCATGATCACAGGTTATAAAGACTTCGATGGCGACGGTAAGAAAGAAAATCAAGCCGGAGTAACATACCTCGTTGGTCCGGAAGTGGATCTTACAACCGCTACAAAGGCATACATCACAATCGAGCATGCCATCAATTATGAGAGAGGAGACATCAACGACAACAACTCTGTTCTCATAAGCAAGGATTACAACGGCGACGTTAACACCGCAACATGGGAAATCCTAAAATATGACACCGAAGGTATGGGCAACAACTTTACGTTCGTTACAAAGAGCGTAAACATCCCCGCCGCTTACATAGGAAGCAAAGTCGTAATAGCTTTACGCCACACTTGTAACGAAAGTTTCTCATCAACATGGGAGGTTAAGAGCCTGAGCATACAGGAAGGAGAAGTGGAAGAGTCAGGAAATCCCGGTGGAGATCCCGAACTTCCGGAAGGCGTTTTCCTTGATCAGAACTTTGCATCATCATTAGGAAACTTCACTTCTATTTCAACGAGCGGCGAACTGAAATGGTACAACGACTTTTCAAGTGCCATGATTACAGGTTATCAAGACTTCGATGGCGACGGCAAGAAAGAAAACAGAGCCGGCGTAACTTATCTTGTAAGTCCTGAAATCAACATCACCGGTACGGACAAAGCTCATATTGAAATCAACCAAGCTGTTAATTATGAAAAGGGAGACGTTAACCAGAACAACTCAATTCTTATCAGCAAGAACTATAACGGCAACCCCGCTACCGCAACTTGGGAACTTCTGGAATATGACACAGAAGGTCTGAACACTTCATTTACATTCAAGAACAAGGTAGTAAACATCCCGGCTGCTTATATCGGAAGTAAAGTCGTAATAGCTTTGCGCCATACATGTAACGAAAGTTTCTCGTCGACATGGGAGGTTAAGAGCCTGTCTGTAAAAGCCGGTGAGGCAGGAGGTTCAACCGGTGGTAACGAAGGTGACCTTACCGCGGCGAACGGAGACTTCGAAACTTGGGTAAGCGGAGAACCTAACAACTGGACCACATCTTCTACCGCAGGCAACGCAACTCTCACACAGAGCACCGACGCTCACGGCGGCAAATACTCTGTAAAAGTAGGTGGAACGACAGCAGCAAACAAACGTCTCTCATACAAAGAGATTGAGCTGAAAGCCGGAGAATACACCATGGAATTCTACGTCAAGGCTGCAACATCAACAGGAGGATCGGTACGTCCCGGTTTTGTTCCTGTCACAAGCGGTAAAGTAGGATCTTATGTTTATGCGGAAAGTTACACTAACGGAATAACGAATACCGAGTGGATGAAAGTTTCTCATACATTCAGCATTCCGTCAGACGGAACATATTGTCTGGTAATAATGAACTCGAAAAATCCCGGTGCAGACGTGTTGATAGACGACTTCACCTTGACTTTCGGTTCTACCGTAATCATAAAATAATACACTCTAAGGCAAGAGAGAGCTGAAAAGAAAGGCTCTTTCTTGTTGAAAAAGTATTAATCGGAAGAAATCCGAATAACGAATAAGCGCCGAACTTGCAGAAGTTCGGCGCTTTTTATTTATGAAAACAAATAAATCAAGTCTCGGAATACTCTTCAAATCTTATTCCTTTATCATGGTACTCGCCCATCATTTGATATTCAGAAGTTTCCACAGCTTGTCCATTTGCGGTTCGTCAAGATCGCACAACACGCGCATCAGCACATTATTTTCGTCTTTGTCAATGGTGATAATAAATTCTTTAACTTTACCTTCAACGGCGAGTACAATCATCTTCACCCTTTCATGGGTGTCCGCCTCATCCATAAGCACCTTGTAACCGGTGGTATCCAGTTCGGCTATAGCACTTTTAAAAGCATTACGGTCGGCGTCCGACGGATTATCGAGCGCAAGCAAATGAAGCTCTTTAAGCGAGTTGACAAACTCTTTCGCCGTCTCAGATTTATCTCCCGCCATCGCTTTCATCATGTCGGCATCAAACCTCAGCTCCTCCACTTTCACAGTATTCTTTATTTTGGTGAACACTTCGTCGATATTAGCAGCCAAACCATGCAGACTTAATGTCGCGGCAACAATGAGCATTATCAGCTTTTTCATAATCGTTGTATCCTTATTTTTAGTTGTCGTTATTATATGTCTTATTTTCAGACGTCTTTTAATTATAAGACGTACAATCAGCCATGTTTGTTGCATGAGATAATCGTTATTTTAGTTTTTTATATATACATAAGACGTGACACATTGCTGTCAACACACTTAAAAACCGTCCAAAGTGTCAAAACGGAAAGTAAAAAGTCAGGACAAATCTATTTTATAAAATAGAACAAGCAGGCATACGCAAAATTTAAAAGTTGTTTAACAATGCACCGCAAATTAGCATTTGTTAACCAAAACTATCTCATTTTCATACCCGAAAACATCAAAAACAGCCGTAAAAACATACCTGTTACCATACAAACGGCGGTCTCTTGCGTTGTAAAAGACCGCCTTTTACCGTCTAAAAGACCGCCTTTTGCAATTACGTATGCCACCGACAATCTTACAAAAAGACGTAAGCCGCTGATTTACAAGGCGTTCGCAAAACCGCTGGAATTTTGCAATTTTTCGCTCATTTGACGGCTTTCTCCACGCCGACGACATCTGAGCGACGTTAAACGGAAAAACGTCCAAGACACCATGTCATCAAAAACAACTTTTCATCGACATATTGTCCCGGCACAATTAATCATCGGTTTTATGCCCGAAGCATGTCTTAAAAGTAAAAAATGCTGCTTTTTCTTGATATAAAGGTA
>CAJMQT010000096.1 GCA_905215655.1 uncultured bacterium | reverse complement strand
GACAGCTACCAGCCCGGAGGGCTGAACCATCAGTAACCGGGTGTGGAGGAGCTTGGCGACGACACGCCCGGAAACCAAACACACATCAGAGGCACCCGAAGTGGTGCTACATAAATACGATAAACGACAAATTCGTGCCATAACCCTGATACTTATACTTACAGTTTTATGATTTTTCAAGTCTTGTTTTATACGTTTTTTCAAAACGTGCGGGCATAATGAATTAATGCCCCTACACACGTGGCGGACGTAACGCTTGTGTATTTTAATAACAGCGGCTGCACTCGGAAAAGAGAAATCGCTTTCTCTTTTCTCTCGTTTGCACGCTGTTTCACTCAACTTGCATTACCTTTAAATAAGGTAAGCTGCGTCTCGGAATTGTTAAATCGCCGCAAGGCAAATAAAAATAAAAACTCGTTTCACTCGCTTTTATTTTGTATTTCTCTCGGTTTGCACTATCTTTGCATTTATATTCATTAATGAAGTGGCTTGTGAAATCTGACGATTTTAAACTTCTTAACGGCATAAATACGCCGGAAGACCTTAGACGGTTGAAGGTGGAACAGCTGCCGCAACTGTGCGGAGAGCTGCGCGACGACATTCTGAAAGAGCTGTCGGTAAACCCCGGACACTTGGCTTCAAGTATCGGAGTGATAGAGCTGACGGTGGCGTTGCATTATGTATTCGACACTCCCGATGACCGATTGGTGTGGGACGTCGGGCATCAGGCGTATAGCCATAAACTGCTTACGGGACGCAGAGACCGCTTCTGCACCAACCGTAAGCTGAACGGTCTGCGCCCGTTCCCCTCGCCAAAAGAGAGCGAATATGACAGTTTTGTTTGCGGACACTCGTCAAACTCTATCTCGGCAGCGCTCGGCATGGCTGTCGCCGCACGGCGTACAGGTCACGACAAGCGCCACGTCGTGGCTATAATAGGCGACGGAGCAATGAGCGGAGGGCTCGCCTTCGAGGGTCTGAACAACGTGTCGACGACGCCCAACGACATGCTTATCGTGCTGAATGACAACAACATGAGCATTGACCGCAGCGTGGGCGGACTGAAACATTACCTGCTCAGACTCAACACCAACAAGACATATAATAAGGTAAGGTTCAAACTCTCAAAATGGCTCAATGCCAAGGGCTATCTCAACGACGACCGTCGCAAGGGTATCATAAGGCTCAACAACGCCCTTAAATCGGCAATCAGCCATCAGCAGAACATCTTCGAGGGCTTGAACATACGCTATTTCGGACCCTTCGACGGGCACAACGTCGTGGAACTGGTACGCATACTGGAACAGTTGAAGGGCATGAAAGGCCCCAAGCTGCTGCACCTCCACACCCGCAAAGGGCATGGATATGCCCCGGCAGAGAAAGCCGCCACGCTGTGGCACGCCCCCGGAAAATTTGACATAGACACAGGACAGATAATCAAAAGCAACGAGAGCGGACAGCCGCCGAAGTATCAGACTGTGTTCGGAGAGACACTATTGGAGCTTGCCAAGAAAAATCCGCGCATCGTGGGAGTGACGCCGGCAATGCCCACGGGCTGCTCCATGAACATACTTATGGAGGCGATGCCCGACCGGGCGTTCGACGTCGGCATTGCCGAAGGTCACGCCGTGACTTTCTCGGCAGGCATGGCTAAGGACGGACTGTTGCCCTTCTGCAACATATACAGCTCTTTCTCGCAGCGCGCTTATGATAACGTCATCCACGACGTCGCTATTCTCAGACTGCCCGTGGTGCTCTGTCTTGACCGCGCCGGACTGGTAGGCGAGGACGGCGCGACCCATCACGGCGCCTTCGACATTGCAGCCCTGCGCCCCATTCCCAATCTTGTCATAGCCTCGCCGATGAACGAGCACGAGTTGCGCAACCTCATGTTCACCGCACAGCTTCTTGCCGACAGACCTTTCGTGATACGCTATCCGCGCGGCAGAGGCGTCCTGACTGACTGGCGAAACGAGTTTGAAGAGATAAAAGTAGGTACCGGACGACTTCTGAAAGACGGCACGGACGTAGCCGTGATGACCGTCGGTCCGATAGGAAACATCGCCGCCGAGGCGATAGCTGCGGTGGAATGCGGGCACGACGGCGCGCGCATCGCCCACTACGACATGCGCTTTGTCAAACCGTTGGACACCGGTCTCCTTTCCGATGCGGCAAGACGCTTTCGTCATATAATAACCGTTGAAGACGGAGTGGTGAACGGAGGATTTGGCTCTGCCGTCCTCGAATGGATGGAAGACAACGGATGCCACGTCGAAGTGACACGCCTCGGACTGCCCGACAAGTTTGTCGAGCACGGCACGGTAGACCAGTTGCGCCATATAGCAGGCATCGACGCCGAGGCAATAGCAGCCGCCATAGCCGCCGCCCTTGGCAGATAACGTCGCGGTTGGTCAATAAAACAGAAACAACAGACACCAATGAAAATTATTATTGCAGGCGCTTACGCCATAGGAACGCACCTTGCGAAACTCCTGTCGCGCAACGATCAGGACATCGTCCTCATCGATGACGACGCCGAACGACTGAGCAACGTCAGCAGCGACTACGACCTTATGACGATAAACGCGTCGCCGGGAAGCGTGCATACACTTAGAGACGCCGGCGTGCAAAACGCCGATCTCTACATCGCCGTGACACCCGACGAACATCTTAACATGAACAGCTGCGTACTGGCAAAGGCTCTCGGAGCTGAAAGGACAGTGGCAAAAATCAACAACCACGAACTTATAGACACCGAGCTGACCGACTTCTTCCGGAAGATAGGTATCGACTCGCTCATCTATCCCGAGAACCTCGCGGCACGCGACATCAACAACGGCTTGAAAATGAGCTGGGTAAGACAGCGCTGGGATGTTCATGATGGTGCCCTCGTAATGCTCGGAATAAAGCTGAGAGAGACCTGCGAGATACTTAACGAACCCCTGAAAGATCTCTGCAAGCCCGAGACGCCATATCATATCGTAGCCGTAAAACGTGCCGGCGAGACCATAATACCGCGCGGCGACGACGAACTGAAAATATACGACCTTGCATATTTTATGACAACCCGCAATTACATTCCTTACATCAGGAAGATTGTAGGCAAGGAACATTACGTCGACGTGAAAAACGTAATGGTAATGGGTGGCGGCAACACGGCGCTGAGAGCCGTGGCGACGATACCCGAATACATGAACGTAAAGATAATCGAGAAGAACGAACGGCGCTGTGAGGAGGTGAACGAGGTCGTGGACACCGACCGCGTAATGGTAATCAACGGCGACGGACGCGACCTCTCGCTGCTTGTGGAAGAAGGAATAAAGAATACGCAGGCATTTGTGGCGCTGACGGGCAACGCCGAGACAAATATCCTTGCATGCCTTACGGCAAAGCGCATGGGCGTAAGAAAGACCATCGCCATGGTTGAAAATCTTGATTACGTCAGCATGGCAGAGAGTCTGGACATCGGAACCATCGTCAACAAAAAGGCTATTGCGGCGAGCCACATCTATCAGATGATGCTCGACGCCGACGTAAGAAACACCCGCTTCCTTATGACTGCCAACGCCGATGTAGCCGAGTTTACGGCACAACAAGGTTCCAAGGTCACACGGAAAAGGGTCTTCGAACTTGGACTGCCGCGAGGCGCCACCATCGGAGGACTGGTACGCAACGGCGAGGGACAGCTCGTGTCAGGTAACTCGCAGATAGAGGCGGGCGACATTGTTGTCGTGTTCTGCCACAACGTCAACATGAGCAAAATAGAGAAATTCTTCCATTAAGGACGCAGAATGATAAACTTCAAACTGATATATAAGGTCATCGGTTCGCTGCTTTTCATTGAAGCGATAATGATGTTTTATTGCCTCCTTGTGGCTTTTTATTACCACGAGGACGACATCTTGGCGTTTATTGTCACGATAGTCCTTACTTCTCTCTCTGCCGTATATCTGAAATATCGCGGTCATAACGCTGAAAACCGTATGGGGCGGCGCGACGCTTACCTGCTCGTGACGCTGACATGGGTCTCTTTCAGTATCTTCGGCGCCTTGCCGTTTATCATCAGCGGGCACGTAGACAACTACACCGACGCTTATTTCGAGACCATCTCCGGACTGACAACGACGGGCGCCTCCGTGCTTGACGACGTTGAGGCTCTGCCTCACGGACTGCTCTTCTGGCGCTCCATGACCAACTGGATAGGCGGTCTCGGTATCGTCTTCTTCACCATCGCCATTCTTCCATCGCTCGTCGAGGGCAGCATGCGCGTCTTCTCGGCAGAGTCGACAGGACCTATCAGGACAAAGATGCACCCGCGCCTGAGCACCAATGCCAAAATGATATGGGCGGTATATCTGCTTATGACGGTGGCATGTGCGGCGTGCTTCTACGTCGCCGGCATGGGCGTCTTCGACTGTCTGAACTACTCGATGTCGGTTACGGCGACGGGAGGATTTACTCCTCATAACGCCAGCACGGGCTATTTCCACTCCGCCGCGATTGATTATATCGCCATCTTGTTCATGTTCCTTTCCGGAATAAACTTCACCTTGCTTTATATGACGACGTTTAAGTTGAAGTTAAGGTCGTTATTCAAGGACTCCGAGTTGCGCCTCTACCTCTTTACTATACTTGCCGCAACCGTCGGAATAATGTTCTTCCTTATCAAGGACATGGGCTACGGACTTGCCGACTCGTTGCGTTACGCCCTGTTTCAGGTCGTCTCCTTCATCACGACAACCGGTCTTTTCAATGCCGATGCCGGCAAGTGGCCGCACATAACGTGGGTAATCCTCAGCGTCTGTATGGTCTTGGGAGGCTGTGCGGGCAGCACCAGCGGAGGCTTTAAGTGCATCCGCGGAGTAATGCTCCTGAAAATAATACGTAACGAACTGAAACATATCATTCACCCGAAGGCAGTCCTGCCGGTAAAGGTAAACGGCAATAACGTGCCAACACAGACGCAGACCACTCTGCTGGTGTTCTCCGCGCTCTACGTGGCGACATGCGTCTTTGCCTATTTCATGCTTATCTGCATGGGCGTTGACAGCACCAACTCGATAACCATCGCGATAAGTTGTGCCAGCAATGTAGGACCGACGCTCGGACTGGAAATAGGTCCGACGATGTCGTGGAGCATACTGCCCGACGCCGTCAAATGGATTTGCTCCGTGCTTATGCTTATGGGACGTCTCGAATTTTTCAGCGTGATAGTGCTCTTCACATCCTCTTTCTGGAAAGAAAACTAAACCGGACGCAAATAATATTACGAACAATTAATTGAAAAAAAGAAACCATTGATGGAACCGATAAAGTTTAAACCAATACTGAAACAAACCCTTTGGGGTGGCGAAAAGATTGTGCCGTTCAAACATCTTGACGTCGACGACACACAGGTAGGCGAGAGCTGGGAAGTGTCGGGTGTCGAAGGACACGAAAGCATCGTGGCGAACGGACCGTATGAAGGCTTGTCGATAAGTCAACTTATTGACAAGTTGCGCGACAAACTCGTGGGAGCGGACAATTATAAGCGCTTCGGCAACGAGTTTCCGCTGCTTATCAAGTTTATTGATGCAGCGCAAGATTTATCCATTCAGGTACACCCTGACGACGAGAAGGCGCGCAAATACGGGCTTGAAAACGGCAAGACCGAGATGTGGTATGTCATGGACTCTGACCCGACGGCAATGATACGCTGTGGATTAAAGCACAAACTGACGCCCGAGAGATATAAAGAAATGGTCGAGAATGACACTATCTGTGACGCCATAGCCAACCATCCGGTCAAAGCCGGCGACTGCTTCTTCATTCCGCCGGGACGCATCCACAGCATAGGCAGCGGATGCTTGCTTGCCGAGATACAGCAGACGTCAGACACGACATATCGCATTTACGACTTCAAACGCAAGGACAAAAACGGCAATTATCGTGAGCTTCACACGGAGCGGGCGGCTGAATGTATCGACTACAACGTGGAGAAAGACTACCGCATGGCGTATAATCCGATAAGAAATCAGGGCGTCCAGCTCATAAATTGCGACTACTTCGGCGTTGCCGTTTACGACCTTGACGAACCTATGCTGCTCGATTACAGCGAGCTTGACAGCTTCGTAATACTTATCGGCATAAAAGGCGAGGGCACGTTCATTGACAACGAGGGCAACAAGACGCTGCTCCGTGAGGGCGAAACAATCCTCGTCCCCGCAACGACAGAAACAATCGCCGTCAGCGGAACAATAAAGTTCCTTGAAACTTATGTCTGAGATTTGAGTTTAGGAGTACAGAAGTTCGTAATTTTTAGGAGTACAGAAGTTCAGAAAGCTTGGGAGTACAGAAGTACAGAAGTGTAGAAATACAGACAATGGCTTTTGTGGATTAACACAGACAATGGTAATGTCTGCACTCCTGTATTTCTGCACTTCTGTACTTCTAAATAAAGAATTGATTATTGAGCCGTTTCCTCTGTTCCGATGAAACGCTCAATGTCGCTTTGCATCCGTTTGAAAGGGGCGGAGTTAAAGTAGCCCGGATTTTTCTTCAACATCTGCGAGATGTCCTGAATGCTGTGGGAGTAGCACGACAGTTCGTTGCGCATTTGTGTTCCGTGAATTGCCTGTCGGCGTATCTCGCTTTCGCGTTCGCGTATCAGGCGGCTGCACACCTTGTTCATTATCGGCATTACAACTTTGTCGAAGAAGTGATGTCCCTGCACGTAAAGATACGTCGTCTCAGGCGTCACGCCAAGCTCGATAAGCTCGGCTTTCAACCGTTCGTATTCCTCTTTTGCCTTCGGATATTGCTTGTTGAACATGTTGCAGCGCTTTCTTGACTTGTTTTGAATGTTGAGGATTGACTCCTCCGGCATTTTGAGATTAAAGCCGCCAAGGTCTATTACATTGTTGAAGTCGGTGATGGAGAACTTCTTGTAAATGCCTTTACGATAGTGCCAGACGGACCAGACGAACAGAGGGAAGACCGCCTCGCTGTACATCCGGATGTAAGAATTGAAGTCGAAGACGTTGCGGTCGTTAAGAGTTACCATCACGCAGACGTTGTGCAGCGACGGCGCATAGCATTGCAGATTTTCTATCGAATAAGCGTAGGTGTGGAAGATGTACGGATTATTCAGTATGTTTTGCGACGTCTCGGTGGCGCCTTGCAGCAGATAATCGTAGTCGGCGTCGACGCATGCTATCATGTCTTTGCCCACTTTGCGGTAAAGAAGGTTCATCAGGACGGAGCGTTTGCCGCGTTCCAGCGTGCCGTGCGAGGGCAGCATGACCTCAAAATATCGCGTCTCGTCCTCGTAATTGCCTAAAAGAGAGCGCCAAAAGAGTATGTCGTCATAGCTTTCCACATAAGCTATGATTTTCCTTCGGGCTTTTTTCGACTGCATCCTGTTAGCCGCCTCGAAGTATTCCGACGATATGTTGTCTTTTAATCGCAAAGCCGTATATTAATTAAGAAGTAAGAATTAAGAATTAAGAATTAAAGTCTGCTTTAT
>CAJMQT010000095.1 GCA_905215655.1 uncultured bacterium | reverse complement strand
TTCATTTTGTCATTTGAAAAATGTTCGTGAAAATTACAGAAATAGAATTTGAGATACAGAAAAATACCGCTGAATGGTAAAAATAATTTACGTTTTCGGCAAAAGTGGCACTCTTGTTTTGTAAAAGTGGCACTTTTACAAAGTAAAATAGGCACTTTTACATGCTAAAATAGGCACTTTTTAATGTGCAAAACATGGCGTTTTCAGCTGTTTTTCAGGCTTTTTCGTTGCACACTTTTCCTGTTTTAATTATAAGTCGCTGTTTTACTGTTTTTTATAATTGCACACGATATTTTAAAAATTTTCGTCCGAAAGATTTTATTTTTCAAATAATCAATTCTGAGAGCGTCAACGAAATTCAATTTGTAATAAAAGACAGGATTTTTATTTCTTTTTGCGGTTTCGCGTATCGGCTTGCAGTTTATTTCGTTGAATTGACGTTAATCTTAAACTTAGTACCCCGTGCGATTTAAATATCGCAACTTAGTGATTTCACTATGCCCTCACCATGAAAGGCGTTTCAACGTGACATACAAACTACAAATCTATTAAAACATTTATAATTAACAATCAAAAAAGTATGAACACACAAATCAGAAGAGCTTTTACAGCCCTGCTTATGTCTATGATTTGTTTTGTTGCCTTCGCGCAGAAAAACATTCATGGAAATGTGAAAGACGCGGCGGGCGAGTCTTTGATTGGTGTAACGGTTTCCGTTGACGGCAAAGCCGGAGCGATAACGGACATCGACGGCAACTTCTCCATACCAAACGTATCGGAGTCGGCTAAGCTGAAGATCAGTTACATCGGTTACGTTACTCAGACAATTCCCGTGGCAGGTAAAACAGAGTTTAACATCGTAATGAAGGAAGACCAGGCAGAATTGCAGGAAGTGGTAGTCGTTGGTTACGGTACAATGAAGAAGAGCGACCTTACAGGATCTATCTCTTCTGCCGACGGAGCGAAGATTGCGGCAAAAGGAACAACGAACGCTATGGAGGCTCTGCAAGGAGCTGTGCCTGGTGCCAGCATCACGCAGTCTACCGGTCGTACAGGCTCAGACTTTGACATACAAATCCGCGGTAAGTCCTCAATCAACGGTGACTCTTCACCTCTGTTCGTCGTTGACGGCATCATCTGCGACGATATCAGCTTCCTCAACCCGCAGGACATCGAGCGCATGGATATTCTGAAAGACGCCTCTTCAACGGCTATCTACGGTTCACGTGCGACGGCGGGTGTCGTAATGATTACGACCAAGAGTGGTGCTACCGTCGGACAGAAAAAACAGGAGAAAATATCTATCTCTTACGACGGATATTACGGACTTTCAAAGGTAGCACGCATGCCGGACTACATGAACGCTCAGCAGTTCTATATGTTCCGTTTCTCAAACTTCTTGAGCTCGGGTCAGGTTGCCAACAGCGTTCCGCAGGTGGCACAGCCCACTTGGAAAATGACGACCGGATATGACCAAGAATACGGTCAGTGTGTCATCATGGACGAGCTTAACGGTAAATCTGTGTTGAAAGATATGCTTGCTAACGGCGAGAGCTACAACTGGCCTGACCTTGTGACGCAGGACGGTCAGAAACAGAACCATTACATCTCAATCAATGGTTCTTCCAAAACAACAAACTACCACTTCGGCGTTGGCTACAACCGTGAAGAGGGTGTCTACAAGAACGATCTTCAGAACCGTTATAACATGAAAGGTAGTGTCGATTCTAAAATCAACAAATACCTTACAGCCGGATTTAACGTAAACCTTGCATATACGGAAAATGAATATGCCAGCGACGATGCAATCGACATCGCATTCCGTCAGACTCCGTTTGCACGTCCTTATGACAGCGATGGAAATCTGATCGAGAAGCCGGGTAACTATGAAGCATTAGGCTCACAGAAAAACCAGTTTACCGATACTGCAAGCCCGCTGATCATGCTCAGAGACGACAGCAAAGAGTCAAAGAATTTCCGCATGTTGGGTAATATCTACTTGCAGATCAAGCCGGTTTCATGGTTGAGTTTAAAGACCACATTCTCTCCGAACTATATTCATGCACGCACGGGTGAATATGTATCACAGAGCGGTGGACGTAAAGATCCCGAGCACTCTTCTCACGAAGAATATACCAAGAAAGAGTGGACATGGGACAACCAGATTGACTTCAACAAGACATTCGGCGATCACTCCGTTAATGCAATGGCTTTGTTCAGCATGAACAGCGCCGACCGTACTTATAGCCAGATCGGTCGTTCAACAACAGAAGAATCTTCAATAATGACCGGCACCGACTGGTACAACCTTTATGCTGGAGCAATCAATAATGAAGAGACCGGAACATCTTACTACGAGACAAAGATGATTTCTTACGCTTTGCGTCTGAACTATTCTTACAAAGGTAAGTACATGTTCACAGGTACAGTCCGTACCGACGGTTCTTCAAAATTCTTGAAAGACAGCCGTTGGGGTTGGTTCCCGTCAGCAGCTATCGCATGGCGCGTGTCGGAAGAGAAATTCATGAAGAAATTCTCTTGGATCGACAACCTCAAACTGCGTCTGAGCTATGGTGTGACCGGTAACAACTCTGTCTGCGATGCTTACAATGCCATTGGCGTGTCAGGTCCGCACATCTACGCATTCGGTCATAACGTTGCAAACGGCTACTATCCGAGCGGTGTCATCAATGCCGGTCTGGAATGGGAAAAATCTCACGAATTGAACTTCGGTATCGACTTCGGCTTCCTGCGTAACCGCATTAACGGTACAATCGACCTCTACACCAAGGAGTCTACCGACCTGCTTTACAAGCGCTCTCTGCCGTTGGTATCAGGTGGCGGCTCACTGATGGATAACGTTGGTAAGGTTCGCAACCGCGGTATTGAAATCGCTTTGAACACAGTCAACATACAGAGCAAAGACTGGACTTGGACAACAAGCTTCAACTTCGCACGCAACATCAATGAGGTTAAGACTCTGAACGGCGAGGACAAGATTATTAATGATTCAAATCCTATTTTGAACTCACGCTTCGTGGGACAGCCGGTTAACGTGGTTTATCTCTACAACTACCAAGGTGTGGTATCAGACAAGATGATGACCGTGCCCAATAACAAGGCTGCGATTGACAACGGCTTTACTCCGGGCGACAAAGTTCGTTCTTGCGACTACTACTTCAAGGTTTACCAGTGGAGTGAGGGTATGTCAATAATCGAAGACCTCGACGGCAACGGCGTCATCAACGCTGACGACAAGAAGGTTCTCGGCAGTCAGGATCCCTCTTGGACAGGTAATATCTCTTCTACATTGCAGTGGAAGAACTGGGATTTCTCGTTCTCAATCTATACAAAGCAGAACTTCTGGGCTTACTCTTACACGCTTGCCGACACATACGATTACAACTATCGTGGCTGGAACAAGATTGCGATGGATTACTACATCCCCGCAGGAACTCTTCTTGACTGTGACGGCGTAAACGCTGACGGTACTTACATCAACCCGGTTTATCAGGAGCAGACTCATTACGGCTCATTCCCCTTCCCGAATGCCAGCGTATCAAACTATGGTATGGGTAAAGCTTACGAGAAAGAAGTGTATAACGCTCTTGCAGCAAAGAAAATTTCTTACTGGAAAGTCAAGAACATCACTTTGGGATACACATTCCCGAAGAAGTTGCTCAGCTCTTGGGGCTGCGAAGGCTTGCGCCTCTACATTAATATCACAAACCCGTTTGTATGGACCAAATACAAAGGATTTGATCCTGAGTGGGCAGGTGTGACAAAGAAGAATGATGCTCCGAGCACAGTAACTTATCAGATCGGTGCAAGCATTAAGTTCTAAATCTTAAAATCAAATAAGACAATGAAAAAAATTATTATAATGTCTGCCATCGGCTTGGCTTCTATTGCCGGTCTTTCAAGTTGTTCAGACTTCCTCGACTCTGACAACAAGAGTACCGTGACGGCAGACGATCAATTCTCGAACCCGACGGGATGGAACCAGCTCTTGAACGAGGCTTACTTTTCCATGCGTGCGATTTACGAGGCTCCGCAGATTTTCTGCACCGGTACGGATATGTACACAACTTCACAGAAGAACGCGCCCTCTCAGTTGCAGACGTATCAGCTGACTTCTGATAATAAAGACGTTGAGGATCTTTATAAAAAAACTTACGCGGCAATCAATGCTGCAAACTGTGTGTTGAAATACTCGGCTGACGAGAAACTCAACGACGAGGCGCGCTTTATCCGTGATTACTGCTACTACATCCTGACGCAGCAGTTTGGCAGCGTGCCCTACATTGAGACCTACATCGAGTCGGCTGCAACGAACTATCCCAGAACGGAACTTGCAACAATTTATGATAACCTTATCAAAGAACTTAACGGAATTATCACTAACGGCAAGCTGGAGCAGACAAGTTCTGCTGCTGACGGTCGCGGACGTGCAAGCATCCTCGGCGCGAAAGCCCTCCTCGCAAAGGTTTACCTTGCAGCAGGCTGGGACTTGCAGACAACGCTTACTGACGCTGTAAAAGGTCAATACACCGTTAACGGCACGGAATATTTCTCGAAAGCGGCAAGTCTGGCGGCGGAAGTTGCAGCAGCAGTTCCTTTGACACAGAGCTTTGAGACAAAATGGGACTTTGACATTAACGAGGCTGGCAACAACCCCGAAACATTGTTCGCAATTCAATATGATCGCGCAACATCTTCTGATCAGTCTGTTGGCGGACATTCACAGCAGCATTACTTCGGCGGTTATATGGGTTCAAATACTCTCGGCATAAAGGCTATGAAGAATGACCTCTGCCCGACCGAGCGCGTTCACTATGCTTATGAAAAGGGCGACGACCGCTACGAAGGCACGTTCATGACAACGATTTACGGATATGACGGTGACGCTGCAAACTGGAGCAAGCAGGGTTACTGGGCTTATTACAACGCATCCGCAGCCGAAAAGAACTCTCTTGCACTTGCATGGAAATTCTTCCCGTGGTACACGGAGACAGCTGAGATTGACGCATTCTGTGCAGCAAACGCATCAAAATTTGTCACAACAGGCTTAAAGAGTCAGACTTCTGTAATAAAGGTTGCTGAGCAAACGGAGAAGAGATATTTTGCAAAGAACGGTACTTTAAGCACAAACAGCACAATCAGTTTTAAAGAGGCAATCGACGGTATCGGAAATCTTCCTCCCGTACGCAAGTTTGACGACAAGAACACTACAAGCTCTGTTGCTCAGTCAAACGGCGACTACCGCGACGTGGTATTGCTCAATGCAAGCGAAATCTACCTTGTTGCAGCCGAGGCTTACCTTATGGCCGGTGACGAGACAAACGCTTTGAAATATCTGAACGACGTTCGCAAGCGTTCACATGCAGCGCAACTCGGCAGTTTCGCAGATTACGCACGCTATGACTGGAGCTTGAACGAGGTAGGCGGATACGTTAAGGTCGGAAATACAGACAGCAACGGATTAACCGTAAGCAAACTCGATGTAATTCTTGACGAGCGTCTGCGTGAAACTGTCGGCGAATATTATCGTTGGATAGACCTGCGCCGTACTCGCCAGCTGGTTCGTTACAATGTTGCGTTCAACAATCTTTCTGTATCTAATATGACCGGTACCGACGGCGAAATCAAATGGCTCCGCCCGATACCTGAGAACGAGATACAGATTAACTCCGGCATAACATCAGCCGATCAGAACCCCGGATACAAAGTGCTTGGTGGTGATGAAACGGAAGATGACACCGAAAAATAACATTATAAAGCAGAAAGAATCATGAAATTGAAGAATATATTTTTCCTTATGCTCTGCCTGTTGTTGCCGTTAGGTTTCGTTTCTTGCAGCGACGATGACGACCCCGTAACACACACGGACGCGTCTTATCTGGTAGACGGAACATATCAAGGCAACATTGTTGACGTCAACGGCGTAGAAAGAGCAACAGACGTAGTCGTAACAATCGAACGCTTGGATAAAGAAGACGTTCAGGCTGTATCTGTACATCTTGTTTCTGCATCCCTATCAATGGATCAGACGGCAGTTCTCAATGTAGGTAAGGCCGGTAACGACCGCTATATCTTCACCGCGGGAACAACATCTGTTACAGCAAAGAGCGGCGGTTTCCTTGAAGGAGATTTACTGACTTTGTACTTTACAATGACATCAAAGTTTAAGATTTCCACCGCATCAGCAGCAAAGATGTACACATTCACTTGTACCAAGACTGTTAACGAATAAACATTTTAAATAAATCCATTGTCGGGCATAACGCCCGACAATGGAAAATAAAAACAAATCAATAATTAAAAACAAAGTTATGAAAAAGCAATTACTTTTTGTAGCTGCAATGTTTGCAGCAGTTTGTGCTAACGCACAAGGAACATGGAACTGTGTAAAAGATGGCGATTTACCCGAAGACAAAGCAACAGGCTTCCTCGGTACTGAAGTAGCTGCAGCCGGTGTTTTGACACAGGTTGCTCAGGATGCAATCCAGAATGCAAAGGTTTACCTCTATGATGGTCCTAAAACATGGAACGTTAAGAATGATAAAGCTACTGTCGGCGAATTCACAGCCTCGAATGGTATCACATATTCAAATGCTTACATCCAAGGCGGAACAAACGGTATGGCAGGAAATTTGCAGCATGCGTCCGGAGTATCAGCTCATGTTCAATTCGCACCCGCTGTAGCAGGTACGGTTTACGTCGCAGCTAAATATGGAAAGAGCAAGCCTATCTGGTTTGCAAAAGTTCCTAATCAGATAATTGAAAACGAAGAGCTTGATTATGCTGATATGTCTGCATACGCAACAAGCGTTTGGGGCAATTACATCAAGGATGACGGTACACTCGGTGATACAGCAACTCCTGCAACAAACGATACATACTCAGTTCTTCCTTGCGCAGTAGAGCCCGGTTACACATACTTCTTCTGGGTTAGCGGTTCTAAGATTATGCTTTGCGGTCTTACATTCGAAGTAGGTGGCGGTTCAGGCATTACAAACATCACTACTGAGGCTAAGAACGTAAACGCTCCGGTTTACAACCTCGCAGGTCAGCGTGTAAGCAAGGACGCTAAGGGTATCCTCATCCAGAACGGTAAGAAATTCATCAAATAATTCTGATAAAGGATATATCATAAAGAGGTGACGCTATTAAGTGCCACCTCTTTTTTTGTTACGGTAAAATCGGTAGAGACATGTCTCAGGCATATCATTATTAGGTAAAAAGAGTTATTGTTTCTATATAAAAACCTTTTATATCTCCTTTTTGTTTGCCATTCTGGCAATAAGAACTGTCCGGTAAAAGTTTGTTATGTCGCAACTTTTACCAGACATTATTATTAGATAATAAAGAGTAGCACCACTCCGGGTGCGTTTAATGTAATGCTCTGACTCCGGGCGTGTCGTCACGATGTTCCTCCACACCCGGTTAAATATAGTTCAGCCCTCCGGGCACATATTCAATTTGTACGACAGCTGACAGCCTGAAAGGCTGAACCATCAGTAACCGGGTGTGGAGGAGCTTGGCGACGACACGCCCGGATA
>CAJMQT010000094.1 GCA_905215655.1 uncultured bacterium | reverse complement strand
TTTATTCTGTATTGCTTTTATAAAATATACAAAGGCTGTTGTTTTTTAACTTATTTTATCTTTACAAACATTCCTTTGTGTGTGCATTACTGATTTTTATCCGTATTTTTGCATCGGTAATATTGTTGTTTTATGCGACACGATATCAAGAAATATAAAAGAAATATCGGATTGACGCTGATTTATTTCGGTGTGTCTGTCCTTCTGCTTTGCTTTGTCTGCGGATGGACAAAGTATAATATCGTGATTTTCCCGATTTTATTCCTTATCATCATCGGACTTATTCTGCATGTCCTGATAATCAAGAGGGAAAGCAAATACTAATTATAAATTAAGAATTAAGAATTAAGAATTAAGAATTAAGAATTAAGAATTAAGAATTAAGAAAATTTGCCACCAAGCATATAACTCTTAATTCTTAATTCTTAACTCTTAACTTAATTAAATAAGCGATACCGAGCGTTTGATGAAGGCGTCGAGAGCCGAGCCTTTCAGCATTCCGTTCTGCAAGAGGGCGAGGTCAATGAGCTGGCTTACGGTCTTGTTGCCTTTGGCATAGTCGGCAATGATTTGGTTTTTCTTGTCTTTCTGCTCGTTAATCGACTTCTCCGTGTTACTGAGGTCGTCTTTTTCTTCCTGCGTAACCTCTTCGGCTTTCTTGCCGTTTTGGCTTTGACGCAGGGCGTCCATACGTGCCTGCAAGCCTTTTATCTCGCTGTTTATCGGTTTCAGTGCCTCGCCGCATTGTGCGTTCTCGTCTTCAAGAATTGTCTTTATCAGGCGATGGTCGCTGTTGAGGACAATGCTGTAACTGTCGGGCATCTGCGCATAGAAACTCATTCCGCTTTGAAAGCGGCTCATATCTTTCATTCGGCGCATGTATTCGCTCTGTGTTATGGTTACGGGCTGTGCCGTTTCGCCGAGCGACTGCACCTCGACATAGAATTCGGTCTTGTCTATCTTAGGCATTTGTGAGCGGAAAACGGATGACAGATTGTCAGCCTGTTCGCTGTCAAGTTCTGTCTTCTTGGCGTCTTCCTTGACGATAAGACGGTCGATGATGTCGCTGTCAACACGCATAAAACGGCTCTTCTCAAACTTCTGTTCGTACATTGATACTGCCGGAACGTCGAGCTGTCCGTCGAGCAGCAGCACGCTGTAACCTTTCTCTTTTGCCGCCTCGATAAACGAGTATTCCTCCTCCTTGTTGTTGGCATAGAGGTAAACGAGCTGTCCGTCCTTGTCGGTCTGGTTGTCCTTGATGAGCTGGCGATATTCCTCGAAAGTGAAATATTTGCCTTCAACATCCTTGAACAGCGCGAAGTCTTTGGCACGGTCATAGAAGTCTTCCTGCGAGAGCATTCCGTAATTGATGAACAGTTTCAAGTCGTCCCATTTGCTTTCGTAGTCCTTGCGGTTCTCTTTGAAGAGGTTGTTCAGACGGTCGGCTACTTTCTTCGTTATGTATGTTGAGATCTTCTTCACGTCCCTGTCACTTTGAAGATAGCTGCGGCTGACGTTCAGAGGGATGTCGGGCGAGTCGATCACGCCGTGCAGCAGCGTGAGGAACTCGGGCACGATACCTTCCACCTGATCGGTGACGAACACCTGATTGCAGTAGAGTTGTATCTTGTTACGCTGCAATTCAATATTTGACTTGATGCGCGGGAAATAAAGTATTCCGGTGAGATTGAACGGATAATCCACGTTAAGGTGTATCCAGAACATCGGCTCGTCCTGCATGGGATAGAGCTCGCGATAGAACTTTTTGTAATCTTCGTCTTTCAGCGTCGAGGGCGTTTTGGTCCACAGCGGTTCCACATTATTTATAATGTTGTCCTCTTCCGTCTCCACCTGCTTGCCGTCTTTCCACTCCGTTTTCTTGCCGAAAGCAACCGGAACGGGCAGGAATTTACAGTATTTGTTGAGCAGCGACTCTATGCGTTGTTTTTCGAGAAACTCCTTGCAGTCGTCGTCGATGTGCAGAATGATGTCCGAACCTCTGTCGGCTTTTTCCGTTTCGTCTATCTCGTATGCCGGACTTCCGTCGCAACTCCACTTCACTGCTTTCGCATTGTCTTTGTAACTGCGTGTCACTATTTCGACTTTCTTGCTGACCATGAACGAGCTGTAAAAGCCCAGTCCGAAGTGTCCGATGATGGCATTGGCATTGTCTTTGTACTTGCTGAGGAAGTCGCTGACGCCCGAGAAGGCTATCTGATTGATGTATTTGTCGATTTCTTCCTCGGTCATGCCTATTCCACGGTCGCTGATGGTCAGCGTATTGTTCTTCTCGTCAACCGTTACGCGCACTGTAAGGTCGCCCAATTCGCCTTTAAACTCGCCCTTGTCGGCAAGCGTCTTGAGCTTTTGTGTGGCGTCGACGGCGTTACTTACCATCTCGCGGAGGAATATCTCATGATCTGAATACAAAAACTTTTTGATGACGGGGAAGATGTTTTCGGTCGTAACCCCGATATTACCTTTTTGCATAATCGTATATTATTTATTTTAGTTATTTCGCGTTTATCTTGCATAAAGGATATTGCAAAATTCGTGCCAGCACGAAAGTCGCTCATTTTCAGAGAGTAAAAAGCATAATTTTATACTTTTTTATGAAAATAAAAAGCCGTTTTTTGTTGTGCGTATATATAAATAATTGTATATTTGCATTATAAATAAAGCCAAGATAGGCGGCACCTCGGAAGAAAAAACAAACACGTTTGTTTTATTCTTCTCTCGGTTTGCACTATCTTTGCTATGTAAACATTTAGCGTCAGATCGCTATGAAAAACAAATGATCCGTGCCTTACCGATTACTGATATCGCCACGGACGAGCATTCGCCAAGACATAAATTCATACAATATAAACATAAAACGGTCGAGCGAAATCGTCAAAAAGCTACTGATATAATTGTTTGATTTAAACCATATTAACCGTTGAATTACGAGCGCGGGAGCTTTTCCCGTCCGAGATAATTCAATAGGTTGTTTTTAAGGTAGCCCCTGCTTACGTAGTGATTACGCACGGCAGGGGCATTCTTTTATCAGCAATCATAAGTCAGGGATTAAGAGTTACGATTTTAAAAGGTAAGCTTTTATCGTGCAAAAGGCGGTCTTTCAGACGCTGAAAGCTTACCTTTTACAAGCTAAAAGACCGCCTTTTGGAAAGCGGCTGTCCGTCAACAAAAACTGTAAGGAAATGCTTTTAAAAAGTAACAATCTGTAAGAAAAACAACAAAAAACGCCCGTCGGATGATTTTCCGACGGGCGTCAGTTGTATTAAAGTCGATGACCTTATTTGAAGGCAACGACATTCGTAATCTTCATATCAAGATAGAAAGTGCGACGAAGAGTGTCCTTGCCGACGTAAATATTTGCCGGCAGAAAGACGTACTTGCCCGTTTTGGGGTCCGCACCGTACTTGATGTCTTTTTTAAAGAGCTTGTCCTGTACCGCCGCAAACTTTATCTTCTCTATTAGACTGTCGCTGACGTGCGTTGTGGAATCAAGGCTTCTGAACTCCACTTCGTAATCTTTCACCGACACGTTTTGCTCGATAAAGTCTTTGACCACCGTCTCGGCGTCATGTTGTTTACCGCAACCGGTGAGCAGAATTATTGCCGACGCGAGGACAAATAATGTTTTATTGCATCTTGACATCTTGCCGACGGATTTACTTTTCGGGGATGTTCTTCATTATTTCGAGCAGATGATCCCATACCATTTGCACCGTCGGGATGAGCAGACGTTCGTCGGGCGAGTGTACGCCGCGCATCGTCGGACCCATCGAGACCATGTCGAGGTTCGGATTTTTCTCCGAGAACAAGCCGCATTCAAGACCGGCATGAATGCCGATTACCTTTGGTTCCTTGCCGAAGAGCTGTTTGTATGTCTTCACAACGATGTCCGTCAGTTCGCTATCGGGGTTCATCTTCCATGCGGGATAGCCGTCACTCTGCGTCACCTCGGCACCGGCAAGCTCGAACAGAGCCTTAACCGTGTTGCCCATGTTTTTAAGATTGCTCATCACGTTTGAGCGCTGTGAGGCAACGACGGTCACCTTATGGTCCTCGGTCTTCACGCTTGCAACGTTGCTTGATGTCTCGACCATCCATGCCAACGCCTCGTCCTGACACATCGAGAAGGTGCCGTTGTCAACAGCCTGCAAAGCCATGATTATGTCGCGGCTTGCCTTTGAAGAGAGCACGGCTGTCGGTTCGGTGCTTTCAAGGTTGAACTTTATCGTCTTCTCGGTCACGTGGAACTCATCCTCCACGTCTGTCGCGAACACGTTGAGGGCAACTCTCACGTCTTCTTTCTTTTCAGTAGGAACAGCGAACACCACCACGCCGTCGCGCGGAATGGCGTTGTGCATGCGTCCCGAGTTGAAGTTGGCGATACGGACGTCGCAATCCTGACTCACCAGATACATGAAGCGCGCAAGCAGCTTGATACCGTTGGCGTATTTCTTATTGATGTCGTCACCGCTGTGTCCGCCGTTCAAACCCTGCAACGAGAGTTTCATGAAGAAATAACCGGCGGGCGCCTCTTCTCTGTCGACGTTGAAAACAGCCGTTGTCGTCATGCCTCCGGCACAACTGATGAAGAACTGTCCTTCGTCCTCGCTGTCGAGATTGACGAGCAGGTCGCCCTTCATGAAGCCCGGTTTCATGCCAAACGCACCTGTAAGTCCGGTCTCTTCGTCGCGCGTGAAGACGCATTCTATCGGTCCGTGTTCGAGCGTCGGGTCGTCAAGCACGGCAAGCTCCATGGCGCATCCTATTCCATCGTCGGCTCCGAGGGTGGTACCCTTTGCCTTCAACCATTCTCCGTCAACGTAAGTTTCTATCGGGTCTTTCGTAAAGTCAATGTCAACGTCAACCAACTTCTCGCAAACCATGTCGGTATGACTTTGCAGAATAAGCGTCTTACGGTTCTCATAACCCTTCGAGGCAGGCTTTCTGATAACCACGTTACCTACCTCGTCGACCTCTGTTTCAAGATTTCTCGACTCTCCGAACTCTTTAAGATACTCGATAATCCGCTCTTCGTGCTTCGACGGACGCGGTATCTTGTTTATCGCCGCAAAGTGTTTGAAGACACAAGAGGGTTTTAGCTCACTTTTATTCATTATTAATCTGTTTTTTAAAAGAATTTATAAATAAATGATTATCTTTGCCGACAAAAATAAGAAAAATGGCGGAAACTTTCCTTCTTGGCATGTTAATAATTGCTATATCGGTTGCCTTGCTCTGCATAAAACTGATATTAATAAAAGGTGGAAAGTTCTCGTCGCAACACGTTCATGACAATCCGGGGCTGCGAAAGCAGAAAATACACTGCGTGATGGAACAAGACCGGGAAGACCGTAAATCAAGGCTCGACAGAGCAAACCGTGAAAAGACAAACAAAAAACAATAAAAACAAATAATTTAATGTATATGAGAAAATTTATCAGTTCGGCTGCCTTTGTTGCCGTAATGTCGCTCGCAATGACCTCATGCAACAACCAGGCACCCAAAGTTGAAGAGAAATCACCCGCTGCAAAGACAGAAACCACGGGGCTGAAAATCGCATACGTCGAAGTTGACTCGATAATGTCGCAATATAAGTTCTGCAAGGATTATACTCAGATACTTGAAAAGAAGAGCCAGAACATACAGAACACGGTGAACGCCAAAGGTCGTTCTCTGCAAGCAGCGGCAGCAAAATTCCAACAGGATATCCAGAACAACAAGTACACTCAGCAGCAAGCAGAGGCAGTTCAGGCAGGATTGCAGAAGCAGGATGCTGACCTCCGCGCCCTTCAACAGAGACTCGGCAGCGAGTTCCAGACCGAGACCGACAAGTTTAACAAGGCTCTGAGAGACAGCATCCAGCACTTCCTCGCAGCTTACAACAAAGACAAGAAGTTCTCGATAATCCTCAGCAAGGCAGGCGACAACCTCCTCTACGCAGACAAAGCGTATGACATCACAAACGAGGTGATAGCCGGTCTGAACAAGGCTTACAAGCCCGCTCCCGCCAAGAAATAATCAATAATTTCTATTTATATAATTAAGAATTAAGGGTTAAGAATTAAGAAAAATACCAAGTCGGCATGTTTTCTTAATTCTTAACCCTTAATTCTTAATTAAACAATTCGTGAATAAAAGAAAAATCCCCGAAAAGCAGACTTGCTTTCGGGGATTTTCCGTATTTTAAAATCACTCTTTTTCAATGTCGGGGCGACAGGATTCGAACCTGCGACCACCTGGTCCCAAACCAGGCGCGCTACCGGGCTGCGCTACACCCCGCTCTGAAATGCGAGTGCAAAAGTAATTCTTTTTTGGAAGAACTGCAAATTTTGAATAAGTTATTTGATAATATTCTGCTCCTTGAATATCTTCTTCAAGATCTGAACACCACGCTCAACCTGCTCTTCCGTATGGGTAGCCATAAGGGCAAATCTTACCAACGTGTCTTGCGGAGCACAAGCCGGAGGTATTACCGGGTTGATAAATACACCGGCGTCGAATGCAAGTTTGGTTACGATAAACGTCTTATCGACATCGCGGACATAAAGCGGGATAATAGGACTCTCGGTCTCTCCTATCTCGAAACCTTCCTCACGGAAACGTGCCAGAGCATAATTCGTCACCTTCCACAAATGCTCTATGCGCTCAGGTTCTTTCCTTATAATGTGCAAAGCCTCCATCGCGGCAGCCGTTGCGGCAGGTGTGTTCGACGCACTGAATATATATGTGCGGCAGTTATGACGCAGGAAGTTGATCGTATCCTTGTCTCCTGCAACAAACCCACCGATACTTGCAAGGCTCTTTGAGAATGTTCCCATTATCAAATCGACATCATCTGTAACGCCGAAATGGTCGCAGACGCCTCTACCCTCTTTGCCGAATACGCCAAGACCGTGTGCCTCATCGACCATAATCGATGCGTTGTATTTCTTTTTGAGACGTACTATCTCGGGCAGATTGGCAAGGTCTCCTTCCATGGAGAACACTCCGTCGACAACAATAAGCTTGATGGATTCGGGACGACACTTCTGCAACTGCTTTTCAAGGTCTTCCATATCGTTGTGCTTGTACTTCAAACACGTGGCAAAGGAGAGGCGTCTTCCGTCAACGATGCTGGCATGATTGCGGTCGTCACATATTATATAATCCTCTCGTCCGCAAACAACGGCAAGCACACCTGAGTTAACCGTAAATCCGGTTGAGAAACAAAGAGCCTCGTCTTTGTGTTCAAACTCGGCAAGTTCTTTTTCGAGTTGTACGTGCAAATCAAGCGTTCCGTTCAAGAAACGGCTACCTGCGCAACCGCTGCCGTATTTGTCGAGAGCTTTCTTTGCTGCTTCTTCAACTCTGACATCGCCCGTAAGACCGGTGTAGGCGTTGGAACCGAACATCAAGACTTTATGTCCTGCCATTTCAACTTCCGTACCCTGTTTGCCTGTAATCTCACGAAAATACGGATAAACACCCGCTTCCATGAATCTCTGCGGGTCACGATATTTCTTATACCTTTCTTGTAATAGTCCCATATTATTATTGGTTTTGGTGGAAAATACAATACTTCCACACTTTTA